>NZ_JBHSQW010000045.1:0-859 GCF_042658695.1 Pseudonocardia hispaniensis | reverse complement strand
ACCAGCCGCGGCCGGCGTACCGCTGCTCCGCGGGAAGGTCCGGAATGTTGATCCCGACCATCGGCTCCCCCAACCCCCGCGACACCTTCGCCAACACATCCGGATCATCGAAGAACGTCGTCGCCTTCACGATCGCCTCGGCCCGCCGCGCCGGATCCCCCGACTTGAAGATCCCCGACCCGACGAACACCCCCTCCGCCCCCAACTGCATCATCATCGCCGCATCCGCCGGCGTGGCGATCCCCCCCGCGGTGAACAACACCACCGGCAACCGCCCGGCCCGCGCCACCTCCGCCACCAACTCCACCGGCGCCCGCAACTCCTTCGCCGCCCCGAACAACTCCGCCTCATCCAACCCGGCCAACCGGCGAATCTCCCCCCGAATCGCCCGCATATGCCGCGTCGCCTCCACGATGTTCCCCGTCCCGGCCTCCCCCTTCGACCGGACCATCGCCGCCCCCTCGGCGATCCGCCGCAACGCCTCCCCCAGATTCGTCGCCCCACACACGAACGGCACCGTGAACGCCCACTTGTCGATGTGATACGCCTCATCCGCCGGCGTCAACACCTCCGACTCATCGACGTAATCCACCCCCAACGCCTGCAACACCTGCGCCTCGACGAAATGCCCGATCCGCGCCTTGGCCATCACCGGAATCGACACCGCCTCCACGATCCCGGCGATCATGTCCGGATCACTCATCCGCGCCACCCCACCCTGCGCACGGATATCCGCCGGCACCCGCTCCAACGCCATCACCGCGACCGCCCCGGCATCCTCGGCGATCCGCGCCTGCTCCGGAGTGACCACATCCATGATCACCCCACCCTTGAGCATCTCGGCCATACCGCGCTTCAC
>NZ_JBHSQW010000044.1:466962-591630 GCF_042658695.1 Pseudonocardia hispaniensis | reverse complement strand
CCGCGCTGCTGGTCGCCGCGCTGGTCGTGGCGCTCCCCCCGGGCAGCCGGGTCGACGCCCCCTCGGCCGGGGCGCCGACCGCCGCGGTGCCGCGCCCACCGGCCCGGTAGCCGCAGACAGGAGGACGCCGTGGACGAGGACACCGGCGGGTTCCCACCGTTCGCCACCCCCGAGGAGCTACGCATCTTCCTGCGCCGGGAGCAGGGGCAGCTCGACGAGCACCTGGCGGTGCTGATGCTGGACATGGCTGGGGACGCGATCCGCGCCGAGACCCGCCAAATCCTCGACGAGGTCGTCGACGACGAGCTCACCATCGACCGGCCCGGCGGCGGCCGGATCCTGTGTCTGCCCGAGCTGCCGGTCACCGCCGTCTCCGCCGTCGTCGAGCACGGTGTCGCGCTCACCCACGGTGTCGACTACACCTGGGCCGGCTCCGGGGTGCTCACCCGGATCGGCCGGTGCTGGCCGACCGAGCAGCGTGCGGTCACGGTGACCTACACCCACGGCTACCCGCCGCGGCGCCGCCCCGGGATCCTGCGCACCGTCGCGCTGCAGATCGCCGGCCGCGCCGTGATCAACCCCGAGCAGGTCACGCAGCTGTCGATCGGGGACTACAGCCGATCCTGGCAGACCGCCGGCACCGGCCGCACCGGCCGCATCGAGCTGACCGACTGGGAACGCACCCAGCTCGCCGAGCTACGCAGGTACCGGTGAACGTCGCACAGGCCGGGCTGCTCAACCGCACGATCACGGTGCGCCGGCGCGTGGACAGCCCCGACGGGGCCGGCGGCTACACCACCACCTGGGCGGCCGTCGGGATGGTTCCCGGTCGGTTGAGTCAACCCACCGACGACCAGCGCACCACCGGCGGGCAGGACGGCTCCGACCTGACCCAGCCGGTCTACCTCGCCCCAGATGCGGATGTGCGCCGCGGCGACGAGCTGCACGTCGACGGGCTCGTGCTCGAGGTGCTCGCCACGTTCGGGCCGTCCGAGCCGGTGTATCTGCGTGCGGACTGCCGATCCCGCCAAACCGAAGGAGGCACACCGTGGCCCGCAGGGTGACCGGGGACCGCCAACTCGCCCGGCTGCTCACCAAGCTCGCCGCCCAGACCGAACCGATCTGCGTCGAATCGCTGCAGGCGTGGGCGGACGACGTGCAGGACGCGGCCAAACGGCGGGTGCCGGTGCTGACCGGGGCGCTGCGCGACGCGATCGAGCGGAGGATCTGAGTGCCCAGCATCGCCCGCCCGCTGCTCGTGGCCGTGTACACCAAGCTGGATACCGATCCCGGCCTGACCGGGCTCGGCGCCGCCGTGCTCGACGAGGTGCCCGAGCCGCGGCCGACACCGTACGTGCTGCTCGGTGAGGTCGACGAGATCCCCGCCGAGGCACACGACCGCGACGGCGTCACCGCGACCCTCACCCTGCACGTGTGGTCGCGCTACCGCGGCTACGCCGAGGCCGCGCGGATCGCCGACGCCCTCGACGCCGCCCTGCACCGCCGGCCCCTGGCGGTCACCGGCTGGCAGAAGGTGTCCGTCGCCGCCGCCGCCCGCACCTACATGCGCGACCCCGACCCGCAGCTACGCCACTGCGTGGCCCGCTACCGGGTGTGGGCCGAGCAGCAACCCCCCGCCGAGGACGACTGACAAGGAGAACCACCCGTGGCCGGATTGGATGCCTTCGGGACGCTGCTCGAGCGCGGCGACGGAACACCCACCGTGTACACCCCGATCGCGAACGTCACCAACATCGAAGGGCCCGAGACCGAGCGGGACACCTACGACGTCACCGCGCACGACTCCCCCGATGCGTGGCGCGAGTTCATCGGCGGGCTCAAGGACGCCGGCGAGGTCACAGCCGAGATCAACTACGACCCGGCCGACCACGACACCCTGCTCGCCGACTACGCCGACGCCCAGCCCCGGGACTGGCGCATCACCTGGCCCACCGGCGCGACGTGGGCGCTCAAGGCGATCCTCACCGGGTTTAGCGCCGAGGCCCCACACGACGACAAGCTGGCCGCCGAGATCACCCTCAAGGTGTCCGGCAAGCCCGCGCTCACCCCCGCCACCCCCTGACCCGACCCGCCTGCTGATCGAAAGAGACGAGACCCGCGATGACGCTGCTCACCCGCGACCAGATCCTGTCCGCCGACGACCTGCTCACCGTCGACGTCGCCGTCCCCGAATGGGGCGGCACCGTGCGCGTGCGGGCACTCACCGGCGCCGAGCGGGACCGGCTGGAGGCCTCCCTGCTCGGTAAGGACGGCACCGCGTCCGCCGCGAAGATCCTGAACTTCCGGGCGCGGGTATGCGCGCTGACCATGATCGGCGAAGACGGGGAACGCCTGTTCGGGGACGCGCAGGTCGCCGAGCTGGGCCGCAAGTCTGCAGCCGCGCTCGCCCGGGTCGCCGAGGCCGCGCAGAAGCTGTCCGGGATCAGCGACGACGACGTCGACGAGCTCGTGGGGGAATGACCCGCCGGCCAGCCCGACAGTTCTACTTCCGGCTGGCCGGCCACCTCGGCTACACCGTGCGCGAGCTGCTCGCCCGCATCGACTCCCGCGAGATCACCGAGTGGATGGCCTACGAGCGGCTCGCCGGGCCGCTCGGTGGGCGGCGCATCGACCACGCCGCCGCCCTGGTCACCGCCGCCGTCGTCAACACCAATCGCACCAAGGGGCCCGCCCGACAGCCCGGGGACTTCCTACCTCCATGGGGGCAGCCGAAACCGCGGCGGCGGATGAGCCCCGATGAGCTGTGGGCGAAGGCCCAGGAGCTCAACCGCCGGTTCGGCGGCACCGTCACCGCCGCATAGCAACCGCGCTGAGGGGAGGGTCACGTGGCCACGATCGCCTCCCTCGCCGTCAAGCTCGGCATCAACCCGGCCCAGTTCCAGGCAGGGCTGGCCAAGGCCAAGACCAGCCTCAACCGATTCGTCGCCGAGGCGGAGAAGTCCGCCGCCCGCGTCGAGAAGCTCGGCGCCGGCCTCGGGAAGATCGGCAAACCGGCCGCTGGGATCGCCGTGGCCGCCGCGTCGGCGGCCAACCTCGCGAGCATCCTGATCACCACCGCCGGCGCGGCCGCGATCCTGCCCGGGATTCTCACCGCCGGCGTCGGGGCGCTGGCCGCGTTCAAGGTCGGCGTGGCCGGGGTCTCCGACGCCTTGTCCGCCATGGACGACCCGGCGAAGTTCGCCGAGGCCACCGCCAAGCTCGCCCCGTCGGCGCGGGAATGGGCGACCGCGGTGCGCGACCTCGGGCCGGCGTGGAAGTCCGTGCAGCTCGACGTGCAGCAGCGGCTGTTCACCGGGCTCGCCCAGACCACCAAGACCCTCGCCGGCGCGTACCTGCCGACGCTGAGGACCGGGCTCGGCGGGGTCGCCGACGCCATGAACGCCTCCGCGAAGGCGTCGGGGAAGGCGCTGATGGCCCCGGAGGCCGTCGGGTCGGTCAACGCGATCCTCGGCGACACCGCCAGCGTCGTGAAGGAAGTCGGGTCCAGCCTCGGGGACTGGCTGCGCGGTTTCCTCGCCGTCGCCAAGGTCGGCACCTCGTTCCTGCCAGGGCTGGTCTCCGGTGCCGGGGACGCCGCGAAGGCGTTCCGGACGTGGGCCGAGTCCGCCGAGGGGCAGCAGCGGCTCAACCAGATCATCTCCCGCGGCCTGTCCATCATCGGTGATCTCGCCCTGACGGTGCGCAACGTCGGGCAGATCTTCCGCAACGTGTTCGCCGCGGCCGGCGCCGACGGCGCCGGGCTGGTCGCCACCCTGCAGCAGTTGACCGCGACCGCCGCGGAGTGGACGGCCAGCGCCGAGGGCCAGCAGCAGATCGCCGACGTGTGGAGCCTGCTCAGCCAGGTCTCCGGGACCCTGACCACGGCGCTGCAGATCCTCGGGCCCGCGCTGGGCACCTTGGCCGGCTGGTTCGCGTCGCTGCCCGCGCCGGTGCAGTCGGTGATCGGCGGGTTCCTCGGCTGGTCGGCGCTGCTCGGCCCGCTGCTGGTGAAGGTGTCCGGGCTGGTCACCACGCTCACCCAGGTCGGGCCGAAGCTGCTGGTCGCCGGGCAGGCCGTCGCCGGGTTCACCACCAAGCTCGCCACCCTCGGTGTGCGAATGGCCACCACCTCGGCGGGCTTTATCGCCCGGGTCACCGTCATGGCCACCACCGCCGTCGCGAAGTTCGCGCTCATGGCCGCCCAGGCGACCGTGCATGCGGCCCGGGTCGGTGCGGCGTGGCTGCTCACCACCGGCGCGCAGATGGCCACCGCGGCCGCGTCGATGGCCGCCACCGCGGCCCGCATGGTCGCCCAGTGGGCGCTCATGGCCGCTGGGGCGATGGCCCGCGCCGCGGTCATGGCCGCCTCCTGGCTGGTCGCGATGGGCCCGGTCGGGTGGGTGATCGCCGCCATCGGCGCCCTGGTCGCGTTGATCATCGCGAACTGGGACACCGTCAAGCAGTGGACGTCCGACGCGTGGCGCGCCGTCTCGGACTTCGTGGCGCAAGCCTGGAGCTGGATCGTCGGCAAGGTCCAGTGGGGGATTGATCAAGCAAAGTCGATCATCAGTTGGTTCTCGCAGCTGCCGGGGCTGATCGCGGGCTGGTTCGGGTCAGCGAAGGACTGGGCGCTGCGCAAGCTCCAGGAGCTGCTGTCCTGGCTGGCCGGGCTACCCGGCCGGATCCTGTCCGCCATCGGGTCCCTCGGCTCGCTGCTGCTGGGCGCCGGCCGTGATCTTGTCTCGGGCCTGTGGAACGGCATCGTCGCGATGGGCTCGTGGCTGTACAACAAGATCCTCGGCTGGATCAAGTCCGTCGTCCCGGGCCCGATCCTGTCCTTCCTGGGGATCTCGTCGCCGTCCAAGTGGGGCGACCGCATCGTCGGACGCATGATCCCCGCCGGGATCGGCGAGGGCATCATCGCCAACGCCGCGGCCGCGACCCGCCCCGCCCGCCAGGTGGCCGCCGACACCGCCGCGGCCGCCCTCGACGGCGCCCACCAGATCGAGATCGACCCCGCCTGGCCGGCCGCGCTCACCTCGATGCTCGCGCCCCGCGGCGGCGACGGCACCACCACACCGGCCGCGTCGGCCGCGGACCCGGCCCCGCAGATCACCCTCAACATCTACAACCCGATAGGAGAGCCGACCACAGTGAGCGTCCAGCGTGACATGCAGCTGCTCTCCGCGCTGGGGACGTTCCGCCGGTGAGCGCCCCGATCCCGGCCGATGGGCTGCGCCTCAACGGCCTCGACATCCGCCGACATGCGTACCGACCCCGGGACCTGTCCGCGTTGCTGCGGGTGCCCGCGAAACGCGGCGCCGACCTGGTCATCCCCGGCGAGCACGGTGAGCTGCACATCCCCGGCAAGCGCTATGAGGCCGGGGTGGTGGCGCTGCCACTGCTGGTGCTGGGCTGTGACCCCGACACCGGGCGTGTCCCAGCCGGATCGACCGCGCGCCGCGAGCTGTACAAGCGGATGGACGAGCTCATCGCCGCGATCGGTGACGAGCAGCTGCTGATCGAGCGGGTCCGTCCCGACGGCGCCGAGCGGGAGCTACGCGGCGAAGTCCTCGACGTCCTCGACCCACGCACCCAACCGCCCGGGAACCTCGCCGAGGTCACCGTCGTGCTCAAGACCGCCGACCCGTTCTGGTCCGACACCGCCGACCGCACCGGCTCCCTGACCGTCGCCACCGGTGGCAGCGGCCAGCTCACCGCCCTCGACAGCGCGACCGCGCTCATGCAGGACCTGCTCGTCGAGATCGGCCCCTCCGCCAACCCCAGGTTGGAGCAGCCCGCCTCGGGGATCTTCGTCGGCTGGAACGGCATCATCGCCGCCGACCAAACCCTGCAGATCAACACCGCCACCTGGACGGTCACCGGCACCGGCGGGCTGACCGTCACCCCCGCCGACTACGAACGCCTCCACTACGGCGGCGCGGGTACCCGCCGCTGGTTCGCGCTGCGCCCCGAACCGGGCGGGCCCACCGTCCAACTCACCCACACCGGCGGCGGCACCGCGACCGCGACCGTCACCGGCCGACGCAAGTACACGACCGCATGAGCAGCGAGCTGCGCATCGACTTCTGGGCGCTCGACGACGACGACACCTACCTGTGCCCGCTGCCCCACGTCGTCGCCTGGAAGATCTCACTGATCGCCGGGCAGCCCGGCGGGATCGAGCTGGAATACCCGCGCGACGGCCTGCACTTCGACGTTCTCGCCGAGCGGGTCACCCGGCTGCGGGACATGCCGATCGCGATCCGCTACGACGGCACCGCCGCCACCGACCTACGCGGCTACCTCATGGCCTCCGACGGCGACGAGGTCGCCGAGTCCGGGATCGTGACGTTCACCGGGCACTTCCTCACCCAACGGCTCGAGGAGTTCCAGCTCCCGCCCGGTGGCGGGGAGAACGCCGCCCAGATCTTCCCGGACGCGACGGCCGGGCGGATCATGCGCGACTGCCTGCAGCTCGCCCAGTCGCTGGGCTACCTCACCGACGTCACCTGGGCGTTCACCGACACCCACGACAGCCGCGGTGTCGCCTGGACCAACCAGACATCCGCGGAGATCCCACCCGGGCGGGACCTGCTGCAGGTCGCGCAGCAGCTGCGCGAATGGGGCATGGCCGAGGCCGAGCTCACCAGCACGCTCGAGCTACGGCTGTACGTGCCCGACACCGTGGGCACCGACCACACCCTGGTCGATCCGCCGGTGGTGCTGCGCGCCGGCCGGGACGTCACCGACGCCACCCGCCGCCGCGACGTCCGCGAGGCCGCCACCGATCTACTCATCGCCGGCGCCGACGGCGTCTACGTGCAGGTCCACGACCCGACCGCGCGGGCCCGGCGGGGCCGGCAGATCGGCCGCTACATCAGCCAGGGCAACCTCACCACCCAGGGCGCCGCGCTCGCCTACGGCAACCTGCAGCTACAGCGCGCCACCGTCGGGGTGGAAGAGCTCTCCGCGGGGATCGTGGTCGACCCGACCCGGGCGTTGCCCCTGCGGGACCTGTGGCCCTCGGACTGGGTGTACACCGACACCGGCCGGCAGCTCACCCGGAACCGGATCATGCAGCTCACCGTCGCCCAGCAGGCCGGCGAGGACCACCCGAGCGCCGGGGTCGTGCTCGGTGACCTGATCACCGCGTGGACCGAGTACCTGCAGCGGCAGATCGACGGACTGGTCGGCGGGCAGCTGGTCACCGGCACCTCCACCCCCGACCCCGAGACCGATGACGGTCTCGCCCCGGCGGTGCCGCAGGGGCTGGGCGTCGACTCGCAGGCCTACCCCGACCAGGACCGCACCTTCGCCGCCGTCACCGCGGACTGGCTGCCGGTCACCGAGAACAGCAACGGCTCGCAGATCACCGACCTGGCCGGCTACCTCGTGCGCTGGCGCTACATCAGCCCCGAGCTGCCCGGCGGCTGGACTCTGCTGCCGCAGGTCACCGACTCGTCCGCCGGCTGGGACGGGGTCGTCGCCGGCGCCGCACTCGAGGTGCAGGTCGCCGCCCGCGACCGGTGGGGCCACGACTCGGGCTGGTCGCCGGCGGTGGCGCACACGGCCGCCGCCGACGGCACCCCGCCCCCGGTGCCGTCGACCCCGGTCGTGACGTCCTACCTCGGGGTGCTCGCCGTGACCTGGGACGGCAAGGGCTCCGCCGGGGAAGCCCAACCGGCGGACTTCTCCCACGTGGAGGTGCACGCCTCCCAGACCGCGGGATTCACCCCGCACCGGCCGCTGCTTCCGGACGGCCGGCTCGACACCGCCACCTCGACCACCTACCTCGACCGGCTGTCCGGGGCCGGGACGATGCCGTCCACCATCGGCGACTACGGGCAGACCTGGTACGCGAAGCTGGTCGCGGTGGACCGCTCCGGCAACGCCAGCGGCGCCTCGGGTGAGGACTCGGCCCTGCTGGTGCAGGCCGGGGATGGGGACGTCTCCGCGCTGTCCATCGGCAAGCTGACCGCCGGGATCATGTCCGCGCTGATGACGATCTCCGGGATCATCCGCACCGCCGCCAGCGGCGCCCGGGTCGAACTGGACACCACCGGGCTGCGCTGCTATGCCAGCGACGACCGGGTCCTGTTCGAGTTCAACATCCCCACCAGCGCGCTCAGCCTGCTGGGACGGTTCACGGCCGGGGCCTCGGCGACCAGCGGCAGCCGGATCATCCTCGACCCCGCCTACACCGGTCTCGACGGGACCGGCAGCCCGCTACCCACCCAGCTGTTCTACAGCTCCGCAGGCACGTTTGGCCCGGGGTTCGTCAACGCCTTCAACGAAGGCTCCGGCCGCACGGGGGTCGGGTTCAACTCCGGCCCATCCCAATCCGGGAGCGACTACCGCAAGTCGGTGCTGGTGCTGCGCACCGACCGCGCGGAAATGATGCTGACCAACCCGGACACTCTCTCCCGCCGCGGCGGGAGGGTGCTGGCCGCCCCGGACCGGGCAGCTGTGGAGGGATGCGACAGCAGCTCCGGGGCGCTGCGCGCCGAGATCTTCGCCACCGGGGCAGGCGCCGCCGAACTCAAGACCTACACCTCGGGGGGCGCCGACCGGGCGCGGATCGGCGTCTATTCCTCCGGGGCCATCGACCTCTACGGGGTGCTCGGCGCCAAGCTGCTTCTGCGCGCGGATGGCAGCGTGCTACTCGGCGGCCCCGGTAACGGCTGGATCGACATCCACACGTCCGGACAGGTGCAGATCGTCAGTCAGGGCGCCGTCAAAGCGTTCGTGATCGACCATCCCACCGACCCCGACAGGTGGCTGGTGCACGGATGCACCGAGTCCCCACACGCCGGCGTCGAGTACTGGGGCACCGCCACCATCCACGCCGGTCGCGCGGTCGTCGAGCTGCCCACCTATTTCGAGGCGGCCACCCGCCGTGAGGGTCGGGCGGTGCTGCTCACCCCACTCGACCCCGCCGACGGCCAGACACCGCCCTCGGCGGCACCGGCCGCGGCGACCTACCCCGTCGGCGGCCGGTTCGAAATCCGGGCGCCGCTACTGCCCGACGGCGCCCGGGTGTCGTGGCTGGTCAAGGCCATCCGCGCCGACGTCGACCCGTTCGACGTCGAGCCGTTGCGCGACGAGGTCACCGTGCGCGGCGACGGCCCCTACCGGTACATCACCCCCGCACGGACGGAGGACCGTGGACAGTGATCACCCCAGCACCGGACTACGCCGCGTTGTCTGACCGGCTGGTGCGCGTCGAAACCAAGCTGGACATGGTCATCGACCGGCTCGACGGCAGCCACGACGACCACGAGGACCGCATCCGCGCCCTTGAGCAGCGCCCCAACCCGGCCGTGATCGCCGTCGACCACGAGTCCCGGCTGCGCAGGCTCGAGCGCGCCGTGTGGGTCGCCTCCGGGGTCGCGCTCGTCGGCGGTGGCCTCGTCGGCGGGGTGGTCGGCCCGCTGCTCGGCGGCTGACCCCGAGACAGGCGAAAGGGGCCCATCGTGGAGATCATTTCCCGGCGGGCGTGGGGCGCGCGCTACCCGGCCGGGTTCGGTCCGGCGCCGCTGCCCGCGACCCGGCTGTACCTGCACCACTCCGTCACCGTCGCCCCGGACCTGACCCCGCCGTTCATCGACGACGACGCCGCGATCCGCACCCTCGAACACATCGGGCAGCAGCGGTTCGGCGGGGGGATCTCCTACACGTTCGCGATCACCCCGGTCGGCCGGATCTACGAGGGCCACGGCATCGACCGCGAAGGCGCCCACACCAAGGGCCTCAACCGGTCGGCGCGGGCGATCTGCTGGGTCGGCAACTACGACCGCGACCGGCCCACCCCGCAGCTGGTCGCGGCGACGGCGTGGCTGGTCCGCTACGGCTACACCCAGGGCTGGTGGGCCCAGCCGCGGCTCACCGGCGGTCACCGTGACGCCCCCGGCGCGGCTACGGCCTGCCCGGGCCGGCACGCCTACGCGCTGATCGGCGACATCAACCTCGCCGCCGGCGCCGCGGGACCCCGCTCGACCCCGTCCCCTCGACCTCGTGGAGGTCCGTTCATGGCCCTGTCCGACGACGAGCAGCGCGAGCTGCTGGCCCGTGTCCGCAACCTCGACCACCAGCTCTACTTCGGCGAAGGCGGACCCGGCACTCCCGGATGGCACGCCTGGGACGGTGGCACCGGAGAGACCCTGACCGTCGTCGACTACCTGCGCCGTAACAACGTGGAAGTCCGGCAGGCCCACCACAACCTCAACAGCCTGCACCAGAAGATCGACGCCATCACCGCGGCCGTCCACGAGTGCGTCGAGCTCCTGCGCACCCCCAGCATCGCCGGCGCGGACGGTGCGGCCGCTGCGGTCACCGCCGCCGTCCGGGACGCGCTCGCCGACCTGCAGGTCGTGCTGCGCTCCAGCCCCGCCCTGCACAGCCGGTCCTGACGCCCCCGATGGGAGACCACACGATGCCCACCCGCAGACCCGAGCCGGTCGTCGTGCTCGACTTCGTCAAGGCCGGGATCGCCGTGGCCGCCGGCTACGGCTGGGTGCAGGCCGACGACCCGCTCGTCGGCACGCTCACCACCACGATCGCCGGGCTGCTCTACCTCGGCCTGACCCTGGCCACCCGCCGCAGGGTCACCCCGCTGTCCGACCCGCAGACCGCGCGCGGCGAGCTGCTGATCCCCGCGGGCGAGCAGCCGCTCGAGCAGCCCCCGCCCGTGCCGCGGCCGCGCCCCGTCGATCGCGGCGCGCGCCCACCGTGGCCCGAGGACTACGGCTACGGGCAGCCCCCGTACGGGCAGCCGTGAGCGCCCCGACCGTCATCACGGTCGCCACCGCGACCACCCTGATCGACCTCGAGGTCAACCCCGGCGACCCGATCGACCTGCTCGTGCCGATCCTCGACGCCAACGACGCCCCCGTGCAGATCGACGACCCGGCCGGCTGGTCGGCCCGCTCCCAGGTGCGCGCCACCTGGCAGGCCGGGCAGGTCCTGCACGAGTGGACCACCACCGGCGCCGCACCCAACGCCGAGATCGTCGCCGGGCTACCCGGGCACGTCCGGCTCACCGCCACACCCGAGCAGACCGCGGCCTGGCAGCAGACCTGGCCGGCGCTCGACGTCGCCTGGGACCTCGACGTCACCGAACCCGCCACCGGACCGGACGACCCCGACGGTGGCCCGACCCCGCACCGGATCGCCAAGGGACGGATCCGGCTCAACCCGCAGATCACCAGATAGGAGACAAGGCCATGGCCGGATCGGACTTCATCTTCAACATCGCCAAGGGCCGCACCCGCACCTTCGCCGAGCTGTCCGGCGCCAACGACGCGCTCGTGTGGGTGCTGCTGAAGGCGACCGGCCTGGAGGCCGACAGCACACTCAAGGACTACGACACCCTCGCCGCGATCCTCGCCGGCACCAACGACGAGGCCGACTTCACCGGCTACTCCCGGATCGCCGCCACCAACGTGGTCGTGTCGATCGACGACACCGCCGACGAGATGGTCGTCGACATCGACCCATTCCAGTACGACCCCGCCGGCGGAGCGGCCAACAACCTCATGGGCAAGGTGCTGCTCTGCTACGACCCGGACACCACCGGCGGCACCGACGCGGACATCATCCCGATCGCCGCCTACAGCTTCGACGGCCAAACCGACGGCTCCACAATGATCATCAACCCGAACCAGGACGGCGCCTACTACTCCGCCTGACCACCACGACACCTACCCGGGCAGAGGGGAGCTGGCGGAGTGGCAGTCAAGCGGTTCCTCGCGAACGTCGCCCCGCCGGTCACCGTCTCCACATCCGGCGTCTGGAACGACCAGGCCGGGAAGGTCGCCCGCGGCCTGACCGCGACGCCGCAGGGGACGAACACATCCAGCGCCCGCGCGGAAACGACCGCCACGTCCCCCTGGGATGTGGCGCTCGGGCAATGGGTATCCGATCCGATCCTGCAAGCCGGGACGCTGCAGGGTGCGTACACGTACTGCCGCGCCATCCAAGAGTCGAGCTCCAACGCCGATCTCCAGTCCCGCACGCTGATCTACGTGATGTCCGGTGACGGCACCACCGTGCGCGGCACAGCGGCGAACGGATTGGCCACCGGCGAGTGGCCGACGACCAACACCGCCCAGCAGATCAACGGCACCCTCAATCCGGTCGCCTGTCAGGTGGGCGACCGGATCGTCGTCGAACTCGGGTACCGAGCGACCAACACGGCCACCACCTCCTACACGGGGACGATCCGCTACGGCGGCATCGACAGCACAGACCTTGCCCCCGGCGACACGGGCACAGCTGTCACCACCCGCCCGGCGTGGATCCGGTTCGACGACCCAGCGGTCGACGCCCTGTTCACCACCCCCGACCCGGGCGGCTCCCGCACGGAGCCCACCCTGCGCGGGAACACGGTGCTCGCCACGCACACCACATCGGGCTCCACGGCGAGCGTCACCGCCGACGCCACCGGCCTCGGCAGCGACCCGCAGGTCGGGGACACCATCGTGTGCTGGCAGGCGATGGACTGGGACACCCTCGCCGACATGTCCGGCCCGGCCACCGTGTCCGGCACCGACGGGTGGGTGCAGCAGCCGACCGCGGACGGCGGCACCAACAAGACCCACATCCGCACCTACACGACGAAGGTCACGGCCGCCGGCGCGAAGACGATCACCACCACGATCGGCAAGCCCGGCGACTTCCACGGGCTCGCCGTCGCCGTCGTGATCGACGCGGAGGCCGTGGACGACGCCAAGGGCATCGGCGCACCCGGCCCGGTCTCCGACCACGCCAGCCCGGCCGCCACCGCCAGCGTCGAGAACGTGCTGCAGCTCGCAACCTGGGTCGGGCTGACGTTTTCGGCGCCGGCCCCGGATTACACCCCGCCGGCCGGGTGGACGCAGCGCGCGAAACGGATCAACGGCACCGTCGTGGCGATGATCACCGCGTCCCGCACCCTCGCCGACCCGGGCGCGGTGGCCGCAGCGTCGGCGACGTGGGGGAACCCGGCCGGCTCCGCATCGGAGGGCTACTCGTCGTCGACAGTGCTGCTCCGCGGCGCTGCGGCCGGCGGCAGCGAGCACACCCTCACCCGCGCCGGTGACACCTCGACGCCGCGGCCCCTGCGCGCGTCGAAGAGCAGCAGGCTCCCCCGCCCGGGCACCGCGGACGGTGCGCGGCCGCTCGCCGTGTCCCGCGTCTACCGGCTCGGCCAGCCCGGAGAGACCACCTCCCCCCGGCCGCTGGCGCGCGCCACCAAGACCACCAGGCCCGCCCGGCCCGGCGACACCGCGGCCCCGCGCCCGCTCGACGTCGTGAAGGACCACCCGCCGCTCGGGCGACCCGCCACCGCCGCGGACACGCGCGAACTCGCCCGCCCCGCGAAGACCATCTCGCTCGCCCGGTCCGGCGCGGAGGACGGGCCGCGGCCGCTCACCTCGATCAAGAGCTACCTGCTGGGCCGCGCCGGAGACAGCACGGCCACCCACCCGCTCGCGCGCGGGTCGAAACGCACCGGGCTCGCCCGGCCCGGGGAGACCGGCGGGGCACGCGAGCTGGTGCTCGCGGTCATCGGTGACCTTGCCCGCGCCGCCGACACCTCGGCGGCCCGCCCGCTCACCCGGGCATCGAAGAGCACCACGCTCGCCCGACCCGGCGCGGTGGACGGCGCCCACCCACTGGGCCCCGTCAAGAGCTACACCCTCGGGCGGCCCGGGGACACCTCAGCCCCGCGGCCGGTGCGCGCGTCGCGCGCCTACACCCTGCCGCGTCCCGGCGACACCGCGGCGTCTCAGCCGCTGGCGCGTGCGGCGAAGACCACCCAGCTCACCCGCCCCGTCGACACGAGCGCTGCGCGGCCGCTCGAGCGCGCGGCGAAGTCGGCCCAGCTCGCCCGGTCCGGCGCGGCCGCCAGCGCCCGCGCGCTGGCCCCCGCCAAGAGCTACACCCTCGGGCGGCCCGGCGAGACCGGCGCCGCCCGCCCGGTCGGCAGCGGCGTCGGGATCGACCTTGCCCGCGCGGGCGACCAGACCACGCCGCGGCCGCTGGCCCGGGCGAGCAAGACCTACGTCCTCGGCCGGGTCGGCGAGCTCTCCGCGGCCCGGGCGGTGAGCCGTGCTGCCGCCCGCGGCATCGCCCGCGCCGGCGACGCGTCGGCCCCGCGAGCCTTGGCCCGGGCGGTGAAGGTCTACGTCCTCGGTAGGCCCGGCGACGCCACAGCCCCGCGGCCGTTCGACGTCGTGAAGGGCTACCCGGCGCTGGGCCGGCCCGGTCAGCTCGCGGTCGCCCGCGGGCTCGGCCGCACCCGCAAGACCGGCAGGCTCGGGCGGCCGCGGGTGCTCGAGCGCACTCGCCCGCTCGGCGCCGGCTCCCGCACCGATCTCGCCCGCGCCGGCGACGCGGCGGCCCCGCGCCCGCTCGGCCGGGCGAGCAAGGCCTACGTCCTCGGGCGGGCCGGCGAGACCAGCGCGGCCCGGCCGGTGCGTGGGGCGCGTTCTCATCCGCCGCTGAGCCGGCCCGGTGACCTCGCCGTCGCCCGACCCGTCGGGCGAGCCCGCCGGTTCCCGCTCGGCCGCACCGGCGACACCGCGGCCGCGCGCCCGGTCACCGTGGACCGGCGGATCCGTTACCCGCTGCGCGCCGGCGTCCCCATCGACCAGGTGCGGCGGCTGCGTGCCGGCCGCCCCGACTGGCAGACTCGCGCACCGTCGCCGCCCTGACCCGCGCGTGAGCCTGTCCGCTCCCCAGCGCAGCGCCCTCGCCTTGAGCACACGCTCGGGCGGGGGCGCTGTTGTCGTGTTCGCGGGAGGGCAGGCCGCCGACCCGAGGGCTTATGCCCTGCCGCCGGGGCGGCCCGCCCGTCCCTGGGGTGACCTGCGGTGATTCCGGTCAGGGCACGGAGTCGGCGCGTGCCCTGAGCGCGTCCTCGACGGCCTGGGCGCGCACGACACGCTGCCCGTCGGACTTGCCCTTGGGGATACCGAGCCGGTCCAGCGCGGCCCCGAGATCCGTGGTCGTCCACGAGCCGTAGACCTCCGGGCGGGCCTCGGCGAGCCGACCGAGCAGCTCCACGGTGCGCACCCGCGGCTCGTCGCGCAGCGCCGCAGCGATATCGGCGAGATGATCCGGCGGTGCGGCCGTGTCCTCGGCGACGGCCGCGAGGTGCCGGCCGCCGCGCCGCCACACCTCGAGCGCGCGGGCCGCGACCCGCTCGGCCTGCTGCTTGGTGACGTAGTGGGTGCGCACGACCGCGAACGCCTGGCCCAGCGGGATGTCCTCGACCTCGCCGGCCACCACCACCGTGCCTGCGTCCCGCCCGGCGCGCAGGTCGTAAGGGCGCGCACCCCGGTCCGCCGCGTCGGCCAGGATCATCCGGGCCGCGCTGATGTTGGGCACGTACAGCGACGCACGCACGTGTGCGCCCTCCCGCACCCGCACCGGCACGGTCTGCGGATCCGGCCGTTGGGTGGCCTGCATCAGGTGGATGTTCACCGCGCGGGCCTGGTCGTGCAGCCGCTTGGCCGCCTTCTGTGCGCGGGCGTCGTCCTTCGACCCGCCCAGCTGGCTACCATCCGAGGCCTTCCCCGCCATGTACATCACCTGGCACTCGTCGACCACCGCGTAGATCGGGTGGAACCCTGATCCGCGGCGGCGAGACAGCTCCCGGGTCAAACTGAGCCCCTTCGCTGTCTTCTCATCGAACCGGCGCTGCATCTCCGCGACCAGCTCCTCGAGCATCACCACCGCGGCCTCGGCGTGCTGGTCGGCCTGCCCGCAGACGTAGGTGTGGCACCGCGGCCGCAGCATGTCGAAGTCGCCGTCGCCCTTCAGGTCGGCGATTCGCAGCTCGACGGTGGGGTCCAGCGCGAGCCCGAGCAGCAGCAGCCGCAGCGCGGTGGTCTTGCCCTGCTTCGAGTTGGCCCCGATCAGCCAGTGCTTCTGCAGCATGCCGATGCGGATCGGATCTCCGCGCATGGTCACACCCCACGGCAGCCGGTCCCGGAACACGTCGAACCCGCCGTCGTCGAGCAGCGGCCATGCCGGGGCCGGACGATCCATGGTGCCCTTGTCCGCGACCCAGCAGTCCAGGACGCGGGCGTCGGCGTCCGGCTGGCGCTGCGGCCACACCTCGTGTTTGTGCCGGTTGAGGTTGGCCGCCAGCAGCTCGACCTTCGCCGTGGGAAGCAGGTCCGCCGCGGCGACGCCCAGCGGCAGGCGCACCTGAAAGTAGGTGCCGCCACCCTGCTCGCGCGGGGCGACGAGGAACTCCAGCCGCGCGCCGTCCTTCAGCGCCCGGGACAGAGCCGCGATCCCCAGATAGGCCAGAGCCTGGGCGATCGTGTCGGCGGTGACCTCGGCGCCGGCCTGTGCCCGCTCGTCCGGGGTGAGCAGCCACCCCGGCGGGTCGGCGGCCCGCCGACCTTCCCGCCACCCGGCCACCAGCAGCAGCGGCAGCCCCGCCCACATCCCTATCCCGACCAGTGCCGACAGCAGCGCGCCGACCGCGGCGAGGACGGCGCCGACCCCGGCCCACCAGTCCGCCCAGCCCGCCCCGCCTGGGGTGGTTTCCACCGCGATCCCACCCGCCACCAGCAACCCGATCAGCACCCCGGCGGCGACGGCGGCCGCCTTGAGCACACCGGCCACCGCACTCGGCAGCTCCCGCAGCCGGCGGGCGCGGCCGTCCTTCGCCGCCTGGAGCCGCTCGGACCACTCGGCCAGCGCAGTCGTGTCCCCGGCCAGGCGGGCGAGGCGGATCTGCTCGCGCACATGCCCGTGCGTGACCGCCTGCCCGGCGCGCCGCGCCCATGACACATACCCCTGGGCGGCCGTCCAGCCCACGCGCACCACCCGGCGCGCCTGCGGCTGGCCGGCGAGCGTGGTGACCAGATGGACCGGGCGACGGGCGACCACGCGGGCGGTCCGAGCGAGCACCGGCGCCGACCGCTCGGCCGGCGCGGCGTCGTCGACGATCTCCGCATCGAGGACCGCGGTCTCCAGCTCGCCCTCCGCCCGCAGCCGCAGCTCCGCGCCCGGCCCGGTGCGTGCCTGATCCGCCACGGTCACCGCCGTCCCCGCCGCTTGCGGGTGGCCGGGGTGAGCACCAGCACCAGCCGACCCTGCCGATCCCGATACACAAGCCCCGACACCCGAGTCCGGGCCGGCTTGGAGAACGCCGCGACCAGCAGCACCGCCAGCACGATCGACAGCGCCAGCGCGGCGCCCCCGCTCACCGCGCCCACCCCCGCCCGCCGGACGGCACGACCTCACCATCGACCACCACCGACGGGCGCACCGCGCCGACCGGGAGCGGGCCGGGGCTGGCCAGGGAGTGTCGCACCGTCACCACATGCTCATGGCGGACCACCACCACGACCCGCCCGGCGGGCGCGCGCTGCTCGTCGCGGTCCGGCACCGCCAGCGCAGCGCCCGCCGATCCGGGCTGCGGATGCCGGCACCGACCCCGCCCCCACACCAACCCCACCGGGACAGCCACCGCCGCCCACCCAGCGACCAACACGAGGACCTCACCGAGGGTCACGACGCCACCCGGCCACGCAGACGGGCGAGCAGCTGCCGCGCCTCGTGCTCGGAGATAGCCAGCTCGCGCGCGAGCCTTCGCCGCCCGGCGCCCGCGGCCACCAACGCGGCCGCTCGCCCGTCCAGGTCGTCCCCCTGCTCGTCGCCCGCGGACGGCACCACCGACAGCGTCCGCGCAGCCGCGGAGGCAACATCGCGCTCAGCCTCGGTCTCGGCCGGCATGGCTGGCACGGGTGCGTGGACCGGATGCCAGATCGGGATGTCGGTCCGGTCCGGCATCACCGATTCCTCCGTGATGGCCGGGCTGGCTCTCCCGACGAGGACCGCCAGATGGACGAGCGCGGCGAGGGTGGCAGGCGCGATCGCTGAGACTGCGACCACGACGAGCCAGTGCGGGCGGGCGGAGTACGCGGCGAGGCCGTGCCCGAGCGCGTTCCCACCCACCGAGCCGGAGAGCAGGATGAGCGCGAGCGCCCGCCCGTACGAACGGGCGCCCCCGGGCGAGGCCCGTCCGAGCCAGATGATCGAGCCTGCCGCTGCCCCCGCATCGACCACGATGGGCAGCATCGGGGCCAGCTCAGCGGTGAACCCACACAGAAGGGCGAGGTCGCGGAGCGCCGAGAAGGACAGCACCGCCGCACACACGGCGACGATCACCATGAGCCCGTAGAGAGGAATCCGGCGGATCACCGGCTGGCCTTCGAGCAGCAGCCGCGGGGGCAGCCACCGTAGCGGACGTCCGGCGACCACTTGAACGTGAATCCCATGAGGGACCCCCTGCAAGGCTTGGAAAAAATCAAGGACGAGCTCTAGGCTGGACACGTCCTTGGAAAAAGTCAAGGTCAGCCTGACCTAGGCTCCGCTCTCGTGGCGGACACGAACCCCGAGGTGATGAATGCGCTGGTCCGCCTGATGGCGAACCTCGACGAGCCGTCCGCGCTCACCGACGACGAACTCGTGCGCGCCGTCATCGAGGCGCGCGAGGCGAAGAAGAAGGCCGAAGGAACCGCTGCCGCCGAGCTACGCCGCCGCGGGTGGACGTGGCCCCAGATCGGCAAAGCGATCGGTGTCGACCAGTCGACCGCGCACGGCTGGGCGCAGCCCTACCTACGCGCTGGTGAAGGCGAACCGTGACCGACGCCGGGGGGCTTCCGCCCCATTTCCGCCCCTTGATCTTGATTCGGCGACCGGGAAACCGCCTCTGACGTGGGGCGGGTGGGGCTCGAACCCACGACCTGACGGATTATGAGTCCGCTGCTCTGACCAGCTGAGCTACCGCCCCGGTGGGGCGAGCCTAGCGACCCGGTAGGTCGGCGGAACAGGCTGACCCGTCCGATCTGGCTCGACCCCGTCGGTCAGTTCGCTCCCGCAACCGCGCCAGGCCGAACCTGTCGAAGCGTCCGCGCACCTGGCACGCAGGCCCACCCCGACTCGGTCGCGGAAATACCGCGACTCGCGCTCGGAAATACCGCGACTCGCGGGGGGAGGGTCAGGTGGTGAAGCGCTTCTGGAGGGCGGTGAGGCCGGCGGCGTAGACGTTGCCGGCGAACAGCTCGGTCAGCTGCGCTTCGGCGGCGCCGTCGGCGTCGTACTCCGACCACCACTCGACGAACGCCTGGCCGGTGTCGGTGACCGGGGCGACCCGGATCGTGGACACGTAGCGCCGCACGTCGAACGGGTTCTCCACGAACTCGTAGGTGTAGCGGCGGTCGGCGTCGTCGAGGATGACGAGCCGTTCCACGACCACCGCCCCGTCGCCGAGGGTCAGCTTCCGGATCGCGCCGACCTCGGCGGCGGCACCGGAGGTCAGCTCGCTGCTCGCGATCGCGGGATGCCAGCCGGGCAACCCGTCGAAGTCACGGACCAGCTCCCAGACCTGGTCGGCCGAGGCGGGGATGACGGCACTGGCGTAGGGACGGGGCATGGGAATCCTCCTTGATCACATACGGGACAGGCGGGTCTTGAACGCGCGGGTCTGTTCGGTCAGCGCGGTCTCGGTGGGCAGCCGCTCCATGCTGGAGGCGCCGTAGAAACCGTGACAGTGCTTGGCACGTGCGAGCACATAGGCCGCGTCGTCGGGCATCGCGATCGGACCGCCGTGACAGAGCACGAGCACATCCTCACGCACCTCGAGCGCGGCGGACGACCATTCGTCGATCAACGCGACGCAGTCGTCGAGCGACTTCGCGGTCTCGGCGCCGATCGACCCCCCGGTGGTGAGGCCCATGTGGCAGACGACGATGTCGGCACCGGCCCGGGTCATCGCCCGAGCGTCGTCGGCGGAGAACACGTACGGCGTGGTGAGCAGGTCCGCGGCGCGAGCGGCGGCGACGAGGTCCACCTCGAGGCGATAGCCCATCCCGGTCTCCTCGAGATTGGCCCGGAACACGCCGTCGATCAGCCCCACCGTGGGGAAGTTCTGGATCCCGGCGAAGCCGAGATCGGCGAGCTCGCGCAGGAACCGATCGGTGATCATGAACGGGTCGGTGCCGTTCACCCCGGCGAGCACCGGTGTGTGCCGCACCACCGGCAGCACCTCGGCGGCCATCTCGACGACGATCTCGTTGGCGTTGCCGTAGGCCAACAGCCCGGCCAGCGAGCCGCGGCCGGCCATCCGGTACCGGCCGGAGTTGTAGATGACGATGAGGTCGATCCCGCCGGCCTCCTCGCATTTGGCGGACAACCCGGTGCCGGCGCCACCACCGATGATCGGCTCACCGCGGCGGGCCATGTCCTGGAACCGTTCGACCAGCTCCGCGCGAACGAACCTCACCTGCTCACCTCCTGCCACGCCTGTACCAGCGCGGCCGCGAACTCCGGATCGTTGACGTGCTGCGGCAGCCGGATGACCCGGCGATGCTCGGTCTGCCGGATCTCGTTCTCCAGCGTCGCGAACAGCGCCTCGTCGGCCTCCGGATCCCAGAACGGCTGCCCGGGCGCGTCCAGCGCGGAGACCCCGCCGACGGGCAGCAGGAACCGCACCGGTCCGTCGCACGCATTGAGCTTGCGGGCGAGGAACCGCCCGATCTCGACGCACTCGTCCCGGCTGGTCCGCATCAGCGTCACCTGCGGGTTGTGCTCGTAGAACAGGCGGTCGGCGTACCGGGCGGGCACGGTGGCGCGAGCGCCGAAGTTGACCATGTCCAGCGCCCCGCAGGACCCCACGTACGGCACCGTCCGGCGGGCGATGGCGTCCAGCCGATCCTGGCCCGCGGCCATCACCCCGCCCGCGACCAGGTCGCACACCTCGGTCGTGGTGATGTCGAGGACCGAGCTGACCAGTCCGTCGTCCACCAGCTTCTCCATGGCCCGGCCGCCGGTGCCGGTGGCGTGGAACACGAGCGGGTCGACGAGGCCTTCGAGGGCCGTGGTCACGGCCGTCACGCAGGACGTGGTGACCCCGAACATCGTCAATCCCACCGCCGGCAGGTCCGTCCCGACCGGTATCTCGTGGGTGACCATCCCGGCCAGCGCGTGCGCCGCGTTGCCCAGCACCCTGCGGGAGATCCGGTTCAGTCCGGCGACGTCGGTGACCGAGTACAGCATCGCGATGTCGGCCGCCCCGACGTACGGCGCGACATCGCCCGACGCGACGGTCGACACCATGATCTTCCCGATGCCGACCGGCAGCGCCCGCATCGCCGGGGTGATCAGCGCCGTGCCGCCGGAGCCACCGAGACCGAGCACACCGCCGACGTCGTCCCGGGAGCGCAGGAACCGCTCCAACGCCACCGCCATGGCGGCGACGGCGCTGCCGCGGTCGCCGGTGAACACCGCCCGCTCACCGTCCGGATGGTGCGCCGCAACGGTCTCCGCATTGACGTCCACATCGGAGTCCGTCCTGCTGGTGGACACGTCGACCGTCACCACATCGGCCCCGGCCGCGCGCACCAGGTCCGCGACGTAGCCCAGCTCGGCGCCTTTGGTGTCGTAGGTGCCGATGACATACGCAAGGCCCATGAGGGCTTTCTAGCGTACGTTCGGTCCCGGCACGAGCAGCCCACGCCGTCGGTCAGGCCCGCAGATGCGCGGGCCGGTGGGTCACCTCCTCGATCTCGCCCGCGGCCTTGTCGAGCAGCAGGTGCACCAGCTCCGACAACGCTCTGGCCGCGGCGATCTCCTCGCCGATGCGGGGCTGCGCCGGGTCCGCGGGATTCCGCTTGGCCTTCCCGCGTGCGCGCAGCTCGGTGCCGTCCGGCAGCCTCAGCAGCAGCGCGGCCGCGGTGTGGACGTCGCGCTCGTCCTCCTGGAACTCGACCTCGATGTGCCATCCGACGGTGGGCATGGCGACTCACCTCCCCGTGCTGGGACAAGGATGCGCCGAAAGGCCTCCGGCGACATCCCTTCCCGGCACATCTCGCCGGCGATCCGGAGGGGAGACCGCGGGGAGCAGCTCGTCGACGAGCAGCCGGCCCGTCGCGCGCACGCTCTCGGCCGGCATGGTGCCCATCCACCCCAGGTTGAGGTTGATCGTCTCCGTGCCGCATTCCGCGGCCAGCTCACGCACCCGGGCCGCGACCGACTCCGGGGTGCCCACGAGCGCGGTCTCCCGGACGAACGTCTCGGGCCGCAAGGCGCGATCATCGGTGACGTCGGGACGGTCGGCCATCCCGAACGAGCGCAGCAGACCGGTCAGAACCTGCGCAGGCTCCCGCGCCCGCCGCCGCGCCTCGGCCTCGTCCTCGGCGAGCAGGACGAACCGATGGACCGGAGAGTCGCGCAACAGTCCCTGCGCCCGCTCGCCCGCCTGCCCGCGCACGATCTCGCGCCCCCGCAGCACCGCGGGCGGCGCCTGAATGTAGTGCTGAACCAGCGGCATCCCGGTCTCGGCGGCGGCCCGGATCGACGCGGGCGAGAACGCCGCGCGGTAGAACCGGGGGGCAACGGCCGGCACCACGAGGCTGCTGGCCGCCCGTCCGCGGTGGTGGGCGGCGTCGATGTCGACGACCTCCCCGCCCAGCAGCCGCCGCACCAGATCCAGATGGGTGGCGAAGTCCTCCCGGATCCGCTCCTCCGGCGCCCCGAAGGCATCGGTGTACGGGCCGGGCCGGTGCGGCGCCACACCCACCGCGACCCGGCCGGGTGCGAACTCGCAGAGGCTGGCGATCTCCTCGGCGATCCGCAGTGGATGGTGCAGCGGCAGCAGCAGCGCCGCCGTGCCCAGCCGGATGCGGGGCACCCGCCCGGCCACGAACGCCAGGAACGGCAGCGTCGACCAGCACACCCGGCGCAGCCGCCCCGAAGCCAGATGCTCCTCGTTGACCCAGACCCCGTCGAGTCCCCTCGTCTCGGCGAATTCCAGGAACGCCATCGCCTCCGGCAGCGGGAGCGGCTCCAGCCCGGCCTGGCAGCCCGCCAGGCCGAGCCGCAGATCGGCCGTCACAGCCCGGCGAGGATCTCGTCGACCTGCGCCTTGTCGAGCTCGACCCGGTAGATGTCCGCGTAGAACCGCGCCACCTCGTTCTCCAGGTCGAGCCCCCCGAGCTGCTCGGGGTGCAGCTGCTTGGCCGCCCACAACACGGTCAGCGGCTGCTCGCTGGTGCGGTTGCCCCACAGGTGCGCGGCGATCGGCGTCGCGTACACCCGCTTGTTCCGCACGGCCGCGACCCCGGCGAGCCTCGGGTCCTCGGTGACCGCGGTGATCTCGGCCGGGCTGCTGACGAAGATGACCTGCGGGTCCCAGCCGAGGATCTGCTCGATGTTGAGCTTCAGCGGCTCCTGGTCGGAGCCCGCCGTGACGCTGCGACCACCGGCCTGGGTGATCCACCATTCGGCGATCAGATGCGGCCGGGTCATCCCCTTGTGCGACAGGTACAGCGCGGTCGTCCGGTCGGCCTCCGGGACCGCGGCGAGCGCCTCGGCGATCCGCTCCCGGGACTGGTTGAAGTACGCGGTGTAGGCGCGGGCCCGCTCGGGTTGGTCGAGCACCTGGCCGAGCAGGTCGACGACCTTGGTGACGTCCTCGGGGTCGCGCCACTTCAGGGTGACGACCTTCAGCCCCACCTTCTCCAGGGGCTCGGCATCTTCCTTGTTCATCGTCAGCACGACATCGGGTTTGAGCTCGAGGAGCTTCTCCGTGGACGGCTGACGGTCGGCCGACTGGGTGACGGGCTGCTGCTCGATCTGCGGGGCGAACACGTACTGGTACTTCCACCGCGGGTTGCGGGCGAAGTCGGGCAGGCCGTTGACGATGACCTCGCCCTTGCCGAGCGCGAAGAGGAAGCTGTTGATCACCGGAACCGCTCCGAGCGTGGCCACCCGGCTCACCGTGGCCGGGACCTCGACGGTGCGGCCGTTCATATCGGTGATCGTCCGGGTGTCGCTGGGGGTGGCGGTCGCGGCACCGGCTCCGCAGCCGGTCAGGACCAGGGCGAGTATCGCCACCAGCGCGGCGACCAGGCGAGACGTTCTCATGGACGGGACCTTCTGTGTCGGGGTGGGGAGTCGGCCGGTCAGGAGACCGGGCCGAGGGCCTCGGAGGCGACGGCCGGGGCGTGCGGCGCGGGCACGCAGACCGGCGTGGGCTCGGGGTGCCCGGGCAGGGCGACCGCGCCGACGTGAACCGGTGTGCCGTAGACCTCGGTGAGCCGTTCGGCGGTGAGCACCGCCGCGGGGGCGCCGTCGGCGGCGATCCGCCCGGCGGACAGCAGGACGGCCCGGTCGGCGTAGTGCAGCGCGTGGTCCGGCTGGTGGGTGGTCATCACGACCGTGTGCCCGGACGCCGCGAGCTGCGCCACGGCGTCGAGCACGCGGCGCGCGTTGCCCAGGTCCAGGGCCGCCGTAGGCTCGTCCAGGACGAGCACCCGGGCCCGCTGGACGAGTGCGCGCGCGATCAGGACCAGGGACCGTTCGCCGCCGGACAGGTGCGCGATCGAGCGGTCCGCGAGGTGCCCCACGCCCAGATCGGTCAGGACCTCCAGGGCCATGGCACGGTCGCCGTGACTCGGGGTGCGGCCCCGCGGCAGGTGCGGGGTGCGGCCCATGACGGCGATGTCCAGCGCCGTGAACGGGAACGTCGTCGAGGTCGACTGCGGCACGTACGCGACGCGCCGGGCTCGTTCCCGGGCGGACAGCGAACCCAGGTCGCGGCCGGTCAGCCGAACCGTGCCGCGCGCCGGGGTCAGCAACCCCAGCAGGCAGCGCAGCAGGGTGGTCTTCCCCGCACCGTTGGGGCCGAGCAGGCAGGCCACCTCGCCGTCCTCGATGCGCACGTCGATGCCGACGAGCCGGTGGTTGCCGCCGGAGTGGGCGAACTCGAGCGCCTCGGCCTCCAGCGCCGGGGTGGACGATGCGGGTGTCACAGCCATTGGCTCCGGGCTCGGGCGAGCAGCAGGACGAAGAACGGGGCGCCGATCACCGCGGTGAGCACCCCCAACGGGAGCTCCATCGGGGCGCTGCGCGCGACGTCGTCGACGAGCACGAGGAACCCGGCGCCCATCAGCACGGCGGCTGGCAGCAGGCGGTCGAACGAGGGCCCGACGAGCATCCGCGCAAGATGCGGGACGACGAGGCCGACCCAGCCGACGATGCCGGCGAGACCGACCGCGGTCGCGGTCAGCAGGGTCGAGGCCCCGATCACCACCGCCCAGGTGAGGCGCCGGTTGATCCCCAGCGTGCTCGCCTCGTCGCTGCCCGCGGCCAGCACGGTGACCGGCCAGCGGACGGCGTGCAGCGCGGCCAGGCAGACCGCGATCACCACCGCGGCGCCGAGCAGGTCCTCGACGCGGATCCGGCCCAGTCCGCCCATCAGCCAGAAGGTGATCGACGGGAGGGTGTCCTCCGGGTTGGCCAGGAACTGGGTGATCGAGATGAACGCCTGGAACAGCGTGGAGACCACGATGCCCGCCAGCACCAGCACCACCGTCGAGCCGCGGCCGAGCAGCCGGGCGATGGTGAGCGCCAGCGCCGCCGCGACGAGCCCGAATCCGAACGCCATCAGCTGGATGGCCGTCCACGGCAGCTCGGCCAGCAGCCCGAGTGCCGCGCCGAAGCCCGCGCCCGCCGAGACGCCGAGGATCGCGGGCGAGACCAGCGGGTTGCGGAACATGCTCTGGTAACCGGCGCCCGCCGCCGCCAGCCCGGCGCCGACCAGTACGGCCCCGATGATCCGGGGCAGCCGAACCTGCATCACCACCGTTTCCTCGACGGTGCTCGCCGCGTGTTCGGTCCCCGTCGCCTTCGCGAACAGGATCTGCAGGACGGTCCAGGTGTCGACGCCGAACGGGCCGAGGGGGAACGACACCAGGATGATCGCCACGAGCCCGGCGAACAGGAACAACAGCCGCATCCGCGTGGATGTCCGGGGAGCCAGCGCACCCGAATCTGCGCGACGGGCAGCCGTCGGGGGTGAAACCTGCATGACTCTCCGTCGAATCGCTTGGACGTCTCACTGTAGCTACCAGTAGTCTGCATGAGACTAGTAGGTGACACCGGGCGGGACCACATCCGGATGGTCGCCGCCACGCACCGCCGCAGGAGGCCCCCGATGTGCACCAACACCACCCCCGTCGAGCCGAGCCCCGCGCCGAGCGCGCAGACCTTCCCCACGACGGCAGAGTTCCTGGCCGCGATCACCCCGGGCATGGAGCTGTGCACCAGCGACTTCACCGGGTGGGCACAGGTCGAGAGCGTGGTTGCGGGCGAGACGCCGGTCGTGCGCGGGCGGCGCCGCGCCGACTCCCGGCTCGTGGAGGTCCCGGCAGGCGAGCTGATCGACTTGCGCGGCGGTCACTGCGTGCGCATCGACCGGGTCCGGGCCACGATCGACCAGCAGGGGTGGGAGGTCAACGGACCGGACGCGGCGGGCTGAGCGTTCCTATCCGAGCTCCGACGGCCGGTCGCAGTGCCGCCGGATGGCCTCGTCGAGAAAGCGCATGACGGCGCTGGTGGTCTCGGTCCGCCAGATCCCCAGCAGCGCGTCGAACCCCGACCCGGCCGGACCGGAGTCGGTCAGCGCCTCGTGGACCGGCGCCAGCGCGCGTCGCTGCGCCTCGAGCAGGGGACGCATGCTCCGCCCCAGATCGTCCAGTAGGGCCAGCTTGAGCAGCAGTTCCAGCCGAACGTCACGGACGTGGCGAACGGGTGTGGCGAGCCAGCCGTCGAACGCCTCGCGACCCGCCGCCGTCACCTGTTTCGGCGACCGCGACGGGCCGAGCGGGGTCGACTCGGGTTCGCCGGAGACGACGAGACCGCGCCCCTCGAGAGCGTTGAGGGCGCGGTAGACCAGCGGACGCCGGACCGTGAGGACCCGGCCGATGCGACTGCCGGGAGTGAACTCGCGGGCGAGGGCGAAACCATGCCTCGGCCGGCGGACGAGCAGGCCCAGCACCGCGCCCTCGGTGAGGGTGAGGGAGGATCCGCCGCTACCGGACATGCGCCCACGCTAGTCGTCGGCATCCGCGGGCTCTCCGCCGATCACCCCGATCGTGTGCGGCGGAAGGTCCGCCAGCCAGATCCGCTCCGGATCGTCCTCGACCAGCCACGACGGCCGGGAGTGCTCGGCGCCGTCGCCGCGGCCCACCGCACCGGGCGGAATCATCGGAACCCCGGGGTGGCCCGCGGTCGTCCGGGGTGCGGGCCCGGTGCCACGGGCCGGCGCGGGCTCGCCGGCCGGACCGGGACCGCCGAGCGGTCTCGGAGCCGTCGGCCCGCCGCCCCGCAGGGCTCCCGAGCCCCCGGACGAGCCCTCACCGGCCGATGCGGCCGGCCGAGGATCTCCGGTACGGCCGCCGGGCCGCGACCCGTCGACCGGCCATCGTGCCCCGAGCGCCGGTCCGGTCACGCCCGGCCCCGGCACCGGCCCGGGAGGCACGATATGGGGGGCGACCGTCCCGGCTGCCGCCCGGCCCGGTGGGAGGCGAGATTCCGGTTCCCGTGGTCCACCCCGAGCCGACGCGCCGGAGGGGGCGACCGAGGGGGCCGGTGTGATCGGCGGCGCGATGGCCCCCGTACCGGCACCGCTTGCGACGCCGCCGCCTCCGGTGCCAGCCCCGCCGGTGGCGCTCGCGGCACCGGGACTACCGGCGTCGAGCGGGGTCCCACCGGCCGCGGGCGCGACCGGCGGGACCGCGCTCGGCGGGCCCACCGGGCCGCCGCCGCCGGCCGACCAGAGCGGACCCGACGGCGCGGGGCCGGTGCGCACATCCGGGACGGGGGTGACCGGCGGCTCGAAGGCCTGGAACGTCGTGGTGAGGTTGTGGTTGGTGTTGCTCTGGTAGCGCTCCGCCGCATCGACCGCCACCACCCGGGCCTCCTCCGCCCGCGGTCCGTGCACCGACGCCCGGTCCTGCGGACCCGCGACATCGGTGAGGGCCGCCATGTCGATGCGCACCCGGGTATGGAAGGCGGCCTGATCCTCCAATGCCATCGCCGCCAGCCGGGCCTGCGCAGCCCCGGTCTGCCCGGCGGCGGCCAGCTGGATGATGTGCCGAGCGCTCGCGTCCGCCGCCGCCCCCTCGTGCCCGGCCTGTGCGGCGCGAAGGACCGCGCTCAGGTCATCGGTCGCCTTCTCCAGGGTCTCCGCCAGCGCGGTGTAGACGGCGGCCGCGGCCTCCAGCACCCCGCTGCCGGGCCCGGTGAGGACGGGATCACGAATCTCCCGAAGCGACCAGGTGTGGAACGGCAGTTGGGTCGGTGGATAGTCGGTCACCGAATGTCTCCTCCCGGGTCGTCACGTCAGCGGCGGCAGGTTCGACAGCACCGCCGCGGCCATCCGCCGCGACCGCTCGCAGGGATCGGGTAATGAGCCAACACCGACCTTCCCGTCAACCCACAGCAATCGGTCATCGGCGACCCCGACCCACAGTTCACAGAACGGACCGGGGTTGAGGTTGGCGCGAACAGACGGATGGCCGGCGACCTCGCCCGGCTCGAACACCGCAAACCCCGTGCGCTGCAGATAAATGCTCTCGAGCCCGTCCGTGGCCTCGTCGGTGGCGATCAGCAGGGCTGCGACGTCGCCCTCCCCGGCCGACCAGCTGCAGTCCCGGGTGAGCCGGCTGTGGGCCGGGCGCGCCGACTCCGGCCGCAGACCAAGCTCAACCAGCTGCCTCGGCGTCAACAGCTCGCAGGCGGCGATGCCGCGGGCGTCCTTGGGATGCGGCACCCGGGGCGCGTGCCTCTCCGAGGTCGGCGGCGCGGACGGCGCCGCCGTGGCGGGCACGGCCCCCGGCGGCCCCGCCACCGCAGGAGTGGTCACCGGCTGCCCACACGCTGCCACCGCCAGCAGCGCCCCCAGTGCCAGCAGACGGACCACCCGGCTCATGCCCGGTCCGCGCGGTTCGCCTGCTCCGCCTGGACATAGGCCTCCAGCTGCTGGCGCAACGCCTGCCGGGTGGCGTCGATCTGATTCGCCCACGTCTCGACATAGGCGCTTGCGCGCCGTGTCATCTCGGCCGCATTCCGCGTCATGTTGACGCTCACTTCATCGTTGCTCGGAGCTTCGAAGTGGGCGTGGCGCAGGGCAGGCAAAGCTGCCATCCGAAGATCCTCGACGATCTGCCCCAGTTCCTCGATGCACCGCTGCGCGCGTTCCGGATCCACCACCAACGTCCCGGTCGCCACCGGACCCGCATCCGGCGTGGCGAGGGCCACCAGGACCCGGCGCTGCGCCGCCCGCCCCCGCACCGGACCCACTCCGAAAACGTGATCGATCGCGACACCCCGCGGCCCCGTCATGGCCGACATCGTCTCAGGAGCGTCCCGCGCCGTGGGCCGTTTCGGCCCGATCGAGAAAGCCCGACTGGACCAGCACCGCCCACCCGAACGGCGGCGCCGCTTGACCCCCATCGCCCGCACCCGAACACTCGACGTCGAATACCACGAGGAGGGTGAGCGTGGCCAAGCGCACGGTGTCCAACCCCCTCGCCCTGGCGGTGCTGGGGCTGCTGAGCGAACGCCCGATGCATCCGTACGAGATGGCCTCGACCCTGCGGGGCCGGGCCAAGGAGGAGAGCATCAAGCTCAACTACGGATCCCTCTACTCCGTGGTCGAGTCCCTGCACAAGCACGGGCTGATCGAGGCCGTCGAGACCGTCAAGGAGGGCCGGCGCCCCGAACGGACGATCTACGGGATCACCGAGCCGGGTCGCACCGAGTTCGCCGACTGGCTCAGCGAGCTGATCGCGGTCCCGGCCAAGGAGTACACCCGGTTCGAGGCGGCCCTGTCGCTGCTCGGCGGGCTCCCGCCGGACGAGGTGCTCGGCCTGCTGCAGCTGCGCGCCCACCGACTGGCGATGGCGGTCGCCGCCGGCGAGTCGGCCCTGGCGCGCTCGGCCGCCCAGGGGCTCCCCCGGCTGTTCTCGATCGAGTTCGAGTACCGGCTCACCCAGGCCCGCGCCGAGCTGGCGTTCGTCGAGCTGCTGATCGACGACGTCGCCGACGGCCGGATCGAGGGTTACGAGATGTGGCGACGCATGCACGAGTCGGGCGAGTTCCCGACCGACGCCGAGATCCACAACCGCTGACCCCGACGACGTCATTGTGACGCCACTCTTGACGCCATGGGTTCGACGCCAGATACTCGGCGTCGGATATTCACCGCTCATGAAACCCCGGCCGGATGCGGCAACATCCGGCCGGGGCCACCTCCCAGGTCGGCTCCGCAGGCGGACGAACCCAGGCGCACCTGCACGATAACCGCGACACGGACCGGCCTCCGGCAGAAAGGTCCGATATGGAACCGGCGATCAGCGCCGAGGGCCTGACCAAGCGCTACGGCGAGGTCACCGCCCTCGACGGCCTGTCCATCAGCGCCGAGCCCGGCACCGTGTTCGGCCTGCTCGGCCCCAACGGCGCGGGCAAGTCCACCACCGTCAAGATCCTCACCACGCTCACCCTCCCCGACCGGGGGCAGGCCCGCGTCGCGGGTCTCGATGTGGTCTCCGGCGCCGCCGAGGTGCGACGCCACATCGGGGTCGTCACCCAGCGGCCCGGCACCGACCCGCAAGCCACCGGCCGGGAGAACCTCGTCCTCACCGGTCGCCTCCACGGCCTCGCCCGCGGCACCGCCCGGCACCGGGCCGATGAGCTCCTCGAACGCTTCGGCCTCGCCGAGGCGGGCAACCGCATCGTCCGGACCTACTCCGGCGGCATGGCCCGCAAGCTCGACGTCGCGATGGGGCTGGTCCACCACCCGCCGGTGCTGTTCCTCGACGAACCGACCACCGGGCTCGACCCCGCGGCCCGCGCCGACATGTGGGCAGCGATCGCCGACCTCGCCCGGGGCGGCACGACGGTCCTGCTCACCACGCACTACCTCGAGGAGGCCGACCAGCTCGCCGACCAGGTCGCGATCGTCGACCACGGGCGCGTCGTGGCCACCGGCACCCCCGACACCCTCAAGAGCGGCCTGCGCGGCGACGCGGTCGTCGTCGAGCTCGCGCCGGAGGCCGAACCGGCGCACGCCGAGGCCGTGCTCGCCCGGGCCGGTGCCCGCGAGATCACCGGCGAGGCGCGGACCATCCGGGCCCGCGTCGACGACGGCGCCCAGGCGGTCCCGGCCGTGCTCGCGGCATTGGAGCAGGCGGGCGTGGCGGTCGCGGCGATCACCGTGGCCCGGCCGTCGCTCGACGACGTCTACCTGCGCCACACCGGCCGGACGCTGGTCGCGGCATGAGTACCCTCGTCCCGCACACCGCCCATCTCACCGGCCGCAGCCTGCGCGCGTTCGCCCGCCAGCCGGTCTTCGTCGTCCTCACCCTCGTGCAGCCGCTGATCTGGTTGCTGCTGTTCGGGCAGTTGTTCCGCAACATCGTGCAGCTGCCCGGGTTCGAGGCCGAGTCCTATCTGGACTTCCTCGCGCCCGGCGTGGTGATCATGACGGTGCTGTTCTCCAGCGGCTGGAGCGGCATGGCCTTCATCGAGGACATCGACCGCGGCGTGATGGACCGGATGCTGTCCTCGCCGGTGAGCCGCGGCGCCCTGATGGCCTCGTCGGTGGTCTACAACGGCTTCACCACGGTCATCCAGTCGGTGGTCATCCTCGCGATCGCGCTGGTCGCGGGTGCCCGTTTCCCCGGCGGGGGGCTCGGGGTGCTGGTCCTGCTGCTCGCCGCGGTGCTGCTGGCCGCCGCGTTCGGATCGCTGTCCAACGGGATGGCCCTGCTGGTACGCACCCGCGAGTCGCTGATCGGGTTCTCGACGACGCTCACGCTGCCGCTGTCGTTCCTGTCCTCCGCGATGATCGCAACGAGTGTCGCCCCGGGCTGGATCCAGGCCGTCGCGACCTGGAACCCGGTCGACTGGGCCGTCGTCGCGGGCCGGGAGGCACTGTCCGCGTCCCCCGACTGGTCCGCGGTCGGCGTCCGGCTCGCGGGCCTGGCGGCCGTGGCACTGCTGCTCACCGCGCTGGCCACCGGCGCGTTCCGCAGCTACCAGCGTTCGGTCTGAGACATCCCGGGCGCGGTGATCAGTGCACCGCGGCGATCCGCTTGCGAACGTCATGGGCCGCGCCCTCCGCCACGACGCCCAGATCGTGGGCCCGAACGGCCAGGTCGCTGCGCAGCTTCGCGGCCTGCGTGGCGGCCTCGGCCGCAAGGGCGGTCAACTGCTCGGCGTAGCCGGGGGTCCTGCGACGGGCCTCGGCCAGCGCCTTGCGCACCTGCGTCTCCCAGGCGGCGAGCGCGGCCTGCCGCTTGTCGGCCTCCTTACGGAACGCCCCGGCCCGGTGACCGGCCTCGGTGTGCCAGTGGGTGGCCCGCTCCTCGAGGGCCTTACGCCACTCGGCCCCGCGCTTCTCGACCAGCCGCTGCAGGTGCTGCCGGCGCCGCCGCATCTCCCGGGACGCCTCGCGGGAGACCTCGCCGGCCCGCTCGGTGGCCTCGTGAGCCCGCCCGGAGAGCTCGTGGGCGAGGCCGGTCACCGTTCCCGCCTGCGTGGCGGCGGTGGCGGCGGCGAGCCGGGCCGCCCGCCTGCCGCGCCAGGCCAACGAGGGCCTGCCCGCGGTGTCGGCGGCGGCGATGAGCAGCCCGCCGAACAGGCTGACGTTCTTGATGAACTGGGTCCGCTGGGCCTGCCGCTCGGCCGGGTCCTCGATCTCCCAGAACCGGTGGCCGGCCAGGGTCGTCGGGATCAGCGTGCCGGCCAGCACGGCCGAGGAGAGCCGGGGCACCACGCCGAGGGCGAGCAGCGAACCCGCGGCGATCTTGATCGCGGCCTCGGTCTTGATGAGGGTCTCGTCAGCGGGCCGCTGCTCGATGGGGGCGATCTCCACGATCTTGTCGATGGCGGGAGAGGCCGCATCGAGGACGGGTTTGGCCGCCGTGACGTGCCCCTCGGGCGCGCGCAGGGCGTTGATCCCCGCGGAGATGAAGATGGATGCGAGCATGGGCCGCGCAACGCGACGCAGGAGTGACATGAGGGCCCCGTTCCCGAGTCGGACTGGTGGCAAACCCGCGCCCGGTTCGCCGGGTGCGGGATGCTGCCCGGATGACAAGCGTAGGGCACCGCAGCAGCGGGCGCCGGGCCATCGGTCTCGACATCGGGGGAACCAAGATCGCCGGCGCCGTCGTGCGGGAGGATGGGACGGTCCTCGCGGAGCTCACCGAACCGACGCCGCAGAACTCCGACGCAAGGACGATGAGCAAGGTCCTGCTGGGCATCACGGAGCGGTTGCGCGCCGACCACCCGGAGGTGGTGGCCGTCGGAGTCGGGGCGGCGGGCCTCGTCGAATGGCGGCGCGGCCTGATCCGCTGGGCACCCAACAGCGCCTACCGCAACTGGCCGGTACGCACCGAGCTCGAGGATGCCACCGGCCTTCCCACCATGGTCGACAACGACGCCAACGTCGCCGCGCTCGCCGAGGCGCGGCTGAGTGCCCGGCGCTACCGGGACATGGTGCTGCTGACCGTCGGGACCGGGGTGGGCGGCGGCATCGTGCTCGACGGCCGGATCTACCGCGGGCCCACCGGCCGGGGCGCCGAGCTCGGACACATGATCGTCGATCCGGGCGGACCACGCTGCGGCTGCGGCAATCACGGCTGCCTGGAGGCCGTCGCCTCGGGAACCGCGCTGACCCGGATGGGCCGGGACGCGGCCGCCGACGACCCGACCGGACTCATCGCCACCCTGGCCCGCGACGAACCCCGCGGAGCCGTGACCGGCGAGACCGTGACCAGGGCGGCGAACCGGGGTGACCCGGCGGCGCGCGCCTTGTTCGCCCGGCTGGGCCGCTGGCTGGGGGTGGGCATCGCCTCGCTGGCCAGTGTCTTCGAGCTGGACGCCGTCGTCGTCGGCGGCGGTCTGATCGAGACCGGCGACCTGCTGCTGGCCCCGGCCCGCGCCGCCGCCCGCGAGTTCGCCTACGCGCCCGAGGTCCGTGGTGTCGTGCCGGTCGAGCCGGCCGCGTTCGGCTCCGAGGCCGGGATGGTCGGAGCCGCGCTGCTGGGGCTGGAGCACGCCGGGTCGAACAGGGCCGAACCGCAGGCCGGCGCCCCCTAAGGTGGCACGATGGCGTCCCTGCTGCTGGGCCCCGTGTTGCGACATGTCGACGAGACCACCGCGATCGTGTGGGTGCAGACCGACGCGGCGGCCCGGGTGGAGGTACTGGGCTGCGCTGCCGACACCTTCGAGGTGGCCGGCCACCACTACGCGCTGGTCGTCGTCACCGGCCTGCAACCCGACACCCGCACTCCGTATGAGGTGCACCTGGATGGCGTGCCGGTATGGCCGCCACCGGTGTCGGCGTTCCCCCCCAGCGTGATCCCGACCCGGGGACCGGCGTCGGCGGGCCGGCACCGGATCCTGTTCGGGTCGTGTCGGTACGTGAAGGTGCCCGACCGCAAGGACGCCGCCCGGCTCGGCATCGACGCGCTCGATGCCTACGCCGTCCGGCTGGCGCGGCGCCCGCCGGAGCAGTGGCCCGACGCGCTGCTGCTGCTCGGGGACCAGGTCTACGCCGACGAGCTCACCCCCCAGACCCGCAGGCGCATCGCGGGGCGCCGCCATGCGCACCCCGAGTGGCCCGACGACGAGATCGTCGACTTCACCGAGTACGTCGGCCTGTACTGCGACTCCTGGGCCGACCCGGAGATTCGCTGGATCATGTCGACGGTGCCGACCGCGATGATCTTCGACGATCATGACGTGCGCGACGACTGGAACACCTCCGCGCGCTGGCGGCAGACGATGGCGCGGGTGCCCTGGTGGCGCGAGCGGATCCGGTCGGCACTGGCCTCCTACTGGGTGTACCAGCACCTGGGCAACCTCTCGCCCGACGAGCTGGCCGCCGACCCGGACTACCGGAAGATCTCCGGGCGAGGCGGCGACGTCTGGCCGCTGCTGGCCGACCTCGCCGATCGGGCCGACGCCGAGGTCGACGGGGCCAAGGGGGTTCGGTTCAGCTTCCGCTGGGACCTCGGCCGCAGCCGGCTCATCATGATCGATTCCCGGAACGGCCGGATCCTCGAGGACGGGCAGCGCCGCATGCTCGGCGAGCGCGAGTTCAGCTGGGTGCAGGACCAGGTTCCGGCGCCCGACGAGGTCGACCACCTGCTCCTGGGCACCTCGGTGCCCTGGCTGCTCCCACCCGCGATCGCGGCACTGGAGAGCCGCAACGAGTCCGCGGCCGCACGGCCGGGATGGCGGGGACGGCTCGCCGAGCAGCTCCGCCAGCGCGCCGACCTGGAGCATTGGCCCGCCTTCCGGGCGTCCTTCGACCGGCTCGCCCAGCTCGTCGAGGACGTCGCGGCCTGCCGGGAGGGGGCGTCGGGGCCGGCGACGGTCAGCGTACTGTCCGGTGACGTGCACCATAGCTATGTCGCCCGCGCACACCTGCGCTCCGGACGCACCGGGAACACCGCCGTCCATCAGCTCACCTGCTCGCCCGTACACAACCGTGTCCCGCGGGTGCTCGAGCTCGGCTTCCGGCTCGGTTGGGCGGGAGCCACCGCACGGCTCACCCGCCGCTGGGACCGCCGTGTCGGCCCCGGCGAGCCGGCGGTGCGCTGGGAGCGGCGGGGTGGACTCGTGTTCGGCAACACGATCGCGACCCTGCTCGTGGACGGCCGCCGGGCCGAGGTCCTGTTCGAGCAGCCGGACAGCGCGGCGTCGCTGCGGACGGTCGCCCGCCACGAGCTGAGCGCCCGATGACCGGCGCCGAACCGGCGGTGACCGTCGGCAGCGACGCGCTCGCCGGCCAGACCGTCGTGCTGCGGCCGACCGGCGCGCAGCACGTCGGATCGTTCATGGAGATCCTGCAGCACCCCGAGGTCTCCCGCTGGTGGGGCGGCTACGACCTGGAACGGGTCCGCCGCGAGCTGCTCGGCCCGCACGGCTACGCCGTCGAGCTGGCCGGCGAGGTCATCGGGCTGGTGATCTTCCGCGAGCAGAACGACCCCGACCACCGGTACGCGGGGATCGACATCGCGCTGCACCCGGACGCGCACGGCCAGGGGCTGGGCACCGACGCGATGCGCGCCCTGGTCCGGTACCTGTTCGACCGCCGCGACCATCACCGCATCGTCATCGACCCCGCGGCGCACAACGAACGCGCCATCCGCAGCTGCCGGCGGGTGGGGTTCCAGCCGGTCGGGGTGATGCGGCGCTACGAGCGGTCCGCCGACGGCACCTGGCACGACGCCCTGCTGATGGATCTGCTGCGCGAGGAGTTCATCGGCTAGCAGCGGCCCGATCGGCCTGCGCGGCGAGCCCCTCGACCAGCAGGTTCAGCCCGAAGGCGAACCGCTCCTCGCCGCCGCCGCCCACCATCAGCGGCGCGAGCGCGACCATCGTCGGGAACCGGTCGGCCGGTAGCTCGCTCAGGTACCGGCCGACCTGCTCGACGTACCTCTGCGGATCGCGGCCCGCGCGCTGCCGGTCGACGCGCACCGCTCCCTCGACCGCGTTCGCGGCGACGAAGAGGCCGACGACATCGACCGCCCAGGCGACGGCCTGGTCGGGCACCCCGCCCAGCCGCAGCAGGGCCATGGTGGCCTCGGAGACGCGCAGCGCGTTCGGCCCCAGCGGCACCGTGCCGAGCGCCACCGTGGCGATGTCGCCGTGCCGGGCCAGCGCGGCGTGCGAGTCCTTCCACAGCTGGGTGACCTGCTCCCGCCAGCGTCGCGGGTCGGGTTCGGGGATGGGTACCTCGCCCACGACCTCGTCGAAGACGAGATCGAGCAGCTCGTCCTTGTTGGCGACGTGGGCGTACAGCGACGCCGCACCGGTACCGAGCTCGGCGGCCACCCGGCGCATGCTCACCGCGTCGATGCCCTCGGCGCGCAGGACCTGCAGCGCCGCCTCGACGATCACCTCGCGGCTCAGCTGTCGGCGCGCGGGCGCGACCTTCCGCGGGGTCCGCCATGGGGGTTCGGGAACAGCATCGGACGCCGCGGCCATGCCGGGAATCCTACTTGACACGAACGTCGTTCGCTACTAGAACGCTGTTCGTTCACGAACGCCGTTCGCAACCTGGGGGTTGCCGTGCCCGACCTGCACACCACCTCGCCCGTCGACCCGGCCCGCGACGCACCGCCCTATCGCTGGCGCTGGCCCGCGCTCGTCGCCGTCCTCACGGCCGAGATCATGGATCTGCTCGATGCCACGGTCGTCGGTATCGCCGCGCCGTCGATCGAGACCGAGCTCGGCGGCGGATCGACCATGATCCAGTGGATCGCCGCGGGCTACACGCTCGCCTACGCCGTCGGACTGATCACCGGCGGTCGGCTCGGTGACCGCTACGGCCGGCGCCGCGTCTTCCTCCTCGGCCTCGTCGGATTCGTCGCGATGTCGGCGCTGTGCGGGCTGGCCGTCTCCCCCGCGATGCTCGTGACCTGCCGGATCCTTCAAGGGCTCGCCGGTGCCGTGCTCATCCCGCAGGGATTCGGGATCATCAAGGCCACCTTCCCGCCCCGCGAGCTCGGTGCGGCCTTCGGCGCGTTCGGTCCCGCGATGGGGCTCGCCGCGGTCGGCGGCCCCATCCTGGCCGGGATGCTCATCGGCTGGGACGTCGGCGGCGCGGGCTGGCGAACCGTGTTTCTGATCAATGTGCCGATCGGGCTCGCCTGCCTGGCGCTGGCCTGGCGCGTGGTGCCCGAGTCGCGATCCGACGCCGCGCTGCGGCTCGACCCGGTGGGCATGCTGCTGGTCGGCGTCGGCCTGCTGGCGGCCGTCTTCCCGCTGGTGCAGGGCCGCGAGCTGGGCTGGCCATGGTGGACGTTCGCGCTGCTCGCGGCCGCGGTTCCGGTGCTGGTGTTGTTCGGCAGGCATCAGGCGTGGCATTCCCGGACCGGCCGCTCGCCGCTGGTGGACCCCGCACTGCTGCGCAACCGGGCGTTTCGCGGCGGCCTGGTGGTCGGTCTGGTCTTCTTCGCCGGAATGACCGGGCTGGCTCTGACCATCGGGCTCTACCTGCAGATCGGGCTGGGCTACTCGCCGCTGCGGGCGGGGCTGACCCTCGCCCCGTGGGCGTTCGGCGTGGCCGCCGGTGCGGCCCTGTCCGGTGCCGTGCTGGCCAACCGCTACGGGCGCGCGGTGATCCAGGCCGGTTCGGTGGTCATGGCGGCGGGCATGCTCGGGCTGATCGTCACCCTCGAGCTGGCCGCCGAGCCGGTCACCGGCTGGCAGCTGGCACCGGCGCTGGCCGGGTGCGGCCTGGGCATGGGGCTGGTCATGGCGCCGTTCTTCGACATCGTGCTCGCCGGCGTGACCCTGCCGATGGTCGGTTCCGCCTCCGGGGTGCTCAACGCCAACCAGCAGCTGGGCGCCTCGGCCGGGGTCGCGGTTCTCGGCACGGTGTTCTTCCAGGTGGCCGCGTCCGGGACCGCCACCGCCGGGATGCAGGCGGTGCTGTGGAGCGCGATGGGGGCCGTGCTCGCCGCCGGTGCGCTCGCCGTCCTGCTGCCGCGCCGCGCCCGGCCCGAGGCCTGAGGGCCGGCGCGGGCGTCAGAACGGGGTGCGGGCGAGAAACCGCGCCAGGACCTCGCGGTCGCCGAGGACCTCCACCCTGGGGGGCTCGGCCGGGATCCGCCGCAACAGGGCGAGGAAGAGGTCGCTCGCCGCGCCGCGGACCGCGACGGTGCCCTTGGCGTGCCCATGCTCCCAGGCGATCCGCTCACCCGCGGGGCGCACCATCCACTCGCCGGCCGCGCCGAGACCCTCGTCCGTGGCGTGCAGGTGCATCGTGGCGCCGTCGGACAGCGGCGGCTCGCCGGCCTCGCGGCGCGGCACCGTGAGCAGGTCCAGCCATTCCGAGACGGCGTCGGCGGCGAGCTCGGGCGCCAGGTCGTAGGGCACGCCCAGGGCGAGCGCGGCGTCCGCCCGGTGCGCGACGACCTCGTGCAGCCGGCGTCGGATCCACCATTCGGCCGGCCGCGGCCCGGTGAACGTCCAGACCGGAACCTGTGCCCCGACCCCGTCGACGGCGGCGAGCAGATCCGCGGCGCCGTCCCGCAGCCAGGTCGCGGCGCCGTCCGCGTCGGCGGGCGGTTTGCCGTCGGCGACGGTGCGCGGATCGACCGGCTCGCTCGCCCTGGTCCGCACGATCGTCGCCGACCAGCGCTCGCCGCGGCCCACGTGGGTGATCAGGTTGCGGATGGTCCAACCCGGGCAGGTGGGGACCGGCGCCTGCGGGTCGGCGGTGCGGGTCAGCTCGGCGAACAGGGCGGTCTGGTCGAGGAACGCGGCGCGATGGTCGAGATCCAGGTCGGTCACGCCCCGACGCTACCGGCGCACCGGCGGGCGGGAAACCGGGGCGGACGATGCCCGGCCGAGCCGCTGCCGGTCCGCGGCCGGCCGCAGAGTGACGCCGGTCGCCTCCGTGCGGCCAAAGCTTGTACACCAAATACTAGGATGTAAAACTAAATTGGCCGCCATCGAGCATTCTCCTGCCAGGAGGAAACCCATGACAGCGACGTCCGCGCTGCACGTACCCGCGCATCCGGTCCGGTTCGTCACCGCCGCGAGCCTGTTCGACGGCCACGACGCCGCGATCAACATCATGCGTCGAATCCTGCAGAGCCAGGGCGCCGAGGTGATCCACCTCGGACACAACCGCTCGGTCGACGAGGTCGTCTCCGCCGCCATCCAGGAGGACGTGCAGGGCGTGGCGATCAGCTCCTACCAGGGCGGGCATGTCGAGTACTTCAGCTACCTGGTCGACCTGCTGCGCGAGCGGGGCGCCGGGCACATCAAGGTCTACGGCGGCGGCGGCGGGGTGATCGTCCCCCACGAGATCGAGCTGCTGCACTCCCGCGGCGTGTCCCGCATCTTCTCCCCCGAGGACGGCCAGCGCCTCGGCCTGCCCGGCATGATCAACATCATGATCCGGGAATGCGACGTCGACCTGGCGGCCACCCTTCCGGAGTCCTTCGACGGCCTGTTCACGGGTGAGGCGCGCACCCTGGCCCGCGCCCTCACCCTGGCCGAGAACCGGCGACTGCCCGACGAGGTCCACGCCCGCATCGCGAGCGCGAACAACCAGCGGCACGTGCCCGTGCTCGGCATCACCGGCACCGGTGGCTCGGGTAAGTCGAGCCTGACCGACGAGCTGGTCCGCCGCTTCCGGCTGGACCAGGAGGACAAGCTCCGCATCGCCGTGCTCGCGGTCGACCCGACCCGCCGCCGCGGCGGCGGCGCGCTGCTCGGCGACCGGATCCGGATGAACTCGCTCGTCGGCGAGCAGGTGTACTTCCGCTCGATGGCCACCCGAGGCAGCGACGGGCGGCTGCCCGAGGAGCTCGGTGACACCATCGCGGTGCTCAAGGCCGCCGGGTTCGACCTGGTCATCGTCGAGACCCCGGGTATCGGTCAGGGCGACGCGGGCATCGTTCCCTTCGTCGACCGCTCCCTGTACGTGATGACGCCGGAGTTCGGCGCCGCGTCGCAGCTGGAGAAGATCGACATGCTCGACTTCGCCGACGTCGTCGCGATCAACAAGTTCGAGCGTCGCGGTGCCGAGGACGCCCGCCGCGACGTCGGCCGCCAGCTCGTGCGCAACCGCGAGGCCTTCGGCGCCAAACCCGAGGACATGCCGGTCTTCGGGACCAGCGCCGCCACCTTCAACGACGACGGCGTCACGGCGCTGTACCAGCACCTGATCGAGCTGCTCGGGGAGAACGGGCTGACCGTCGGCGAAGGCAGGCTGCCGCGGGTCGACCGCAAGACCTCCAGCGGCTACGCCTCGGTGATCCCGCCCCAGCGGGTCCGCTACCTCGCCGACATCGCCGAGACGGTGCGCACCTACCACTCCCAGACCGACCGGCTCGTCGATGCCGCGCGCCGCCGTCAGCACCTGCGCACCGCGGCGGCCGCGGTCGCCGAGGCCGGCGGCGAGGTCGGCGCTCTGACCGAGCTGGTCGCGGAGGCCGAGAAGCAGCTCGACCCGGACGCCGCGGCGCTGCTCGACGAGTGGCCCCAGGTCGTCGAGGACTACTCCGGCGACGAGCTGGTCGTGAAGGTCCGCGACAAGGAGCTGCGCACCGCGCTCACCCGGGAGACGCTCGCCGGCAGCAAGGTGCCTCGGGTCTCGCTGCCTCGCTACACCGAGGACGCGGAGCTGCTGCGCTTCCTGCGCAAGGAGAACCTGCCCGGGAAGTTCCCGTTCACCGCGGGGGTGTTCCCCTTCAAGCGGGAGGGCGAGGACCCCGCGCGGATGTTCGCGGGCGAGGGTGACCCGTTCCGCACCAACCGCCGGTTCAAGTACCTGTCCGCGGAGTCCGACGCCAAGCGGCTCTCCACCGCCTTCGACTCGGTGACCCTCTACGGCCGCGACCCCGACACCCGCCCCGACATCTACGGCAAGGTCGGGACGTCCGGTGTCTCCATCGCGACGCTGGACGACATGAAGGCGCTCTACGACGGGTTCGACCTGACCGCACCGACCACCTCGGTGTCCATGACGATCAACGGCCCGGCCCCGACGATCCTCGCCTTCTTCCTCAACACCGCGATCGACCAGCAGATCGATTCGTTCCGGGCGGCCAACGGCCGCGAACCCAGCGAGCAGGAGCGCGCCGACCTCACCGCGTTCGCGCTGGCCAACGTCCGCGGCACGGTCCAGGCCGACATCCTCAAGGAGGATCAGGGCCAGAACACCTGCATCTTCTCCACCGAGTTCAGCCTCCGGATGATGGCCGACATCCAGGAGTGGTTCATCCAGCACCAGGTGCGGAACTTCTACTCGGTGTCCATCTCCGGCTACCACATCGCCGAGGCCGGGGCCAACCCGATCAGCCAGCTCGCGTTCACCCTCGCCAACGGCTTCACGTTCGTGGAGAGCTACCTCGCGCGCGGGATGGACATCAACGACTTCGCCCCGAACCTGTCGTTCTTCTTCTCCAACGGCATGGACGCCGAGTACTCGGTGATCGGGCGGGTCGCACGGCGGATCTGGTCCGTGGCGATGCGCGATCGGTACGGCGCGAACGAGCGGGCGCAGAAGCTGAAGTACCACATCCAGACCAGCGGACGGTCCCTGCACGCGCAGGAGATGAACTTCAACGACATCCGCACGACGCTGCAGGCGCTGTGCGCCCTCTACGACAACGCGAACTCGCTGCACACCAACGCCTACGACGAGGCGATCACCACCCCGACCGAGTCGTCCGTCCGCCGGGCGATGGCCATCCAGTTGATCATCAACCGGGAATGGGGCCTGTCGATGAACGAGAACCCGCTGCAGGGTTCGTTCATCATCGACGAGCTCACCGACCTGGTCGAGGAAGCGGTGCTGCGCGAGTTCGACGCGATCGCCGCGCGTGGCGGCGTGCTGGGGGCGATGGAGACCGGCTACCAGCGCGGCAAGATCCAGGACGAGTCGCTCTACTACGAGCACCGCAAGCACGACGGCACGCTGCCGATCATCGGGGTGAACACCTTCACTCGTCCCGGGGGCGACGACGAGGAGCCCCAGGAGATCGAGCTGGCCCGCGGCACCGAGGAGGAGAAGCAGTCCCAGCTGACCCGGCTCGCCGACTTCCAGGCGCGCCACGCCTCGTCGGCCCCGGCGGCCCTGCGTCGGCTCCAGGACGTGGCCACCGGCGACGGCAACGTGTTCGACGAGCTGATGCGCGCGGCGCGGGTGTGCTCGCTGGGCCAGCTGAGCGAGGCGTTCTTCGAGGTGGGTGGCCAGTACCGGCGCAACATGTAGGCTCTCCGGCTCCGCGGGGGTACGGCACGCCCGTCCGAAGCGTTCGGGCGGGCGTGCCGTTCGCGCGTGTGCGGCGGGGACGGCTGACGGACGACGGCGAGGAGGGCGGGCGTGCGCACGCTGATCGACGACGAGCGACGCGAGGTGCGCGTATCGCGGGACGTGCGCCGGGTGGTGTCGATCGTCCCGTCGCTGACCGAGGCGGTCGCGGCATCCGCGCCGGAGCTCCTGGTGGGGGCGACCGACTGGTGCACCCATCCGGCCGACCTGGACGTCCCGCGGATCCGCGGCACCAAGAACCCCGACGTCGAGACGATCGTCGCGCTCGCGCCCGACCTGGTGCTGGCCAACCAGGAGGAGAACCGGCTGCCCGACCTGGACGCGCTGCGGGCGGCGGGCGTGCCGGTCTACGTCACCGACATCCGCACCCTCGACGGCGAGTACGGCGCGTTCGACTCGCTGGCCCGCATGCTCGCCGCCTGCGGGCTCGACGATCCGGCGTGGCTGACCGCCGCCCGCGACGCGTGGTCGGCGCTGCCCGAAGCCGGGCGGCGGCGCCGGGCGGTGGTGCCGATCTGGCGCAGGCCGTGGATGGCGGTGGGCCGGGACACGTTCACCGGCGCGGTGCTGGCCCGGCTGGGCATCGACAACGTCCTCGCCGACGGCGGCCCCACCGGCGAGCGCTACCCGCGCTTCGATCCGGGCGAGCTGCCGCCGCACGACCTCGTGGTGCTGCCCGACGAGCCGTACCTGTTCACCGCCGACGACGGCCCCGAGGCGTTTCCCGAGGTGCCGGCGAAACTGGTCAGCGGCCGGCTGCTGACCTGGTACGGCCCCAGCCTGCTGGAGGCCGCCCGGGACCTGCCGGCGGTCCTGGCGTGACGGTGCCGAAATGGCCCAGCTGGTGACCGGCCGAGGGCCGATCAGCCCGCGGCGGCCCGCACCTCACGGCGGACCCGGATGGCGGCCATGATCACCAGCACGCCGAAGACGACCGCGAACACCCCGACCATCCAGAGCAGCGCAAGCAGCCCGGCCCCGGGCAGTGCCAGCAGCAGCACACCGAACAGGACCCCGATGATCCCGCTGGTCAGCAGCCAGCCCCAGACGTCGGAGCCCCGTTTGCGGGCCGCGAACGCCTCGACGACCTGCGCGATCCCGTGCACGATGCTCCAGAAGGCGATGATCAGCAGGATCGCCAGCGCCGTCACCCCGGGCCACAGCAGCGCGATCACACCGGCGGCGAGCGACACGACGCCCTGCACGACCTGCCATCCCCAGTGCTGCTCGACCGTGCGGTGGCGCACCCCCAGCACGATCGCGGTGATCCCGTCCACGACCGCGTAGGCCCCGAACACGATGACCAGCGCGAGCAGCGCCGTGCCCGGCGCGAACAGCGCGAACAGCCCGAAGGCGACCGCCAGCACCCCACGCAGCAGGATCAGCCACCACAGGGTGGTCAGCGCGCCCCGCGCCTGCGAACTCGTGATGTCCATCCGACTTCCCCCCACTCGTCGCAGTGAGTTTCCGACGACCCTAACGATCGCGGGCGACATGTGAACGGGTCCTCGGTCCCGATCGTTCGGTGCGAGTGGCCTCGGCGTGCGTGATCGGCGGCGAACCGGGCAGCCCGGTCGGGGCCGGACCCCTGGCGTTCATCGGCAGGCCGCGGGACAGTGAAAGCTGCCATCGAAGGCCGTGTTCCGTGGAGGGATCCCCATGGCCGCTCCCACAGCTCAGCAATGGCACCTGCAGGGCGAGTGGTTCGACGCCTGCAAATGCTCGATCCCCTGTCCGTGCTCGTGGGCGCAGCCGCCCACCCACGGCGACTGCGACGGTGTGCTGCTCTGGCACATCCGCGAGGGCAGCTACGGCGAGACCAGGCTCGACGGGCTGAACGTCGCCATGCTCGCCTCCTTCGTCGGCAACGTCTGGGCCGAGCACAGCGACGCCTATGCGGCGGTCTTCCTCGACGAGCGGGCCGACGAGCAGCAGCGCGAGGCCCTGCAAGCGATCTTCGGCGGCCAGGCCGGCGGCTGGCCCGCGTCGTTCGGCGAGCTGTTCGGCGCCGAGATCCGGGGCATGGAGTACGTGCCGATCCATGCTGCCATCGCCGAGGACCTCGCCACGTGGAGCATCGAGATCCCGGGCAAGGCGGCCGCCACCGTCGAGGCGCTCACCGGGCCGACCACGCCGGAGGGCACGCGGGTGCAGGTGCACAACCTGCCGGGCGCCGAGGTCGGGCCGGGCCAGGTGGCCACCTGGGGCCGGGCGACGACGGACCGCGCGGATGCCTTCGGCTTCCACTGGGAGCGCAGCGGCAACTCCAGCAAGCACATGCCCTTCGATTGGAGCGGACCGGACGGGCTATGACCTCGCGTGTGGCCGCTGCCCGCGGCGGCTCGGGCGTCCCGGCCCTGCGGCACTGGTCGCGCGGCGAGTTCGCGCTCGCCGCGCTGCTGCTTGCGCTGGCGGCGACGGCCTGGCTGCTCACCCACCGTCTCGCCATGCCGGACATGCGCGTCGGGGTCCTCACCGGGGCCGACCCCATGGCCGGGACGATGATGACGCCGGGGTGGGCCGCGACCGGGCTGTTCCTGGGCACCTGGTTCGTGATGATGGCCGCGATGATGCTGCCCGCGATCGCGCCGTTCACGGTCGGCATGACCCGGCTCATGCGGGCCGGCGGATCGGGCTGGCCGGGCACCCTCGCGCTCACGACCGGCTACTTCGTGGTGTGGACCGGGGTCGGCGTACTCGCCTACGCCGCGGTGCAGGGCCTCGACGCGATCGCCCGCACGTCGCCCGACCAGGCCGCGCGCGCGGGTGCGGCGGTCCTGCTGGTCGCGGGGCTCTACCAGTTCACCCCGCTCAAGCGGGTGTGCCTGCGGCATTGCCGCTCCCCCGCGCTGCTCGTGCTGCAGCACGGCCAGCAGGCGGTGCGCAGCCGGTTCGGCGCCTTGCGGGCCGGGCTCGGCCACGGCGGCTGGTGCCTCGGGTGCTGCTGGGCGCTGATGGCGGTGCTGCTGGCGGCGGGTGCGATGAGCCTGGTCTGGATGGGGGTGATCGCGGCGGTGGTCGCGGTGGAGAAGGTGCACCGGCACGGTGAGACGATCAGCCGGGTGTTCGGTGGCCTGCTCGCCGTCCTCGCCGTCATCGTGCTGGTCCAGCCGGGGGTCGTGGGCGTACTGGGCTGACTCCCGCCCCTGCGATGATGGGGCGATGCGGCGCAGCGCGGGGATCCTGCTGCACCGGCCCGGCGGCGACGGCGGGCCGGAGGTTCTGCTCGGACACATGGGCGGCCCGTTCTGGGCACGCAAGGACGACCACGCCTGGTCCATCCCGAAGGGTGAGTACCCACCGGACGAGGACCCGCGGGAGGCCGCGGCGCGCGAGTTCGCCGAGGAGCTCGGCTCACCGCCCCCGGATGGCCCCCTGGTGGACCTGGGCAGCGTCCGCGGCTCGGGCAAGGTGATCACCGCGTTCGCGCTGCGCGGCGACCTGGACGCCGAGCGGATCGTCAGCAACGTCTTCGAGATGGAGTGGCCGCCGCGGTCGGGCCGGTGTCAACGCTTTCCGGAGGTCGACCGGGCCGCCTGGTTCGACCTGTCCACGGCCCGCGTGAAGATCGTCAAGGGGCAGGCGGTGTTCCTCGACCGGCTGGCGGCCGCCCTCGGCTGAACGTGCCGAGCCCGGTGCCCGCCGTCGCCCGCCCGGCCGACCGCGTTCCGTCCTGGCCCGCATAGGCTGCGCGAATGCCCGAGCAGGAGCGCGACCTGGACTACTGGTCCTTCGTCGACGTCGCGATCAGCCGCACGACCCGGGCGCTGCCCGCCGTCGACGCGCGCGCCATGCGCCTGGTGCTCAGCCTGCATCGCGCGGCGAACGCGATCGTCTACGACCTGGAGTCCACGGTGCACCGGCCGCGGGGCTGGTCATGGCCGGGGTTCCGGGTGCTCTTCGTCGTGTGGCTGACCGCTCCGGTGGAGGCCAAACGGGTCGCACAGCTGTCCGGGATGAGCCGTGCGGCGGTCTCTGCGCTGGTCAACACCCTGGAACGGGCCGGCCTGGTCTCCCGGCGGCAGGCCAGCCACGACCGGCGTGCGGTCGAGCTCAGCCTCACCGCCGAGGGCGAACGGGTCTTCGCCACCGCGTTCGTCGAGCACAACAGCCGCGAACGGGACTGGGCGGGCGCGCTGGACGAGCAGGAGCTCACCACCCTGACCGCCCTGCTGGAGAAGCTCATGGCCAGCCCCGTTGCGGCGGCCGCCAACCGGCGGCGTTGAGCCGCCCCGGCCTCAGGTCCGGTCGGCGGCGATCAACCATGCCGCCGAGTCGTACTGCACGCCCTGTTCGGTGTGGTGCGCCGCGAGGCTGGTGCGCAGGGCGTCGAGTGCCCGGGCCCGGCCGCCGTCGTCGAGCCCCTGCAGCATCCAGCCCAGCAGCCCGAGGATGAACCCGAAGGCGTCCTCGACATCCGAGCCGAAGCGCATCGGCTCGGTCACGCCGGTGAACCGCGGCTCGCCGAACCCCGTGCCGGTCAGCAGGTCGTGCACCCGCTCGGGCTCGCTCAGCGAGAACGGTCCCGGGGCGTCGGGCGCCGGTGGCGGCAGGTCGCGCCCGGCGGCCAGCGCGGTGCTCAAGGCGATGATCCACTCATTGCGCGGCGCGGGCTGCCAGGCCAGCAGGACCAGCCGCCCACCCGGCCGAACCCCGCGGGCGATGTTCGTGAACGCCGCCACCGGATCGCCGAAGAACATCGCCCCGGTCCGGCTGAGCGCGAGGTCGAAGAAGCGCGGCGGGAACGGATGCACCTGCGCATCGGCCTGTTCGAACGCGGCGTTGACCACTCCCTCGCGTTCGGCGCATCGCCGTGCCACGGCGATCATCCGGGACGACAGGTCCACGCCCAACGCGGAGCCCGATCCGGCCCGGCGGGCGGCGTCGCGGGTCGTCTGCCCGGCACCGCAGCCGATGTCGAGCACGCGCGCCGTCGAGGCGATCGCGGCGGCCTCCATGAGGTGCCGATGGTGGCGGGCGATCGCGGCGTCGAAGCGCGCGGCGTGCTCGGCCCAGTAGCGGCCCTCGTCGCCGTCCCAGGCGCGCATCTGCTCGACGTTCGACTCGGCGATCGGTATGGGGCAGGTCATCGCGCCACCGCCTGTATAGTCCCAATGGGATCGCCCATTAGATACTCCAAAGGAGAGTAGAATGTCAAGCGGTTCACGCCCGCGGCTCACCACCACCTCGTACGCGATCCTGTGCCTGCTGGCGGTGCAGCCGTGGAGCAGCTACGAGCTGACCCGGCAGATGGACCGCAGCCTGGGACGCATCTGGCCGCGGGCGCAGAGCAAGCTGTACGAGGAGCCGAAAAAGCTGGTCGAGCACGGTCTCGCCGAGGCCACCACGGAACACGTCGGCCGCCGGTCGCGCACCGTCTACAGCATCACGCCCGACGGCCGCGCGGCGCTCGCCGCCTGGCTGCGCGACCCCGGCGAGGGCCCGGTGCTCGAGTGGGAACAACTGGTCAAGGTCTCCTTCGCCGACTTCGGCACCAAGGCCGACGCGCTGGCGACGCTGGCCGCCACCCGGGCCTGGGCGGTCGAGCGCAACGTCGAGAACCTCGCGGCGGGGCGCGCCTACCTCGCCGGCGAAGGCCCGTTCCAGCGCCGGGCGGCACAGAACTTCCTGGCCGGGGCGTTCCTCACCGACTTCTACGCCCTGGTGGCCCGCTGGGCCGAATGGGCCGGCGAGCAGGTCTCGCAGTGGCCGGACGACCCGAGCCGGGCCGAACCCGATCGGGCCGCCATGGAGGAGGTCGTGCGGCGCGCCATCTGGTGAGCGCGCGGGCCTTGCCCCCGTGGTCGCGTCACAGCTCGGACAGCGGTACGCCCGGGTCGGCGAGCCGGTCCGGATCGACCGGTGAGCCCGAGCGGACCAGCCGCTGGATGTCGTCGGTGACGTCCCAGACGTTCACGTTCATTCCGGCCAGCACCCGGCCGCCGGAGAGCCAGAACGCGACGAACTCCCGACCGGCGAGGTCGCCGCGCACGACGACCCGGTCGTAGCCGCCGGGCTGGACGTATCCGGAGTACTCCATCCCGAGGTCGTACTGATCGGAGTAGAAGTACGGAACCCGGTCGAAGATCACCTCCTGGCCGAGCATCGACCGGGCGGCGGCGGGGCCGCCGTTGAGCGCGTTGGCCCAGTGCTCGACCCGGATCCGCCTGCCCAGCAGCGGGTGGTACGCATTGGCGACGTCGCCCGCGGCAAAGATGTCCGGATCGCTGGTCCGCAGCGACTCGTCGACCACCACCCCGTTGTCCACCGCGAGGCCGGCGGCCTGCGCCAGTTCGACCGCCGGGGTGATGCCGACACCGACGACGACCGCGTCGGCGGGAACCGAGGTGTCGTCGTCGAGCAGCACCGAGGCGACCCGCCCGCCACTCCCGGTGATCTCCCGGATCCCGGTTCCCAGCCGCAGGTCGACCCCGTGCGCGGCGTGCAGATCGGCGAAGACCTGGGCCATCTCGTCGCCGAGTACCCGCCGCAGCGGCAGCGAGTCCAGCTCGACCAGGGTGACCGCGGCACCGCGCTCGCGGGCCGCCGCCGCGACCTCCAGCCCGATCCAGCCGCCGCCGATCACGGCGATCCGGGCCCCCTCGGTGAGCACCTCGCGCAGCGCGTCGGACTCCTCGATCCGGCGCAGGTAGTACACGCCCTGTGACTCGACCCCGGGGACCTCGAGGCGGCGGATCACCGACCCCGTGCTGAGCAGCAGCCTGGTGTAGCCCAGGCGCTCACCATCGGCCAGGGTGAGGGTGTGCGCGGCGGGATCGAGCTTCTCCACCCGCACCCCGGTGCGCAGTTCGATGCGCTGCTCGTCGTACCAGGCGCGCTCGTGCACGAACGCCTTCCCACGCTCCTGGCTGCCCAGCAGATAGCCCTTGGACAGCGGCGGTCGCTCGTACGGCGGCTCGGGTTCCTCCCCGATGAGCACCACGCGCCCCGTGAAGCCCTCGGCCCGCAGGGTCTCGGCCGCCTTCGCCCCCGCCAGGCTCGCGCCGACGATCACGAAGGTCGGCTCATCATGCGAGATCGGTTCGGTCATCGGTCCCACCTTCCTGTCTCGTGCTCGAATGGATCACCCGACGAGCAACAGCCGATGCCGCGCCCCAAGCCGTCGATGCCCTGCGGCGGAGGAACCCTGCGTCGCCGTCCAGGCTAGGAGGAGATGCCGGTCAGGGCGAAGAACTCGTGCCGTGAGCGAGCGTCGGTGCGCAACGCGCCGTGCACCGCGGAGGTGATCGTCCGGGAGCCGTTGGCGCGGACCCCGCGCAGCGACATGCACATGTGCTCGGCCTCGATCACCACGCCGACGCCGCGTGGCGCGAGATGCTCCTGCAGCCAGTCGGCGACCTGCTTGGTGAGCCGCTCCTGCACCTGGAGGTCGTGCGCGAACAGCTCGACCACCCGGGCCAGCTTGGACAACCCGAGGATTCGGTTGCCGGGCAGATAGCCCACGTGGGCCACGCCGCAGAACGGCAGCAGGTGATGCTCGCACAGCGACTGCACCGGAAGGTGGGTGGCGACGACCAGCTCGTCGTACCCCTCGTCATTGGGGAACGTGGTCAGGTCGAACTGCCGGGGCGTCAGCAGCTCGACGAACGAGCTCGCGACCCGACGCGGCGTGTCCGCCAGATGGACCGACTCGGGGTCCTTGCCCAGCGCCCGGAGCAGGTCGGCGACGGCCTGTTCGGCGGCGGCCACGTCCACCGCGCGATCGCTGACCACCCGCAGCCGGGGAGCCGGGGCTGCGGCGCGGGAGGACGGTGGCTGACGTGGGGAAGCGGTCACGTCGGCAGCCATGAGCCCTCCTTCTAAAGACAATATCTATCGTTATTAGAACGACACTTCGGCCCGCTGTCAAGATCTGTTCCCGGGACGTGCGGGGGCGGGCTCCAGCCGCACGCAACAGCGGTCCGCACGGGGGGCCAGCCGCGCCGTCCACCCCGGGTGGTCGAGTCCGTCGAGGAGTCCCTGCAGCAGGCACAGGTTCATCCCGCACACGAGCTCCGGATGCTCCTTCGCCAGGACATGGAACGGGCAGTTGACCAGCGCGACACCTCCACCCTCGGCGCGAGGCTCGAACCCGTGCTCCGCCAGCACCCGCAACGCCGCCTCGCGGCCGTCCAGACCCGATCCGGCGGGACATGCGCTGCGCGCCAGCGCCGTGCCCAGCCGGTGCGCGCGCCTGCCGAGCACCAGCCGTGGCGACGCGCCGGAGCTCTCCACCTCGACGAGCGCCCCGGCCAGCAGGTTGCCGGCCAGGTCGTAGCGGCGCTCGGGCAGCGAGACCACGACCTGGCAGGACGACCGGCGATAGAGCTTCGCCGGCCGGCCGGCACCCGGGCCGGTCCGCCCGGTACGGCGCTCGTAGACGACCTCGAGCAGACCCTCCTCCACGAGCCGGTCCAGGTGGAACGCCGCGGTCGTGCGAGGCAGCCCGATGGCCGCGGCCGCCTCGTCACGGCTCACCGACCCGGGCTGGCTGACCACATGCTCGTAGAGCCGGTGGCGGGTCGGTTCAGCGAGCGCGGCGACCGCCGCGATCTGGGTGTGCCGGCCGTCGTCGTCCATACCGCCATCGTATAAGCAACATTTGTTGACGAAACGAGTCCGGCGGCGCCGGCGTCACAGCTGCCCGGACTCACGGGCCGCGTGCACCGCCGCGGTCCTGTTGTGCACGTTGAGCTTGCGCATCGCGGCCCGCAGATAGGCCTTGATGGTCTGGGGGCTCAGGCCCAGATCCTGGGCGATCTCGAGGTTGCTCGCGCCGACCGCCACGAGCCGCAGGGCATCCAGTTCCCGCGGCGCCAACCGGATCGACGACGAAGCCGCGGCGCGGCCCGGGTCGCGTTCGCCCAGCCTCCGGCAGACGCGTTCGAGGCGGGCGCGCAGCACCGGATCGTCCGTCGAGCGGATGATCATCCCCAGCTCGTCGAGGGCCGCCCGTACCCCCGGCGGCGACTCGGTCGGTCGCGACACCGCGGGCCGTTCCCTCCCGAGCAGCCCCTCGATGTCCTTCCCGAGCCGGGACGCCACCGCATTCGCGCGACGCAGCGCGACGTCGCCGATCGACATGTCCGCGCGGACGGCCCCGTAGACCACGCCGCCGATCGAGCCGTGCACGGTGATCGGGACGGCGAGTACCGAGGTGAGCCGTTCCGGGGCGACATGCCGGTCGTAGTCGTGCGTGATCGCGCGGCTGCTGGTGTAGTCGTTGACCAGGCAGGGCACACCACGCGTGAGCGCCGTGCCGCCAAGACCCCGGCCGGCCGATACCGACACCCCGTGCAGCGATGTGGTGCGGTTACCCCGCAATTGCGTGATGAGCAGATGTCTGCCGAGCTTTCCGTCGCGCGTCGCGCCGCCGAACACGATCGGGAGCCCGGTGCTCTGCTGCAGGACGGCGAGCCGCTGCCGGAGCATATTCTCGATCATGTCGCGCCCCGGGTCGGTATCGACCACGCCCGCTCCCTTCTCCGACCACACCGCCGCGTTCGGGCCATTGTCCGATTCACGCGGATAACGACCGTACGCACCGTTGGTTGCCGACTCGGCACGAACCCCCGCTACCCACTTTTGCGTGTAGTGCCGTCCGCTGCCGTGCGGCATCGTCACGTCGCCCCGCAGGGCGACGCCGCGAGCCAAAGGGCCGCGGTCTTCACGATCGAGGAGGACATGGATGTCCACCCATGAGGCGTCGCCGCCATCGGAGGTTCCGATGCGGCGGGTCGCCATTGCGAGTTGTGTCGGCACAACGATCGAGTTCTACGACTTCTTCATCTACGGAACGGCGGCCGCGCTCGTCTTCCCGAAGGTCTTCTTCCCGGCCCTGGGCTCGACCGCGGGCACCGTGGCCTCGTTCGCGACGTTCGCGGTCGCGTTCTTCGCCCGACCCGTCGGGGCAGTGGTGTTCGGCCATTTCGGCGACCGGATCGGCCGCAAGCGCACCCTGATCTCGACGCTGCTGCTGATGGGCCTGGCCACGATGCTCATCGGGCTGCTCCCGGGCGCCGCGACGATCGGGGTGGCCGCCCCGATCATCCTGGTCATCCTGCGGTTCGCCCAGGGCTTCGCCGTGGGTGGTGAATGGGCCGGGGCCACCCTGCTCACGGCGGAGTACGCGCCGAAGGCCAAACGCGGCTTGTACGCGGTCTTCCCGCAGCTCGGCCCGGCCTTCGCATTCGCCCTGTCCAGCGCGACCTTCCTCGTCACGGGCCTGACCCTGGGCGACACCGACCAGGTGTTCCTGGACTACGGCTGGCGGGTGCCGTTCCTGCTCAGCGTCCTGCTGGTCGGGGTGGGCCTCTACGTTCGGGTGACGATCGAGGAGACGCCGGTGTTCCGGCAGGACCAGCAGCGGCGGGCGGCGCAGGGCGGGCCCGGGCGTACTCCCTTCCTCGACGCGATCCGCCACCAGCCCAAGGAGGTGCTGCTGTCGGCCGGGTCGTTGACGATGCTGTTCGCGTTCTTCTACATGGGGACGGCCTATCTGACCAGCTACGGCACCAAGCCCGACGGGGCCGGGCTGAGCCGTCCGGTCGTGCTGACGCTGGGCATCGCGGCGGCCGTGGTCTTCGGGCTGGTGATCGTCGCGGCCGGCATCTGGTCGGATCGCATCGGGCGCCGCGGCGTCATCATGACCTCCTGCGCCCTCGGCGTGGTCTGGGCTCTGGTGCTGTTTCCGCTGCTCGACACCCGTTCCGCCGTCGCGTTCGGCATCGGCCTCACCGTCACCCTCGCGATTTTCGCCATCTCCTACGGGCCGGCCGGGGCGTTCCTGCCGGAGCTGTTCGAGACCCGCTACCGCTACACGGGCGCCGGGATGGGATACAACCTCGCGGGCGTGCTCGGTGGCGCGATCCCGCCGCTCGTCGCACCGCAGCTCGCCGCGTCGTTCGGCAGCATCGGGATCGGCGTCATGCTCGCCGGGCTGGCGGTGCTGAGCTTCTTCTGCACCCGCGCGCTGGCGGAGACGAAGGACCGCCGGATGCAGGACGTCGAGCCCGCCGGGGCGGCGGCCGCCTGACCCCGGCCTGGCGTTCCACCGGACGGGAGTCCGCGGCCCGTGGCACTGCTCGCGCTGTCGGCAGAACACAGCGAGGAGCAGACAGCCACGGGCCGCGCTCGTTCAGCAGCACCGTGGGACCCCGTCCGGTCGAGATCGAAGCGCCTGCCTGTCCCCGGGCCGGGGAGCTCCCGAGGTCGTGGCACCCCACGGCACGCCGTGACGCGCCGTCTCACCAGCGGCCATAACTCCAACCGGCGATGGGAACGAGCCCGCAGAAGCGCATTCTGTTGAACGCATTCGACATGACATGCGTCAGCCACCAGGCCTCGGGCAAGCCGCGTTGAAAGATGCCGCTACGTCCTGGCTCGCCGGTTCTCCACCCTGGACCACCTGACCAAGGGCCGGGTGGCCTTGTCGTCTCCTCCTATCCGAACAGTGCCGCGGTCAACGCACGACAACCAATACGACATAACGGACGAGTACATGGAGGTGCTGTACAAACTCTGGGTGTCGAGGACAGCACGCTTTCGTCGCCGTTCGAGGACTTCTCCGCCAAATCCTGAAGGTGTAACCCCTGCGGTGGTCCCGCGCTCAGGCTGGAGCCGACCAGGAGCGAACCAGCGCGGCCGTTTCCTTGCGCAGCAACGAGTAGGCATGCCGGTGTGCGTGCTCGAGGGACGGCGCATGATCGGCGAGCGCCCGCGCGCCGGAGATCCCGGCCGCGACCAACGCCTCCCGGTCCAGCCGGACTCGGCCCGCGACGGCGAGCACCGGGGTGTGCCGAGCCGCGGCGAGCCTGGCGACGCCGGCCGGGACCTTGCCGGCCAAGCTCTGCGCATCGAGCGACCCCTCGCCGGTGACGACGAGATCGGCGCGGGCCACCGCAGGGCCCAGTCCGGCGAGCTCGGCCACCAGGTCGAACCCGGACACCAGCGAGGCGCTGAACCCGGCCAGTGCTCCGGCCGCAAGGCCACCGCCCGCGCCCGCGCCCGGGATCTCGGCGATCCGTCCGGCACCGGCCGCCACCAGCGCCCTCGACCAGGCATGCAGCGCCCGGTCGAGGACGGCGACGTCTCGGTCATGGGCGCCCTTCTGCGGGGCGAACACCGCGGCGGCACCGCTCGGACCGACCAGCGGATTGGTGACATCGGTGGCGACCCGCACCCGGACGCCCGCGCAGCGGCGCCGGACCGGCGTGAGGTCGACGGCGCGCACCGTCGTCAGCGCCTGTCCGCCGAGCCCGACCCGACGGCCGGCCGCATCGGCCACCACACAGCCGAGCGCCTGCAACATCCCCGCTCCGCCATCGGTGCTGGCAGTGCCGCCGACGGTGAGCACGATGTCGCTGATGCCCTGGTCCAGGGAGTGAGCGAGGAGCTCGCCCACTCCCCAGGTATGCGCCGCGAGCGCCGACCACGGCGTCGGCTCCAGGTAGCCGAGCCCGCAGGCCTGCGCGGACTCGACATAGGCGACCCCGTCGCACACGGCGTAGCAGGCATCGACCGGATCGGTGACCGGCCCGGCCACCCGCACCTCGACGGGTTTCCCGCCACCCGCGATCAGGACATCGAGCGTCCCCTCGCCGCCGTCCGCCATCGGGATCTCGACGACCTCGGCGTCCGGCATCACCGCGCGCACACCCTCACCCATCGCGGCGGCGGCCTGCACCGCGGTCAGGCTTCCCTTGAACTTGTCCGGCGCGACAACGACCCTCATCGACTCGTCACCCCCCGTCAACGGGACCATCCGCGAGGCTACCGCCCGAACGGTGAGCTGCGGGGTGGGCACCGCGATCAGCAGCGCCTCCGGCGGCAGCTCCAGCCGGCAGAGCGTGGCGTGGCTGGTCGATCGTGAACCCGTCACGCATGCCGGAAGGCTCCCTGTCGACACGCGCCACCGGCGCAGGCAGCGCGGACCCCGAGATCGAGCACCGCAGGCCTCAGATACCCAAGGCCCGTCGCACCAGCGCGGCATTACGCCGCGATACCGGGACCACCTCGTTCCCACGGGTATCCAGGACCAGGAACAGCTCACCCTTGAATCCCCGTTCGACCTCTCGAACGTGGTTCAGGTTGACCAGAAACCGGCGATGAACGCGCAGGAACCCGCTGGTCGAGAACTCCCCCTCCAGCTTGTCCAGACTGTGGCCGGAGGACTGCAACCTGCCCCGGTCGGTGCTCAGCCAGATGTCGTTGCCGTCCGCCTCGGCGAAGCGCACCTCGCCGGGACGCAGTAGCACCAACCGGTCGCCCCGGGTGCCGACGATCCGGCGCGGAGAGGCGCCGTAACGCTCCGCGTCACCGACCGAGCTGAGGGGTTCACCCTCGTCCTTCCCGAAAAAGACCAGCGATCCGATCACCCGCCGGGAGGAGAAGACCGGGCGGACGGTCACCGCGATCGGCTCGTTGGACAGCTGCGTGTCGATCTGCGAGTAACCGATCCATGACGGGTCGCGCCGCCCGTTCTCCGAAGCCAGGCGCGCGAGTCGGGACAGCCCGACCTCCCACCGCGTCGCCGGGTCGACGGCGGGGTGACAGGCCGGGACATCGAGGTACAGGCTCGCCTGGTCGTCGGCGAGCACGACCTTGCCGGCCCGGTCGAGCGCCACCATCCCCCCACCTGGGGGCAGATGGGCCTGCCCGAAGGCCCCGACCAGTTCGAGGCCCGCCTGACGGGCCGTCCGGCGGAGGGCCTCCTTCGCGGTGGCGACGCCGTCGGACAGCCACCGCGTCACCGCGTGCGGCAGGCTCGTGCGCCAGCGCGAGATCGTCAGGATGGCCGCGGGTTCGCCGGTGACGACATCCCGGACCGCGATACCCCCGCAGACCCAGTTCTGGAATCCCTGACACCAGTGTTCGGCGCCGCGGATCAGCACCGGCCCGGCGGATTCGACCGCGGTGCCGATTCCGTTCGTCCCGCTCGCTCCCTCGGCCCAGGACGACATCGGCGCGAGATTGTTGTCCCGCGCCCGGCGCAATGCCGACCGGTCACCCCATGCCGCGAGGATCCGGCCCGCGCCGTCGGCGACCGACACGACGCAGTCGAGGTTCTCCACCTCCCGCTGAATGGATACCGCGCTTCCGCCGAGCTCGGCGAACACCACGTCGTAGAGCGAGGCGTGTTCACTCGGAATGGGAGCGGCCGGCGCCTCACCGAGGCTCGGGTCAACCCGGTACTCCTCGCGACACCGGAACCAGGAGCGCACGACATCGGCGGGGACACCGGTCACCTGGTCCTCACCGGCGACGAAACGCTCCCATTCCCGGGCGATCTGGTCGCCGTAGTCGAGCGTGTCCTCGAGGGCCCCGCTGTCGATGCTCACGAGGACATCCCCAGCGGGAGATCGAAATCGTGCCCGAGCCGCTTCGACTTGGCGGTGAGATACGCGACGTTGTGTTCGGTGACGGCGGTCCGTAACGCCACCCGGGAGACCACCTCGACGCCGTAGCCGGCGAGACCACCGTACTTGTGCGGGTTGTTGGTCATCAGCACGACGCGCCGCACCCCGAGGTCGGCCAGCATCTGGGCGCCCACCCCGTACTCGCGGCTGTCGACGGGCAGCCCGAGCTCCAGGTTGGCGTCGACGGTGTCCCGCCCGCGCTGTTGGAGTTCGTAGGCACGCAGCTTGTGACCGAGGCCGATCCCCCGGCCCTCCTGCCCGCGAAGGTAGATCACCACGCCACGGCCGATCACCGAGATCCGCTGCATCGCGGCCTGCAGCTGCGGTCCGCAGTCGCAGCGCAGCGACGCCATCACGTCACCGGTGAGGCATTCGCTGTGCACCCGGACCAGGACGTCGCGGCCGTCCGCGACGGCTCCGAAGACCAGCGCGAGGTGCTCGGCGTCGTCCACCGTGGAGCGATAGGCGACCGCGTGGCAGACACCGTACTCGGTGGCGATGTCCGCCTCACCGGTCCGCTCGACCAGATGCGAGGTGATCCTGCGATGCCGCACCAGCGACTCCGTGCTGATCAAGGGCAGGTCGTGCGCCTTGACGAAACGCTCGATGTCCGGACGCCGCATCATTCCGCGCCGGTCCGGCGTGACCAGCTCGCAGAGCAGCCCGGCGGGGCTCAGACCGGCCATCCGGCACAGGTCGACCGCCGCCTCGGTATGGCCCGCGCGCTTGAGCACACCGCCCCGGCGGGCCCGCAGGGGAAGGACGTGCCCCGGCCGGACGAACTCCTGCGGCCCGATATCCACGTCGGCCAGCGCCCGGATCGTGGCCGCCCGGTCGTGCGCGCTGATCCCCGTGGTCGTCCCCCGTGCATAGTCGACGCTGGTGAGGAACGCCGTCCGCTGGACCTCCGTGTTGTCCTCGGCGATCGGGCTGAGCTCGAGTTGCTGGGCGCGTTCCCCGGTGATGGCGGTGCAGAGAAACCCCGACGTGTGTTCCAGGAAGAAGGCGACGTCATCGGTGGTGGCGTGCTGGGCCGCCATGATCAGGTCGCCCTCGTTCTCACGGTCCTCGTCGTCGGTGACCACGACGATGCCGCCGTCGCGCAGATGCTGGACTGCGTCTCCGATGCTTGTCATCGTTGGCCGCCTTCCTTGCCGCAGTATGGGATTCGGTGAGTCGCCGCGGGTGACGGCGGCCACGCCCCGGTCGTTTCGGCTTCCGTCGCGTGGTGACCAGCGAGCCCGCACGACCGCCGATACCCTTCCCACACAGGGCGCTCGATGTGTCGACCAGGCGTCGACGACTGCGGGCAAGATTGCCAGTGAGCCGTTGGAGCCGGTAGCGACACACTGCCGATGAGCTCATAAACCATCGCTATGGCAGACGTGGCCCGTTCCCCCACAACCGCGACCGGGCCGGGCGCGGCAGCGCTCGGCCCGGTCGGGGTCCTGGGCTGGTACGGGCAGGTGCTCAGGCCGATGCGGCCGACATCCGGTGCGTGCCGGCCTGGACCACCTCGTCGCTCGCGGCGTCCTCGGACACGCCGGCGCGGCCGGCCAGCAGCAGTGCGAGCACGATCGTCACCGCCGTGGCGACGATGAACGCCCACACCGGAATCGTCGTCCAGCCGCCGACCATGTTCATGAAGGCCTGCGCACTCACCGTCCAGATGGACTGGATCACGGCCACCCATCCGGTGAACGTGGCGAGTCGCGTCCTTCCCTGCGCGAGCAGCAGCCAGAACAGACCCCACAGAAAAGCCCAGTTCAGCCAGATGATGCCCTCCCGGGGCGCATCGAACCGCAGGAAGTTCACCAGCCCGAAACCGACCGCGGCGAAGACGACCCAGAGGCAGTACCAACCCACCCCGGTCGGGGTATGACCGGTCAGCGAGTTGATCCCCACCCACAGGAACGTCAGCGCGAACAACCACATCGGTGCCACCGCAAGCACGGTGTCGAACGCCGCGGCGTCGCTCCCGCTGACCTGGGTCAGCAGGTAGAACGGCGTCACCGTGCCCAGCACGCCGGTGAATATGTTGTAAATGGCGGCACCGTTGCCCTGGACATACCCCAGAACGGCCAGGCCATTGATGAGCAGGGTACCACCGATCATGAGCAGAACAGCGTATCCCATAGGTTCACCCGAGTTTCCACACTACCGTTTTCGGCAGGCATCGACGAATATGAGCACGACACCGTCCGAATCTTCGGTGTCGCACGACAATGACGCGTCAGCGCTCCGGGACGGTGACGACGACTCGCTGCACCGCGTTGCATTCGAAGCCGCCGAGGTTCCACTCCGGGTGCAGCGGTTGCCGGTTGCCGTCCGCGTCGGTGGCCCGGCAGCAGAGCTGGTGGCGACCCGCCTGCGCCTGCCACCCGTAGCTCCAGCCCACCCAGGCGTACGGGTCCCGCTGCGCCTCGAGAACGGCATCCGCCCAGGTCATCCCGTTGTCGGTGCTGACCTCGACCCGCTCGACCGGGGCGAAGCCCGACCAGGCCCGGCCCTGCAGCGTCGTCGGCCCGGCCGCCACCGTGCGCTCCCGGGTGTAGAAGTCCGGAATCCCGGGCGGGATCATCAGCGCACGCGGGCGGATCCGGCTCACCGGGATGCCCGGCTCGTCGGCATGCCGCCGGATCCGGTAGGCGTGGGACTGCTGATAACCCTGAAACGGCTCGTCCACCACCGTGATGCGCGACAACCATTTCACGTTGCCCATGCCGTACCAGCCGGGCACGACCAGCCGCAGCGGGAATCCGTGCTGCGGCGGCAACGGCTGGCCGTTGAGCTCGTAGACCAGCATGACCTCCTCACGCAGCGCGTTCGCGACCGAGAGGCTTCGCTCGTACCGCTGCTCGACCCCGTTCTCGGTTCCCGAGTCGGCGCCGGTGAAGACGACCTCCACTGCGTCGTCGGACAGGCCGACCTCCTCGAGCAGCCCGCGCAGCGGGGTACCCGTCCACTCCCCCGTTCCGACGGCCTCGACCCCCCAGGGCTGGCTCAGCGGGCGCGGGGACATCGCGATCCGGCCGTTGCCCGCGCATTCCATGGTGACCCGCTGGGTCACCCGGGGCCGGGACATGATGTCCTCCAACGTCAGCCGCGCCGGCCCGGTGACCAGGCCACCGACCTCCAGCGTCCAGGCGGCCGGATCGAGCGCGGGCACGTCGTAGTGGGTGAGCAGGTAGTGCATTCCGATGGGGGTGACGGGGTACCGCAACGCCTCCAGCAGGATCCCGTGGTTGCGGGTCGCCAGTCCTACCTCCTCCCGTGTCAGGTTGGCCATCGACACGGTGCCCTTCGGCGTCGACTCCGCGGTCGTCATCCCGCTCTCCTTCGCGCCCGGCTGTGGTGCCGGATGGTGCCCCGGCCCTGCAACGGATCAGCGACCGACGGTCTGCCGGGCCAGCCGTTCCCTCTCGTCCTCGTCGTCATAGGAGCTCGGCGTGTCCATGCCGACGCCGCCGTTTCCCCGCGGGAACGCCGCGACGAGCTCCTGATGTTTGTGGGGCAGCCGCAGGTACATCTCCTGCGCCTGCTCCGGCGGGAGCACATCGATGGTGCTGCGGTCGCCCTGGCGCTGCACGAAATAGTTCGAGTTCAACGCGCGGAACAGGAACGTCCCCTTCCCGTCGTCCGCCAGCAGGAACGACAGCGCGGTCCGATACCGCTCACCGTCGATGACAATGTTCAGGTTCTCCGGCCTCATGTGTCCTCCTCGATGTTGCGGACCAGTGATGTGACGAGCGCAGCGGGACATCCCGAGTACTTCGGCGTGGCCCGGTGTCTCACGTCTCGGCCAGGGTCTTCCTGGTGATCGTCGGCCGGTCGGCTCCCACGACCGTGCGCGGGACCCGACGGGCGAACTCGACGACCGCATCCACCAGCTGCGCCAGCCGGTCGATGATCCCGGGGTCCGCAAGCCGGCCCGCCGCGAAATGGTCGTTGTTGAGATAGACCGCTCCCGGGATCGGATGCCCGTAGAAGAACCCGATGAGCGGTTTGAGTTGATGCTCGACGGCGAGGAAATGGTGGTCCGATCCACCACTGGCGATGAGGCCCACGGGCTTTCCCTGCAACGCGTCGTTCGGCAGCACGTCGACCAGGTTCTTGAGGATCCCGGTGTACGAGCCGCGATACATCGGCGTGGCGATGATCAGAGCATCCGCCGCCACCACCGTGTCGATCACGACGCGGGTGTCGCCCTCGTACCGGTCGGGATCGCGCCCGTCGCAGAAGGCCATGTCGAGATCCCGGAGGTTGATGACGTCGGTCGCGACATCGTCGTACCTCCACCGGACGTGCGCCACCGCCGCCGTCAGCGCAAGCAGCGTCTTCGAGTCCGCGGAAGGACTCGCCGAGACTCCGAGCAGCTTCATCTTCTCCATCCCGTCATTGGGCGAGAGCGGTGGCCGCCGCCGCGAAGCGGGGAGAGCCGAGGGAAACCTACCCCGGCGCCCCGCCGGCGGCGCCCGCCATTCCGCGACGGCTCAGACGCCGCTGACCGCGAAGGTCTTACGGCCCTTCTTCATCGCCTGTTCACGCTCCCGGACGAGCGGAATGACCTTCTTGCCGAAGTTCTCCAGTTCCCACTCGTAGTGCAGGAAGCCGCAGAGCACGACGTTGATGCCCAGTTCCTTGAGCTCGATGATCCGGTCGGCGACCTGCTCCGGAGTGCCGATCAGCCCGGTCTTGAAGCCGTCGTTGTACTGCACGAGGTCCTCGAACGAGGAGTTCGCCCACATACCCTGCTTGTCACTGGTGGACTGGCCCGCGTTCTTCACCGCCTCGCCGAAGCCCTTGACCGCCTCGACGTCCGCGTTGGCGATGATCGCCCGGAGCGTCTCGACGGCCTCTTCCTCGGTGTCCCGAACGATCGCGAACCCGTTCGCCCCGAAGCGGATCTCGCTCTCATCGCGGCCCGAGGCGCGGGCCGCCATCCGGGTGTCGTTGATGATGCCGGTGAATCCCTCGTTGGTGTTGCCGTTCATGAACAGCACGTCCGAGACCCGGCCCGCCATCCTCCGGGCGGCCGTGGAGTTCCCGCCCTGGAACACCAGCGGCTGGTGCACCGGTTTGGGCAGCATCGGCGCGCCGTCGATCGTGTAGAAGTCACCGTAGAACGTGAACTCGTCCTCGTTCCACATGCCCTTCATGATGCGAATGAACTCCTCGGAGCGGCGGTACCGCTCGCTGTGGTCGAGCCACGGCTCGCCGTATCCGGTGAACTCACCCTTGAACCAGCCGCTCACGATGTTGATCGAGGTCCGGCCGTTGCTGATGACGTCGAGCGTCGCCTGCACCTTGGCGACGACACCCGGATGCCACAGCCCGGGATGGCAGGCGGTGATCAGTTCGAGCGTCGAGGTCTTCGCCAGGATGTAGGAGCTCATGACGAACGCCTCGTGCTGATGATCGGCGCCGTAGCTGGCGAACCAGCGGGTCTGCGCCAGCGCGGTCGCGAAGCCGTTCGCCTCGGCGATCTGCGCGTAGCGCACGTTGGACTCGTGGTCCCATTCCGTCTGCATCGGCAGCGTCGTGATCACCAGGCCGCCGGACACGTTCGGGACCCAGTAGGCGAACTGAATCTCGTCCGCCGACCTCTCGAACCACGCGGAGCGCGGCAGCTTGCTCTTGGGAAGGGGCGGGTAGCTCGGGGGCATCGGGTCGTCCTCCTTCGGGCGCCGGTGGCGCCATCGCGGTATCGGTATGGGTCGAGCCGTCGTACCGGTGTGGCGTCCTCGGACATCCGCCTCACCGGCCGCGGCGGATAGTCGGCACCGTCGCGTTGGCCGCTCGTTCAGGTCCAGACCTTCTTCGGCGTGCCGATCCCCTTCTCACGTAGATAGTCGATGGCTCGTTGCACGTCTCCGTTGTTCGCTTCGAGCGCTTTACGGCAGTCCAGGGCGCCGGCCCTGGTCTCCTTGCGAACGGCCCTGATCTGCTCACCGGTGAGCTCGACCGCCTGTCCGTTCGGACCGCCACTGCCCTCCACCGTTACCTCCGATTCGTTACTCGATCGGGAATTCCCCGCTGCCTTCCGCTGCACCTCGACCGCGTTCTCGAACTCGTCGCCGAGCCGATGGAAATGGCCTTGGTAGAAGACCAGTGGGGCCCGCTCGCGGTCGATCCCCATATCCATGACCCGGCCTATGGTGATGTAGTGGTCACCGGCGTCGATCACCTGCCGGATCTCGCATTCCAGATAGGCGATCGTCTCGTCCAGGATCGGGCAGCCCCGTGCGGAACGAGTGAATGTCAGATCAGCGAACCGGTCCGTTCCCTTGCGCGCGAACCGGCGGCACAGCTGGTCCTGGCCGTGCGCGAGAATGTTCACGGCGAAGTGACCGGCCTCGCGAATCACCGGCCAGGTGTCGGAACGTCTGTCCGGACAGAACAGCAGCAGCGGGGGGTCCAGCGAGACCGAGGTCAGGGAGTTCACGGCCAGCCCATGCGGCTCATCACGCAGGGTGGCCGTCACGATCGCCGCTCCGGTCGCGTAGCGGCCCATCACCTCGCGAAAGGTCGATGGAGACGGGATGGGTTCGTAGTCTGAACTGGCCGGAACACTCATCGAGGGCACCTCCACCACCTCGCCCGTCCGTGCGCAGTGCTGATGCGCGACCGCCGGCGGAAACACGGTGCGGATCGACGTCCCGCGAACGGCTGGTGTCGACGATGTACGCCGGAGTGTGAGCTGGGCAACAGGCTGCTGGCGAGCGGTGGGAATGCCAGAGCGGGCGGTTGTCCGGCGGAGGTGAACGGTGGCCGCTGCGGTCCGGAGCTGCACCGCGACAAGCCCGATCACCGCAGAGCGCGCCCGGAACTCATCAATGGTTCCGATGACGGCATTACGGAATCCGAAGGCCGTGACCTTGCCCGGGCCGCGAACAGGCTGGTTGACTCCTCACCGTTCTGGCCTTCGGTTGGCGAACCGCCACGGACGGCGGCCGAGCGAGTTCGGCCGACGATCTCCACGTGAGCACCGGGCGGGCCTGCGCCCGACCTCTCGGCCACCGGTGATCGAAGGCGGCCGCCGGCATCGGAAGAGACACGCCCGACGCATGCGGATCCCCGAGGCGCACGTGGAGCACGAGAGGAAGCCGTGGTAGGAGTCTGTGAGGTTCAGGATCCGACGTCGCGTTCCGCGGCGTCTCGCCGCTACATCGCGAACACCCCACCCGAACTGCTGAGTCCGGCCGCGATCGCGTTCCACGGTGCGCTGGACGCGGTCGGCGCCGTGCTGCCCGAGATCGCGCGCGCGATCGCCGCGGAGCTTCACGACCAACGCTCGAACATCAAACTCATCGCCAGCGAGAACTACTCCTCGCTCGCGGTTCAGCTGGCCCAGGGCACCCTGCTCACCGACAAGTACGCGGAGGGGGTGCCGGGCCACCGCTTCTACGCGGGGTGTGCGAACGTCGACGTCATCGAGCGCCGCGCCGCCGACCTGGCCCGCACGGTGTTCGGCGCCGACCACGCCTACGTGCAGCCGCATTCCGGCGCCGACGCCAACCTCGTGGCCTTGCTCGCGGTGCTTTCGCAGACCGTGGAGGCCCCGACCCTGGCCCGCCTCGGGCACACCACCCTGGCCGAGCTGTCCGATCCGGCCTGGGAGGCGCTACGTCACGAGGTCGTCGGTCAACGGCTGCTCGGCATGGACCTTTACTCGGGCGGGCATCTCACCCACGGCTACCGGCACAACATCTCCGCGCGCCTGTTCGAGGCGCATTCCTACACGGTCGACCGCGAGACCGGATTCCTGGACTTCGACGCCATCGTGCGCCAGGCCCGCGCGCTGCGGCCACGCATTCTGCTGGCCGGCTACAGCGCCTATCCGCGCCGGATCGACTTCGCCCGGTTCCGGGAGCTCGCCGACGAGATCGGGGCGACGTTCGTCGTCGACATGGCCCATTTCGCGGGCCTGGTCGCGGGCAAGGTCTTCACCGGCGTGCACGACCCCGTGCCGTATGCCCATATCGTCACGACGACCACCCACAAGACGCTGCGCGGCCCGCGCGGAGGTCTGGTGCTCTGCTCGAGCGAGTACGCCGACGCGGTCGACAAGGGCTGTCCGTTGGTTCTCGGCGGGCCGCTGCCGCACGCCATCGCGGCCAAGGCGGTCGCGCTGCACGAGGCGGGCCGGCCCGAGTTCGTCCGATATGCGCACGCGGTCGTCGACAACGCCCGCGAGCTCGCCGACCGGCTGCGCGGCCACGGCGCGCGGGTGGTGACCGGCGGCACCGAGAACCACCTCGTGCTGCTCGACGTGGCAACGTCCTACGGACTCACCGGTCGGCAGGCCGAGTCCGCGCTGCGCTCCAGCGGACTCACCCTCAACCGCAACGCGCTCGCGTTCGACCCCAACGGCCCCTGGTACACCAGCGGCCTGCGGCTGGGCACCGCCGCGGTGACGACGTTGGGCATGGGTTCCGCCGAGATGCACGAGATCGCCGGGATCATCCACGACGTCCTGACGTCCGCCCGGCCGGTCGATGGGAGCCGCGCGAGGTTCGACCTGCCCGACCCGGCGGTCTCCGCCGCCAGGAAGCGGGTCTGCGCCCTCCTCGACCGCCATCCGCTCTATCCCGAGATCGACCTGGGGCTGCTCGCCCCGGGTGTCTCCGGCTAACGCCGTCGCGACCCCACGTTTCACCCGCACGATATTCACCAACCAGCCTTTCTGACTGCTCACATACACGCTGAGAAAGGTGATGACGACGATGCCGGATGGTGTCACACACCTGTTCATTCCCGGCCCGACGAATGTGCCGGAACAGGTTCGTCAGGCGATGAACGTGCCCATGCAGGATCACCGGGCACCCGATTTCCCCGAGCTGACCCTGCCGCTCTTCGCGTCCCTGAAGAAGATTTTTCAGACCGAGACCGGCCGGATCTTCCTCTATCCCGCCTCCGGCACCGGCGCCTGGGAAGCCGCCATCACCAACACCCTCAACCGGGGTGACCGGGTGCTGATGTCGCGCTTCGGGCAGTTCTCCCATCTGTGGGTCGACATGGCCGAGCGGCTGGGCCTCGACGTGATCTGCGTCGACGTCGAATGGGGCACCGGGGTGCCGGTACAGGCCTATCAGCGCCACCTCGAGGCCGATCCGACGATCAAGGCGGTCTTCGCCACCCACAACGAGACGGCCACCGGCGTCACCTCCGACATCGCGGCGGTGCGCCAGGCGATGGACGCCGCCGGTTCCGACGCGATGCTCTACGTCGACGGCGTCTCCTCGATCGGCTCGATCGAGTTCACACAGGACGCCTGGGGCGTCGATCTCGCCGTCGCCGGCTCGCAGAAGGGCCTGATGAACCCTCCCGGGCTGGCCGTCCTCGGCGTCAGCCAGAAGGCGCTGGCCGCCGCCGAGACCGCCACGATGCAGCGCTGCTACTTCGACTTCGCCGACATGATCGCCTCCAACGATGTGGGCTACTTCCCCTACACCCCACCGACTCCGCTGCTGCACGGCCTGCGCGCCGCGGTCGACATGCTGCTCGCCGAGGGGCTCGAGAACGTGTTCGAGCGGCACTTCCGGCTGGCCGAGGGGGTGCGTCGAGGGGTGTGCGCGCTCGGCCTGGACCTCTGCGCGACCGCGCCGTACTGGTACTCCGACACCGTCTCGGCGGTCCGGGTGCCCGACGGCGTCGATGGCGCCGAGGTGTGCCGGATCGGGTACCACCGCTACCGCACCTCCTTCGGAGCGGGGCTGAACAAGGTCGCCGGAAAGGTCTTCCGGATCGGCCACCTCGGGCACCTCAACGAGGTCTCCTGCCTCGCCGCGCTGGCCAGCGCGGAGATGGCGCTGGCCGACGCGGGTGCGGACATCGAGCTCGGGGCCGGCGTCGCCGCCGCGCAGGCCTACTACCGCCGGGCCCTCGCCGACCGCCAGGACCTGCCCGACCTCGCCCTGCTGGCCTCGGCCGCACCGCGCTGAGCCGACCGCGGCATCCCCAGAACGTAAGGGAGACGATCGATGAGCCACACCCTGCACCCGACGCGCCGGCCTCGCCTGCAGCGCAGCGAGCTCGCCGTGCCCGGCTCGAACATGCACTTCATCGACAAGGCCGTGCACAGCGGCGCCGACTACATCTTCCTCGACCTCGAGGACGCCGTCGCGCCGCCGGAGAAGGAGCAGGCCCGCAAGAACGTCATCGTCGCGCTCAACGAGATCGACTGGGCCGCCGCGGGTAAGACGGTGTCGGTGCGGATCAACGGCCTCGACACGCAGTACATGTACCGCGACGTCGTCGACGTGATGGAGCAGGCCGGCGACCGGCTGCACACCATCCTGGTGCCCAAGGTCGGTGTGCCCGCCGACCTGTACCTCGTCGAGGCGCTGATCACCCAGATCGAGACCGCCCGCGGCTACTCGACCCGGGTCGGTACCGAGGCCTTGATCGAGACGGCACTGGGGATGGCCAACGTCGAGGCGATCGCCGCGAGTGGCGGCCGGCTGGAGGCGCTGCACTTCGGCGTGGCCGACTACGCCGCCAGCATCCGGGCCCGCACGGTCAGCATCGGCGGCCTCAACCCGCACTACCCCGGCGACCAGTGGCATTTCGCGCTGTCCCGGATGACCGTGGCCTGCCGGGCCTACGGGCTGCGCCCGATCGACGGTCCCTTCGGTGACTTCTCCGACCCCGATGGCTACCTCGACGGCGCCCGGCGGGCCGCGGCGCTCGGCTGCGCGGGCAAGTGGGCGATCCACCCGAGCCAGGTCGAGCTCGCCAACCGGGTGTTCACCCCGCCCGCCGAGGAGGTGGCCAGGGCGCGCCGCATCGTCGAGGCGTTGCGGGAGGCCGAGGCACAGGGCAAGGGCGCGGCCTCGGTCGACGGCAAGATGATCGATGCGGCGTCGGAACGCATGGCGCGCAACGTGATCGCGATGGACGAGGCGATCACCGCGGGTTCCGCGCGCGGCTGAGGGAAACCCATGGACATCCACGAGTACCAGGCCAAGGAGCTCCTGGCGCGGTTCGGGGTGCCCGTGCCGCGCGGCGGTCTCGCCTACAGCCCCGAACAGGCCGCCTACCGCTGCACCGAGCTGGGTGGGACGTCCTGGGTGGTCAAGGCGCAGGTCCACTCCGGCGGACGCGGCGAGGCGGGCGGGGTGAGCGTGTGCCACGGCGACCGCGACGTGCAGGAGGCCGCCAACCACCTGTTCGGCAGGCGGCTGGTGACCCGGCAGTCCGCGCCCCGCGGCAAGCCCGTGTACCGCGTGTACGTGGAGGAGACGATCGCCATCGCGCGCGAGCTCTACGTCGGAATCGTCCTCGACCGGGCGACCGAGAAGATCATCATCATCACCGCATCCGAGGGCGGGATGGAGATCGAGGAGCTCGCGGCGAGCGCCCCGGAGGCGGTGGCGCGCACCGTGATCGAGCCCGCCGTGGGTTTCCTGGCCTTCCAGGCCCGCGAGATCGCCTTCTCACTCGGCCTGCCCGCCGAGCTGATCGCCCCGGCGGCCCGGCTCTTCCACGCGGCCTACCGGGCCTTCCGCGACCTCGATGCGACGATGCTCGAGATCAACCCGCTCGCGCTGACCAAGGACGGCGAGCTGGTGGCGTTGGACGCCAAGATGTCCTTCGACGACAACGCGTTGTTCCGCCACCAGGAGATCTCCGAGCTGCGCGACCGCAGCCAGGAGGATCCCCGGGAGAGCCACGCGGCCGACCGCGGGCTGGCCTATGTCGGGCTCGACGGCGACATCGGATGCATGATCAACGGGGCCGGGCTGGCCATGGCCACCATGGACATGATCAAACTCTCCGGCGGCGAGCCCGCCAACTTCCTCGACATCGGCGGTGGCGCCTCGCCGGAGCGGGTGCTCAAGGCGTTCCGCGCGGTGCTGAACGACGATCAGGTGAAGGTGATGCTGGTGAACATCTTCGCCGGCATCAACCGCTGCGACTGGGTCGCCGAGGGCATCGTCGCGGCATACGCCGAACTCGACGTCTCGATCCCGGTCGTCGTGCGGCTCGCCGGAACGAATGTCGAGGAGGGCCGGCGCATCCTGCGCGAGTCCGGCCTGCCGATCATCACCGCGGACACCCTGGCCGACGCCGCCGTGAAATCGGTCGGCGCGCTCGGCATGACCCTTTCCGCCTGACCAGACGAAGGACGCAGCATGGCGATCCTGATCAACGAGACGACGCGGGTGATCGTGCAGGGCATCACCGGGCGGATCGGTCAGTTCCACACCACGGAGATGATCGACTACGGGACGCGGGTGGTCGGTGGCGTCACCCCGGGCAAGGGCGGCGAGACCCGGCTGGGACTGCCGGTGTTCGACACCGTCAAGGACGCGATGAGCGCCACCGGCGCGCAGGCGTCGATCGTGTTCGTGCCACCGCCGTTCGCGGCCGACTCCATCATGGAGGCCGCCGACGCCGGCATCCGCTACTGCGTCTGCATCACCGACGGCATCCCCAGCCAGGACATGATGCGCGTGAAACGCTATATGCGCCGGTACAAGGCGGCGGAGCGGATGGTCCTCACCGGCCCCAACTGCGCCGGCACCATCTCCCCCGGCAGGTCCCTGCTCGGGATCATGCCGGGCCATATCTACCTCCCCGGCCGGGTCGGGATCATCGGACGCTCCGGGACGCTGGGCTACGAGGCCGCGGCACAGCTGAGCGCGCTCGGGATCGGGGTGTCCACATCAGTGGGAATCGGCGGCGACCCGGTGAACGGCTCGTCGTTCCGCGACCATCTCGCCCGCTTCGAGGACGACCCGGACACCGACATCGTGGTCATGATCGGCGAGATCGGCGGCCCGCAGGAGGCCGAGGCGGCCACGTTCGTCCGCCAGCAGATGACCAAGCCGGTGGTCGGCTACATCGCGGGCCTCTCGGCGCCGAAGGGGCGCACGATGGGCCACGCGGGCGCCATCGTCTCGGCCTCGGGCGAGTCGGCCCAGGAGAAGGTCGAGATCCTCGCCGCGGCGGGCATCACGATCGCCCCGAACCCGTCGAGCATCGGACAGACCGTGGCCGACGTGCTGGCCCGGCGTGGCCTGCCGGCCACCGCATGAGTGAGGAGGAAACGGTGGACGAGCCCGTCATCGTCGTCACCCGCCGTTGGCCGGAACCCGTCGAACGGGAGTTGCTGCGCCGCTATCCCGAGGTGCGCCTCAACGTCGAGGACGCCCCGCTGGGGTTCGACGGGCTGCGGGCGGCGCTGCTGGAGGCCGACGTGGTGCTGCCGACCGTGACCGACCGGCTGCCCGCCGAGATGTTCGACGGCGAGCTGCGCACCCGCTTCCTCGGCAACTTCGGCGTCGGCTTCAACCACATCGACACCGTCGCGGCCGCCAAGGCGGGCATCGTGGTCACCAACACCCCCGGGGTGCTGACCGCCGCGACCGCCGATGCCGCCATGACGCTGCTGCTCATGGCCGCGCGACGGGCGGGCGAGGGGGAGCGGGAGGTTCGGGCCGGCGCGTGGACCGGCTGGCGCCCGACCCATCTGCTCGGCACCGACGTCACCGGCAAGACCATCGGGATCATCGGGATGGGCCGGATCGGCACCGCGGTGGCCCGCCGGGCGCACTTCGGCTTCGACATGCCGGTCGTCTACTACGACGTCTCCGAGCACGCCGAGGGGCACGGCATCCCCGGCGCCCGGCGCGCCGCGTCCATCGAGGAGGTCCTCGAAGCGGCCGACGTGGTGTCCCTGCACATGCCCGGCAGCGACGAGAACACCCACCTGATCGACGCCGCCCGGCTGGCCCGGATGAAACCGACCGCGTTTCTGATCAACACCGCGCGCGGCGACATCGTGGACCACGCGGCGCTGGTCGAGGCGCTGCGGGCCGGCACGATCGCGGGCTGCGGTCTCGACGTCTTCGAGGGCGAGCCCACGATTCCGGACGGGCTGCTCGAACTCGACAACGTCGTGGCGCTTCCTCATCTGGGCAGCGCCACGATCGAGACCCGCACCGCCATGGGGATGCTCGTACTGGACAATCTCGAGGCGTTCCTGGCCGGCCGCGAACCGTCGTGCCGGGTGGTCTGACGCAGGTGTCGCCCGTGGAGGCGTTCTAGCTGATCAGGTGGGGGAGTGGTCGTCGCCGGGGTGTCTGGTCGGGGTCGATCCATGTCGGTGGGATGAACTCGGGCAGCCCGTCGCGCAGGCGCACCAGCCAGCCGGGGTGGTGCATCAGCCGGTGGTGGGTGCGGCAGAGCATGACCAGGTTGTCCCGTGCGGTGGGGCCGCCGTGTTCCCAGGCCTGGATGTGGTGGATCTGGCACCAGGACGGGGTGCGTCCGCAGCCGGGGAACGCGCAGCCGCCGTCGCGGGCGGCGATGGCGCGGCGCAGCCCGTCGGGGATGGTGCGGGTCGAGCGGCCCACGTCCAGCGGCTGCCCGGCCCCGTTCAGCACGATGGGGATGACGGCGGCGTCGCAGGCCAGCCGGCGCAGCTCGGGTGGGGTGAGGGTCCCGCCGAGGTCCAGCACCGCCGCGCGGGCCCGGGATTCCAGGTTCTCCAGCCGGATCAGGACGTTCAGGTGCGGACGGTGCCCGCCGCCCTCGGGCAGCACGCGGTCGGCGTGGTCGAGCACGTAGCCGCACACCTCGGCCAGCGCCGCGGCCTGGCGTTGCGCGGTGGTGCGGTCGTCCTCGGCGGTCAGCGGCGCGGATGTGGCGTCGAGGACGGTGGCGATGGCATCGAACAGCGCCGCGTCCTCGAAGCGGCCCTTGAGGGTGCCGCCGCTGCCGTCGCGGTGGCGGGTCGGGTGCAGCTCGTTGACCGGGGCGGGCGGCTCGTCGTCGGGTTCGGGACCGTCCTGATCCAGCAGCTCGACCAGCCGGGCGCCGTAGGCGTGCAGCTCGCCGGGGGTGTAGAGGGTCGCCTTGTCCGCCAGGTCGTGCTCCGCCCCGGCCCACACCGGCGGCGACAGACGACCGGCCGCCGGGCTGGCCAGGATCGTCGCGATCACCTCGACGTGGCGCAGCGTGGCGCGGCCGGCGGTGAAGACCGCGGCGGTGGCCGGCAGCCGGGCGGGCAGCTGCGCGCCGTCCAGCCCGACCCGGGGGCAGACCTGCTCGGCCGCGCGCACCCGGCGGCGGGCCTCGGCCCGCTCCCAGCCCAGCAGATCCCCCAGCGCGGCCACCGGGCAGCGGTAGCCGCGTTCGGCGAACACCCCGCGCCGGGACAGCGCCGCCACCGCGCTCACGACCAGCCGGTCCAGCCGCCGGACCAGGCCCTCGCACACCGTCAGCACCGAGACCAGCTCCTCGTCCCCGGAACCGGGGCCGGCGGCGGCGTCCAGCGCATCCAGCGCCTGCACCGCGAGGCGGTGCGCGGCGGGCAGCGGCTGCTCGGACACACCCTCAGCCTATCCGAACCGATGTTCGATCGAAGGTTGGTCACCGCAGGTCAGCGGCCATCCAGCGCCGCTCAACGACCGCTCACACTGCGCCGAGCGGCACCAGCTGAGCCTCGGGGGTCAGCGGCAGCAGCCGCACCGGATCCGCGCGGGACGGCTCGGTGCCCGGGGCGACGACGGCGAACGCGTCAGCGACAGCGGCGCCCCGCAGCATCGCCGACCCGGCGTGGCCCACGGCGCGCGCGAGGCCGTCGCGGACCGACACCGGAACCAGCCGGGTGCAGTCCGGATGGACCGCCAGGTCCGATGCCCGCGCCCATCCCAGCCGGGGCATCGACTCCCCGCGCAGGCCGGCCAGCACCGGCACGGCGAGGGTGAGGAACGCGGCGAGCGCGGCCAGCGGGTTGCCCGGTAACCCGATGACCAGACCGCCGCCGGGCAGCCGGGCGAGTGCCTGCGGATGGCCCGGCCGGCAGGCCACGCCGTCGACGACGAACTCGGCGCCCAGCGCGGACAGCGCCGCACGCAGATGGTCCGCGGGCCCGGCCGCCGACGATCCGGAGACGAGCACCACCTCGGCCTCGGCGGTGCGCAGGGCGTGGACGAGCAGCGGACGCGAGTCCCGCAACCGCACGACTCCGGTGCAGCGCCCACCGGCCGCGGCGACCAGCCCGGGCAGCATCGGCCCGATCGCGTCCCGGACCCGTTCGGCGCGGGGCGGTCCGTGGTCGGTGAGTTCGTCGCCGGTCACGATGGCCGCGACGCGCGGCGCGGGCCGGACGCACAACTCGTCGCAGCCCAGCGCCGCGGCCAACCCCAGGACGGCGGGTACGACCGCGGCGCCCGCGGGCACGACCGGCTCGCCGGGGCCACACTCCTCCCCGGCCCGGCGGATGTGCCGGCCCGCGGTCACCGTTCCGGTCAGCCGGTCCCCGGCCAGCGTCGCGTCCTCGTCGCGCAGCACCGCCGTCGTCCGCTCGGGCAACGCGGCCCCGGTCACGACGGCGTACGCCTGCCCGGCCGAGAGCGGGCCAGGAGTGGGCAGGCCCGCAGCGACCCGGCCGACGACGGTCCAGGGTGGATCGCCGCAGACTGCGTACCCATCCATCGCCGAACGATCCACCGCAGGCACCGCGACGGCCGCGACCAGCGGCATCGCAAGGACCGCGCCGAGGGCGTCGCCGAGCGGGACCGGTCGCGGCGATACCGGCGCAGCCGCCGCATGGGCCCGCTCGCGAGCGGCGTCCCAGGAGACCGGCGCCTTCGGCGCGGACTCCAGCCTGGTCAGTTCGGCATGCACAGCAGCCCAGCCGCGGCGACCGCGATCGGGTCCAGTCCCTCGGCACCGTCGGCGACGGACGTGAGCAGCGCCCGGCGCATCCGCGGTTCCCAGAACAGCCGCAGGTGCGCGGCCACCTCGGACGCGGCCTCCTCGGCAGCCCGGTGGCGGAACTGCGCCGCGATGTCGTTCACCCGTCGGACGTGCGGTGGGACGCCCTGCGATGTCGTCTCCACGATCAGCTCCCCGCGACCGAGATCGGCCGGCGCACCTCGTCGGCCGCCGAACGCTGGGGTGTTATGGACAACGACACCTGCACGGCGGTGACCTTGTACTCCGGACAACCGGTCGCCCAGTCGGTGTTCTCGGTGGTGACGACGTTCGCCCCGGTGACGGGGTGGTGGAACGTCGTGTAGCAGACCCCGACCGGCATCCGGTCGGAGACCAGTGCGCGCAGCGTGGTGTTGCCGACCCGGCTGGCGAGGTTGACCATGTCGCCGTCGCGGATGCCGCGCACCTCGGCGTCGTGCGGGTGCAGTTCCAGCAGGTCCTCGGGATGCCAGGCGACGTTGGCGGTGCGCCGGGTCTGGGCGCCGACGTTGTACTGGGACAGGATCCGGCCGGTGGTGAGCACGAGCGGGAAACGCCGGGTGGTCCGCTCGGTGGTCGGGACGTAGGGGGTCTCGATGAACCGGCCCCTGCCCCGCACGAAACCGTCGGCGTGCATGATCGGCGTGCCGTTCGGGGCGGCCTCGGTGCACGGCCACTGCACGCTGCCGACCTCGTCGAGATGCGCGAAGGACACCCCGGCGAACGTCGGCGTGGTGAGCGCGATCTCGTCCATGATCTGCGCGGCGTCGTCGTAGCGCATGGGGTACCCCATGGCCTGCGCGAGCTCGCAGACGATCTCCCATTCCTGCTTGCCGGTCGGGGACGGCCGCACCGGGCGCACCCGGTTGATCCGTCGCTCGGCATTGGTGAACGTGCCGTCCTTCTCCAGGAACGAGGTTCCGGGCAGGAACACGTGAGCGAACTTCGCGGTCTCGTTGACGAACAGGTCCTGCACCACGACCAGGTCCATCGCCGCCAGCGCCGCGTGCACGTGCTGGATGTTCGGGTCGGACTGGGCGATGTCCTCGCCCTGCACGAACAGCGCGCGAAACGATCCCTCGAGGGCGGCGTCGAACATGTTGGGCAGCCGCAGCCCCGGCTCGTCGAGCAGTTCGGTGGCCCATAGCTTCTCGTAGACCTCGCGCACGCCGTCGTCGGAGACGTGCCGGTAGCCGGGCAGCTCGTGTGGGAACGAGCCCATGTCGCAGGAGCCCTGCACATTGTTCTGGCCGCGCAACGGGTTGATCCCGACGCCCTCGCGGCCGATGTTGCCGGTGGCCATGGCGAGGTTCGCCATGCCCATGACCATGGTCGAGCCCTGGCTGTGCTCGGTGACGCCGAGCCCGTAGTAGATCGCGGCGTTGCCCGCGGTCGCGTAGAGGCGGGCCGCGGCGCGCAACTGGTCGGCGGGCACCCCGGTGATCTCCTCGACGGCCTCCGGGCTGTGCTGGGGCTGGGCGATGAAGGCCTCCCATTCGGCGAACCCCTCGCAGCGCCGCTCGATGAACTCCCGATCCACCAACCCCTCGGTGACCGCCACATGCGCCATCGCATTGACCACCGCGACGTTGGTGCCCGGCCGCAGCGACAGATGGTGGGCGGCCTCGATATGCGGCGCGCGGACAAGGTCGATCCGGCGCGGATCGACGACGATGAGCTTGGCGCCCTGGCGCAGCCGCCGCTTCATCCGGGACGCGAACACCGGGTGGCCGTCGGTGGGGTTCGCCCCGATCACCATGATCACGTCGGCCTTGGCGATGGAGCGGAAGTCCTGGGTACCGGCCGAGGTGCCGAAGGTCTGTTTGAGCCCGTACCCGGTCGGCGAGTGGCAGACCCGGGCGCAGGTGTCCACATTGTTGTTGCCGAACGCGGCCCGCACCATCTTCTGGACCACGTAGACCTCCTCGTTGGTGCAGCGCGAGGAGGTGATCGCACCGATCGAGCCGGTGCCGTACTCGATCTGGATGTCGGTCAGCCGGCGCGCGGTGAACGCGATCGCCTCGTCCCACGACACCTGGCGCCAGGCGTCGGCGATCGAGTCGCGCACCATCGGGCTGAGCATCCGGTCGGGGTGGGTCGCGTAGCCGAACGCGAACCGGCCCTTGACGCAGGAGTGGCCCTCGTTCGCGCCCCCGCCGGAGTGGGGCACCATCCGCACCAGCTCGTCACCGCGCAGCTCGGCCTTGAACGAGCAGCCGACCCCGCAGTAGGCGCACGTGGTCAGCACGGTGCGGGTGGGCATGCCCAGCTCGATGACGCTCTTTTCCTGCAGTGTCGCCGTCGGGCAGGCCTGCACGCACGCCCCGCAGGACACGCAGTCGGACTCCATGAACGGAACCCCGGCGCCCGCGGCGACCTTCGAGTCGAAGCCCCGGCCGTCGATCGTCAGCGCGAGCGTCCCCTGCACCTCGTCGCAGGCCCGCACGCAGCGCGAACAGACGATGCATTTGGCCGGGTCGAAGGCGAAGTACGGGTTGGACAGGTCGAGCGGTGCGTCCATGTGGTTCGCGCCCGCGTCGACGCCGGAGCCGTACCGCACCTCGCGCAGCCCGGTCACGCCGGCCATGTCCTGCAGCTCGCAGTCGCCGTTGGCCGAACAGGTCAGGCAGTCCAGCGGATGGTCGGAGATGTAGAGCTCCATGACGCCGCGGCGCAGCCTGGCCACCCGCTCGGTCTGGGTGCGCACGACCATCCCGGGCGCGACCGGCGTGGTGCACGAGGCCGGGGTGCCCTTCGCCCCGTCGATCTCGACGATGCAGAGCCGGCAGGAGCCGAATGCCTCGAGGCTGTCGGTGGCGCACAGCTTGGGGATGTCGATCCCGGCGTGCTTGGCCGCCCGCAGCACCGACGTCCCCGGCGGCACCGCGACGGCCAGCCCATCGATCGTCACCTCGACCGTCGCCTCGCCGGGGCGGGCCGGGGTGCCGAAGTCGGGTTCCTTGAGCAGACTCATCCGGCCGCCTCCACTCCGAAGTCCTTCGCGAAATGCCGCAGCGCGCTGCGCACCGGCATCGGGGTGAGCCCGCCCATCGCGCAGAGCGAGCCCTCGGTCATGACCTCACACAGGTCCTCGAGCAACTCGAGATTGGCGGCGCGGTCCTCACCGCGGCGGATCCGGTCGATGGTCTCCACCCCTCGGACCGCCCCGACCCGGCACGGCGTGCACTTTCCGCAGGACTCCTCGGCGCAGAACTCCATCGCGAACCGCGCCATCGCGGTCATGTCCACGGTGTCGTCGAAGACGACGACGCCGCCGTGCCCGAGCATGGCCCCGGCCTCGGCGAACGCCTCGTAGTCCATCGGCAGGTCGAACCGCTCGACCGGCAGGTACGCCCCCAGCGGACCGCCGACCTGTACCGCCCGCACCGGCCGCCCCGACGCCGTGCCGTCGCCGAAGGACTCCACCAGCTCACCGAGGGTGATCCCGAATGCCGTCTCGACGATGCCGCCCCGGCGCACGTTGCCCCCGAGCTGGAACACGCTCGTGCCGCGGGAGCGCCCCGTGCCGAGCGCGGCGTAGGCGCCCGCCCCGCCGGAGAGAATGGTCGGCACCGTGGCCAGCGACAGGACATTGTTGACGATCGTCGGTTTGCCGAAGAGCCCCGCGAGCGCCGGGATCGGCGGTTTGGGTCGCACCGTGCCCCGTTTACCCTCGAGGCTCTCCAGCATCGAGGTCTCCTCGCCGCAGATGTAGGCGCCCGCTCCGACCCGCACGTGCAGGTCGAATGCCAGCGGCGAGCCGAGGATTCGCTCACCCAGCCAGCCCCGCCGGCGGGCGGCCTCGATCGCGGCGGCCATGGTCGCGACGGCGTCGGGGTACTCCGAGCGAATGTAGACATAGCCCTCGGTGGCACCCACGGCGTGCGCGGCGATCGTCATACCCTCGATCAGGAGGAACGGGTCCCCCTCCATCAGCATCCGGTCGGCGAACGTCCCCGAGTCGCCCTCGTCGGCGTTGCAGCAGACGAACTTCTGGTCGGCCTGCGCGCCGAGCACCGTGCGCCACTTGATGCCGGTGGGAAAGCCGGCGCCGCCCCGGCCGCGCAGCCCGGACTCGACGACCTGTTCGACGACCTCGGCCGGGCTCATCGCCAGCGCGGCCCGGAGGCCGGCGGTGCCACCGTGCGCGAGGTGGTCGTCGGCCGACCGGGGATCGACGATCCCGACCCTGGCGAAGGTGAGCCGCTGCTGACGACGCATCCACGGCAGGTCCTCGACGAGACCGATACCGAGGTCGTGCGGCGCACCGTCGGGCAGGCCCGCCGCCACCAGTCCGTCGACGTCCTCGGGCGCGGCCGGGCCGTAGCCGACCCGGCCGTGGGGTGTCTCCACCTCGATCAGCGGCTCCAGCCACAGCATTCCGCGCGACCCGGTGCGCACCACCTGCACCGGCCGACCGGCCGCGGCCGTCACCACGGCGATCCGCTCGGCCACCAGGTCGGCGCCGACCGAGCGGGCCGCCGAGTCACCGGGGACGTACACCCGCGGCGGCGCGTGCCGCGCTGAGGACCCGCTCGCCCGCTCGCTCACTGGTGCACCTCCGCGAGGAGCGCGTCGAACCGTGCCGGGCTCACCCGTCCGTGCAGCCGCTCGCCGACCTGCACCGCGGGACCGAGCGCGCAGTTGCCGAGACAGAAGACCTGGTCGAGGGTCACGGCGCCGTCGGCGGTGGTCTCCCCGAAGCCGACGCCCAGCCGCTCCCGGACATGGTCGGCGAGCGCCTCGGCGCCGACCGCCTGGCAGGCCTCGGCCCGGCAGACCCGCAGGTGCACCCGACCGGGGCTGGTATGACGAAAGTCGCTGTAGAAGGTGACCACCCCGTGCACCTCTGCCACCGAAAGGTTGAGGACATCGGCGAGGACGGGGAGATCCGCCTGATCGATATGGCCAAACTCGGCCTGAACCGCGTGCAGGATGGGCAGTAGCGCACCACGCTGATCACAAAGGCCCCTCGCGACGGTGCGCACGCGCTCAGCGCGCGAAACAGCCCGCTCGCCAGCCTCGATTGTCATGGCCATAAGGGTGCCGATCCCGGCACCGGGCGGTCAAAGTGTAATTCATTATCCCCCCATTAACGCCGCTTATCACCGGGCCACTTCCCCAATTTCCGGTGGCCCGGAGTATGGTGGGAAGCCCTGGCGACGACGCGGTCCGACGCGCATTTCGCGCATCGGCGGCCGCGGTATGAGCACGAATGACTGGCCACCCGAGCGGACGCTCCCACCGCGGAGCCGCAGAACCGGCACCGTCCGCAGCGAGGCGACAGAGGAGCGAAGCGATGGGTCGCTTGACCAGCCGTCGACCGGTGCTGCGCCTCGGCCCGGAGGGTGAGCACCGCAGGTCCGACAGCCTTGCCGCCGAAGAACCTCTGGAGATCCGCGTCGGCGGGCGGCCGCTGTCGGTCACGATGCGGACACCGGGTCACGACGTCGAACTGGCGCACGGCTTTCTGCTCACCGAGGGGGTCCTCGGGGAGGCCGGGGACATCGCCGTCGCGCGGTACTGCGACTCCGTGGACGCCGACGGGCGCAACACCTACAACGTGCTCGACCTGACCCTCGCCCCCGGGGTGGAGCCGCCCGACGCCTCGCTGGAGCGCAACTTCTACACGACGTCCTCGTGCGGGGTGTGCGGGAAGGCCTCCCTGGCCGCCGTCCGGCTCAAGAGCCGGTTCTCCCCCGCGGCCGATCCGGTCGAGGTCACCCCCTCGACCCTGGCCGGCCTGCCCCCGACGCTGCGCGCGGCCCAGCGGGTGTTCGACACCACCGGCGGGCTGCATGCCGCGGGGCTGTTCACCGGCGCGGGCGAGTTGCTCGTCGCCCGTGAGGACGTGGGCCGGCACAACGCCGTGGACAAGGTGCTGGGCTGGGCGCTGTTGCACGACCGCGTGCCCGCCGGGCAGACCGTGCTCATGGTGTCCGGGCGGGCGTCGTTCGAGCTGACCCAGAAAGCGGTGATGGCCGGGGTTCCGGTGCTGGCCGCCGTGTCCGCGCCCTCGTCGCTGGCCGTGGAGCTGGCCGACGAGTCCGGCGTGACGCTGATCGGTTTTCTGCGCGGCGGCACGATGAACGTCTACACCCACGCCGCGCGGATCAACCGATCCGGCTGATCAGCTCGGCCTGTTCGGTGCGGTGGTCGAGGATCGCCGCCTTGGCGAGCAGCTCGGCGTGTTCGGCGGCGGGCTCGGAGCTCCAGGTGATGCCGCCACCGGTGCCGTAGACGGCGGCGCCGCTGGCACGGTCGGCGACGACGGTCCGGATGGCCACGTTGAACCGTGCCCGCACCGCGGCATCCGGCGGGCCGACCAGACCAATCGCTCCACAGTAGACGCCCCGGGGCTCGGGCTCCAGCTCGCTGATCAGCTGCATCGTCCGGCGCTTGGGGGCGCCGGTGATCGATCCGCAGGGAAACAGCGCCCGCAGGACGTCGACCAGACCGGTCTCGGGTCGCAACCGCGCGGTGACATCGGAGGTCAGCTGGAGCACGGTCGGGTACCGCTCGAGCCGGCACAGCGCGCGCACCGAGACACTGCCGGTCTCGGCGATGCGAGCGGCGTCGTTGCGCATCAGGTCCACGATCATGACGTTCTCGGCCCGCTCCTTCGGGCTCATCCGCAGCGCCTCGCCGAGCGCGCGGTCCTGCGCGGGCGATCGTCCACGCCGCGAGGTGCCCTTCATCGGCCGCATCAGCAGCCGGTTCCCGGCGATCTCGAAGAACAGCTCGGGGCTGGCGCTGGCGATCACCCACCGGCCGAGGTCGAGATAGACGTTGTGGGCGCCGCCCTGGGCCAACGCCAGATCGGCATAGAGCCCGGTGAGGTCGCCGTCGATCCGTGAGTGCAGGCGGACCGTCAGGTTGCACTGGTAGGTCTCGCCCGCGGCGATCTGCGCCCGGACCGCGTCCACGGCCCGGGCGTGCTCCTGCGGGGTCCATCCGGGCCGCCACGGCTGCGCTCGGTAGCGACCCGCGGCCCGCGGCTCGATGGGCGTCACCGGCTCCGGCTCGGCGCACAGGCCGAACCAGGCCAGCGGCAGCCCCTCGGGTCCCGCCCGGGCCGGCAGCGTCGGGTCCAGCGCGCTCGCCGCCTCGTAGGCGAGGTAGCCGTACGCCCACGACCCCGCCCGGGTGGCCCGATCCACCTCGGCGAGCACGTCGAGGACCTCGGTGGGACGCTCGGCGACCAGGACTCGCGACGGTCCCGCGCAGCGCAGCGCGGTGCCCGCGCGCAGGTCATCGAACCGCGCCCACGGCGCGGTTCGCACGATCTGCAGCCGACCCCCGGTCACGGCGCGCTCCGGCGGCTCAGGGCTGGCCGAGACCGTGCCGGGCCCGGGCCGCGGCCAGCGTGTTGACCAGCAGCATCGCGATCGTCATCGGCCCGACCCCGCCGGGGACCGGGGTGATCAGGCCCGCCACCTCCACGGCCTTGTCGTAGTCGACGTCGCCGCGCAGACCGTGCTCGCCGCGGTGGATGCCCACGTCGATGACCGTCGCCCCCGGACGGATGGCGTCGCCGCCGATGATCCCCGCCACCCCGGCCGCGACCACGAGGACGTCGGCGTTGCGGCAGGTCTCGGCGAGATCCCTGGTCCGGGAGTGGCAGACCGTCACGGTCGCGTTGCGCTCCAGCAGCAGCTGTGCCATCGGCTTGCCCACCAGTACCGACCGCCCGACGACGACGGCCTGCGCACCCTCCAGCGCAACCGAATGCTCATCGAGCAGCCGGATGACCCCGGACGGGGTGCACGGCCGCAGGCCGGGGCGGCCCTGGGCGAGCAGCCCGGCATTGGTCGTGGTCAGACCGTCGACGTCCTTGGTGGCGGGAATCCGGGCGACGATCTCCTCGGCGTCCAGGTGGGCCGGCGCGGGCAGCTGGACCAGGATCCCGGAGACCTCGTCGGCCTCGGCGAGCTCGTCGATCAGATCGGCGACCTGCGCCTGGCTCGCCTCGGCGGGCAGCTGCCGGTGCAGGTCACGCATGCCCGCCGCGACGCAAGCCCGGCGCTTGTTGCGCACGTAGACCTCCGAGGCGGGGTCGGCGCCGATCAGGACCGTCGCCAGCCCCGGCGTCGCCCCGACGGTCTCGGTGAGCGCGGCCACCCCGGCGGCGACCTCCTCCCGAATCCGGCGGGCCAGCGACGTCCCGTCCATCACGCGTGCAGTCATCAGCGGCCCCTAGGAGTGCTGGAGTAGTCGATCATGACGTTGCCGTCGAGACCAGTTCGCCGCCCGGCGCGGGGACTCGCGGGCCGACCCGGTCGATACCCACGACGTCGTCGAACGAACCGTCCTGCGACGGGGTCGCCGCGAGCCAGGCGGCCCGCAGCGTGTTGGCGAGCAGCCAGACATCGGTGATCGGCCCGACCCCGCCCGGCACCGGGGAGACCGCCTCGGCCCTGGCTGCGACGCTCGCGAGGTCGAGGTCGCCGACCAGCCGGACCGTGCCGTCCACCGGGTCGGTGACGGCGTTGATGCCGACGTCGATCGCGATCACACCTTCCTTGACATGCTCACCGCGGACCAGCCCGGGAACCCCGGCGGCCACGATGAGGATGTCAGCTCGCGCGGTGTAGTCGTAGAGCAGCCCCGCCCGGTGGCTGTGCTCGTCGCAGCTGAGGACGGTGGCGTTGCGCTCGAGGCCGAGCAGGAGCGCGGGGGTGCCGACGTTCGCCGACCGCCCGATCACGACGAGCGTGCTCTCGGCGTAGGTTCGCGCGGGGTCGCGGCCGGACTCGGTGAGGTAGCGGTCGAGCATGTGGAACACCGCGGCCGGGGTGGAGGGCACGAAGCGCGGCCTGCGCAGCGCGAGCAGTCCGGAGTTGACCGGATGGACGGCCTCGATGTCCTTGCCGGGGTCCAGCACCCGATACAGCGCCGCCTCGGACATGTGGGGTGGCAGTGGGCGCAGGATCAGGATGCCCGAGATCCGCGGGTCGGCCGCGAGCTTCCCGACCGCGGCCACCGCGTCCGCCTCCGCGACGTCGGCTGCCAGGTGCTCCCGCACGTAATGGCACCCCAGCCGGGTGGCCAGCCTGCGCACCCGGCGTTCGTAGGCATGGGCCGGGTAGCTGTCGCCGACGATCACGGTCGCGAGGCCCGGCCGGACACCGTCCGCCCCGAGCCGCCGCACAGCGTCGCTCACCTGCTGGTACAGGTCCTCGGCATACGATCGGCCGTCGATCACGTACGCGTTGATGGCCCTCGACCTCCTCGGGGTGGGCGTCCGGCGCGGCCGGGGTCAGAACAGGCCGACGGTCTGCCCGTGCTCGTCGATGTCGATATGGGCGGCGGCGGGGTCCGAGCCGAGTCCCGGCATGGTCCGCATGTCACCACAGATCGGGTAGATGAAGCCCGCACCGACGGAAGCCCGCACCTCGCGAACCGGCAGGGTCCAGCCGGTGGGTGCGCCCTTGAGGCTCGGGTCCGACGAGAGCGACAGGTGGGTCTTGGCCATACAGATGGGCAGGTGACCGAAGCCCGCCTTGTGATAGGTCTGCAGCGCCGCCGTCGCCTGCGGTGAGTACGACACCCCGGCCGCGCCGTACACCTTGGTGGCGATGGTCTCGATCTTTTCGGGGAGGGTGGCCTCGTCCGGGTAGAGCAGGCGGAACTGCGACGGCTCCGCGGCCGCCTCGGCGACGGCCTCGGCCAACTCGGCCGCGCCCGCGCCGCCCTCGGCGAAGTGCGTGGACACCGCACAGCGCGCGCCCATCTCCGCCGCGATCTCCTCGATCACCCGGTACTCCGAGCGGTGGTCGGTGGGGAAGGCGTTGATCGCCACCACCGGCGAGACGCCGTGCAGCCGCATGTTGTCGATCTGCTTACGGAGGTTCGCCGCACCCGTGGCGACGTCGTCGGGGTTCTCGTCGAACAGCTCGGGGGGCAGGGGGCGACCCGGCACGATGCGGTACGTGCCGGAGTGTGCCTTGAGCGCGCGGACGGTCGCGACCACCACACCGGCGTCCGGGGCCTGGCCCGAGGTGCGGCATTTGATGTTGAAGAACCGCTCCGCACCCATGTCGGCCCCGAAGCCGGCCTCGGTGACGACGAACTCACCCGCGTGCAACGCGATCAGGTCGGCCACGACCGACGAGTTCCCGGTGGCGATGTTGCCGAACGGTCCACAGTGCACCAGCGCAGGGGTGTTCTCCAGGGTCTGCAGCAGGTTCGGCTTGATCGCCTCCTTGAGCAGGACGGTCATCACACCCGCGGCCTTGAGCGCCTCGGCGGTCACCGGCTCACCCTCGCGGGTGTAGCCGACGACGATGCGACCGAGTCTGGCCCGCAGGTCGTCGAGACCGGTGGTCAGCGCCAGCGTGGCCATGACCTCCGACGCGGCGGTGATGTCGAAGCCGGTCTGCCGGGTGACCCCGTCGGCCCGGGCCCCCAGCCCGATGACGATGTTGCGCAGCGCGCGGTCGTTGACGTCCAGCACCCGGCGCCAGGTGATGTCGTCCGAGTCGAGGCCGAGCTCGTTGCCGTGGAACAGGTGGCTGTCCACCATCGCGGCGAGCTGGTTGTGGGCGGCGGTCACCGCGTGCATGTCACCGGTCAGATGCAGGTTCAGCCGCTCCATCGGCACGACCTGGCTGTAGCCGCCGCCGGCCGCGCCGCCCTTGATCCCCAGCGCGGGCCCCATCGAGGCCTGCCGGATCGCGACGACCGCGGGCCTGCCGATGCGGGTGAGGCCCTGGCCCAGCCCCACCGTCGTGGTGGTCTTGCCCTCCCCCAGCGGGGTCGGGGTGATCGCACTGACCACGACGTAGCGGGCTCGGGGCCGATCCGCAAGCTCCTCGATCGCGTCCAGGCTGATCTTCATGACGTTCCGGCCGTGGGGCTCGAGGAGGTGACTGCCCAGGCCCATGGCTCCGGCCACGTCCTCGATCGGCTTCAGCGAGGCGCTCTGAGCGATGTCGAGGTTGCTCGGTATTGCCATTCTGCAGACTCCTCAACTGTGGGACCACGATTCTTCGGGTCGCGTCGGGCCACCCGGAATGGCTGTCGTCCCCAATGAAGCACCCGGGTCCTGTTTTCTGAGAATTTTCCGGAAGTGGGCAGCGTGACGCGCACGAAGAATGACATCCCATCGGACGGTCAGCTAGCCCGGAAGTGGTAATGCCGTCATTCGTGACCGTTATCACCCCCGCAATGGTCGCCGTGACGCTATCCTCCGTCGTGCGACTTCGCGTGACTTGCGCACCCCTTACCGGTGAGGCAAGGTGATGGTGTTGTTGAGCCAGGGCCGGAGGTGAGGGTGACGCGCGGCGACCGACGCCTCACCGCCGACGGCGCACCGATGACCCCGCCGATCGAGCTCGCCACGGTACGGGACGTGCGGGTGGGCAGACCCCGCGACCTGACGGACGAGCAGGGCCGGACCTGGCACAGCGCTTTCCTCAAGGACCCCGTCGCCGGGCCCGTCACGCTCGGATTCGGCGGGCTCGACGGCGACGAGCAGGCCGACCCGCGGGTGCACGGCGGGCCGGACAAGGCGGTCTGCGTCTATCCCCTGCGGTGGCTTCCCGGCTGGGAGCGCGAGCTGGGCATCGGACCGCTGCGCTGCGGCGCGTTCGGGGAGAACCTCTCCGTCGAGGGCATCACCGAGGCCGAGGTCTGCATCGGTGACATCTGGGAGTTCGGCAGTGCTGTCGTCCAGGTGTCCCAGCCGCGCGGCCCGTGCTGGAAGCTGGCCCGCCGGTGGGGCGTCAAGGACCTGGCCGTCCGGTTGCAGCGGACCGGCCGTACGGGCTGGTACCTGCGGGTGCTGCAGCCGGGCACCGTTCGGGGCGGCCGGCCCGTTCGGTTGCTCGATCGACCCAACCCCAGCTGGACCGTGCTGCGCGCGAATCGCGCGAAGTACGGTTCCGACCTCGGGGAGAAGACGGCGCTGGCCGCCTGCCGGGAACTCGGCCACAGCTGGCGCACCCAGCTGACCGATAGCGCCGCAGAGCCCGCCGCCGCGATCTCGAACTCCGCTCACCGCCTGTTCGGTCCCCCCGGCGCCGGAGACGTCTGATCCACCGGCCCGGCGCGGTCCGGGCGATTTTCGTGGGTTATGACCTCATTCAGCACCCGCGAGTAGCGGATCCGTCACAGTCGCTGGCACAGTATCGCCGCGGCAGCTGACCCCTTCCGGCCACCGGCCACCCGCAGTATTCGAATGCCATCGCGATCTCGGTAATCCACCGTGTGCCCGCCACCCGAGTGGTGACCCGGGGTGCCTGGACACCATCACCGCCACCGACCTGCCGCCCAGGCATGCGGTCCCTCGCTCCTCGGGCTCCACGGTGTCCGAGCGAGGGGGACGAAGGCTGCTCCGACCGAAACATCTCCAACCGATGCGAGGGCATTTCAGAAGCATTCGGTGCGAATAGACGGGTTCACCGCATGACGACCGAAAGAACGCAAATAGCCTCGACCACCACCGGAACCACCTCGCCCAGGGTGCCGCTGAAGCAGTCCATCCTGGTCGCGCTGGCGGCAGGGCTCGGGTACGGGTTCGACTCCTACGCGGTCAACATCTACGGCCTGGTCCTACCGGGGATCCAGGAGTCACTCGGGGTCAGCCTCACCGTGATGGGGATCATCGGATCGATCTTCCTCGTCGGCTACACCGTCGGAACCATCGGCTTCGGCATCGCGGCGGACCGCTACGGCCGCAAGGACACCCTCGGCATCTCGATCCTGGTGTACGGCGTGTCGACGTCGCTGGCCGGGCTGACCTCGAATCTGTACCTGTTCACCGGGCTCCGGTTCCTCACCGGCGTCGGCGGGGCCGGCGAGCTCGCCGTCGGCGCCCCGTACACCTCGGAGATGTTCCCGGCGAAGGCCCGCTGTATCGGGACCGGCGGCATCATGTTCTCGTTGTACTCGGCCGGCTACATCCTGGCCGCCGGGACGGCGCTCGTCATCGTCCCGCGGTGGGGGTGGCAGCTGACGTTCATCGTCGCCGTCGTGCCCGCGCTGCTGCTCTTCGCCTTCCGCAAGTCCCTTCAGGAGTCCGCGCGGTTCACCGTCGCGCAGGCCCAGGCGCGGCGGAAGGCCGGGGACGCCGCGGCACCGCAGAAGAGGAAGATCTGGTCGATCCCACAGGCCCGCAGGCGTATCTACATCGGCTGGCTGATCTACAGCGCGAACGCCTTCGGCTACTGGGGGATGACCGTCTTCCTGACCACCTACATGGTGCAGAAGTTCGGCGCCACCCCCACCGAGGCGATCATGTGGGCGATGGTCTTCTACATCGTCCAGTTCGTCCTGTGCTATGTCGGTGCCGGCCTCGCCGACCTGGTCGGACGCCGTCCCATGGCGATTCTCGGCGCGCTCATGATGATGATTTGTACGGTGCTGGGCGCCACGACGGACGACTTCACGATGTACCTGGTCTACGGGTCGCTGACCATCGGCCTACTCGGGTGGCTCTGGTCGATCGGGGACACCTACATCACCGAGCTGTTCCCGACCGAGATCCGCGGGACCGGCTTTGCGATCTCCGTCGGTGGGGGGCGAATCGTGTCGATCGCCGCACCGTTCGTCGTCGGATGGGCGATCTCCTCGTTCGGCCCTTCGATCCCGTACCTCGCGATGGCGGGGCTGTGGATCCTGACGATCGTGGGGTACGTGCTCGGTCCGGAGACCGCGAAGAAGGAGTTGGAGGAGACCGGTGCGCTGACCTGAGTCGCGAGACGCGATGCTGGGTGCGCTGGGGCGTCGGCCGGCCGCGACGGCCCCAGCGCGAACCGCCGGGAAGTGGAGACAGGGAGAGACCCGATGGACGTGCTGAACCTGCTGTTCGGTTCCGCCCCCGGGATCGGGCTGGCCACCGTGGCCGTGACCGTCGCCGCGGGTTTCGTCCAGGGCGTCACCGGGCTGGGTTTCGCGGCCGTCTTCACACCGCTGGTCGTCCTGATCGCCCCGTATCCGCACCAGGTGGTGGTGCTCTCGCTGTTCCTCGGTGCGGTGCTGAGCCTCGGCGTTCTCGTGCAGTGCCGGCGCGACCTGCAGTTGCCGCGCTGCTGGCCGTTGCTGGCCGGTGGGCTGATCGGTACCCCGGCGGGCATCGCGGTGCTCATCGTCCTGCCGGCCCGGCTGCTGATGCAGGCCATCGCGGTGCTGGCGCTCCTGGTCGCGGCGACCGGCCTGATCGGACTGCCCCGGCCGTTCCGGCACGAACAGGCCGCGGTCGGGTCCGCCGGCCTGTTCGGTGGGTTCCTCAACGGGAGCACGAGCCTGGGTGGCCTGCCTCCCGCGCTGCTCGTCTCCATTCAGCGGTGGCCGGCGGCGCACGGTCGCGCCGCGCTCGTGGCCTTCAACCTGGCCAGCTACCTGCTGGCACTGGCGTCGGTGGCGCTCACCGGGACGGTGGCGGCCGACATCGTGCTCGGCGGGCTGTGGCTGCTCCCCGCAGCCGCGCTCGGGGCGCTGCTCGGAACCGTCGCCGCCCGGCGGCTGCCCGACCCGGTGTTCCGGATGGCGCTGCTCGGCGTCATCGGGGCGTCCGGTGTCGCCGCCCTGCTCACCTCGCTGCGGCCTTGACCGGCGCGGCGAACCCGGCAGGAGATCGTCGCCCTGGTCGTATGCGGAGCCCACGCCGTCGTCAACGCGGTAATCGGCGAGGGCGAGACCACACTGCCCCTGGGTCTGGCCCGCGCCGCCGGACCCGCCTCGCTGGCCCCAGGTCCGGATCGACATCCACACGGCCTCGACGCACGCCACGAGGGGAAGGTCTTGGGTTCCATCGGTGGTTACGAACGTTCCGAATACAGAACGTTCCGATGCACCGATAGCTCCGAACAGGGCGCCCACCGCGTCAAGACCGGAGAGTCTGATTTTCAGGTCGTGCACCTGCTGCGGAACGCAGGTGTGATCGCTCTGCTCACATCGGCCGATGCCATCGCGCGAGCCGGGACGGCGATGCGGATCGCGGATCTGCTCAGAGTGCCTCCAGCCGCTGCAGCCCTCGCTCGGCGATCGCGGAGACCTCGTCGGTGAGATCGCCGAACTCCTGACCGGCCATCGTCCCAGCCCTCACCCGCGCAGCGACTCCCTGCGTGATGACGGCGCACTTGAAGTGAGCCAGCGCCTCGTGGAACGACAAGTCGGTCAGATCAACGCCGAGACGCTGCGCGTATCGGGCGGCGAGCTGCTGCCGATTCGGAAAGCCGGAAAGTGCGGTGACCGTGGGGGTCAGTCGAAGTCCTGGTTCTCCAGGCTCCTGCCAGTAAAACAGCAGTAGCGCCAGATCGGTCAACGGATCGCCGACCGTAGACAATTCCCAGTCGAGTACGGCCCGCACCCTGCTCGGATCGCGCATGTCCATCATGCAGTTGTCCAAACGGAAATCTCCATGCACTATCGACGCCTGCGGAGAGGCCGGGACGCGCTCGGCAAGCCGTCGCCCCAGATCCTCAAGAGGCCCCACGGAGACCGTGCGCGAACGCTGCCACTGGTCGTTCCAGCGACGGACCTGGCGGGCCAGGAATCCAATTGGCCGACCGTAGTCTTCCAAGCCGACCTCGCGCGGATCAACGCGATGCAGGTCGGCCAGCACGTCGACGAGCGCGAAGGCCAGAGCGGTGCGCTGCTCCGAGGTGTCCGCATACCCGTCCGGGATCCGGTCACGGATGATGTGGCCCGGGACGCGTTCCATTACGTAGCACGGCGATCCCACGATCGCCCCGTCGTCACTCAGGACGACACGGGCCACCGGCACGGACGATGAGGCGAGCGCCCGCTGAACCCGGACCTCGCGCCCCATGTCGTGCGCACTGGGCAGCAACTCGCCCGACGGCGGCCGACGCATCACCAATTCGCCCGCGGGACTGGTCAGCAGAAAGGTCAGGTTCGACTTTCCGCCGGACAGCAAAGTCGCGGTCAGATGGCACCAGCGTGGGTCACCGGTGGCCTCCGCGACAGCCGGCCCCAGCATCGCAGGCCGGACCAGTTCGTCCCACTGCCCCGCCCGTCCCGACTCACTCACCTTCATCCGATCCTGCCTCTTCTCGCCTCTGTATCGCCGTCATCGGCCATTCGCCTCGGCCCCGTACCCGAAGTCCCAGCCGCTCCCCCTCTGGAACCCACGCAGCAGCCGCCGCGCCACGTTGACCACATGCACCTCGTCCGGTCCGTCGTAGATGCGGCCGAACCGAGCGGCGCGATACATCCGGCTCAGCGGGGTGTCATCGGTCAGACCTGCTGCTCCGTGCACCTGGAGGGCCCGATCGATGACGTCATGCAGCATCCGCGCACCGACAACCTTGATCGCCCCGATCTCGACCCGGGCGTCGCCACCACGATCGATCTTGCTGGCCGCGTCCAGGGTGAGCAAGCGGCAGGCCTGGATCTGTGACCAGCTTTCGAACACGTGCTGCTGCATGAGCTGCTTCTCGCCCAGCGGCGCACCCGACAGCACTCGGCTGTTCAGGCGTTCGCACATCAGATCGAATGCCCGTTGCGCCTGCCCCAACCAGCGCATGCAATGGAAAATACGCCCGGGGCCGAGGCGCTCCTGTGCGATTGCGAAGCCCGCTCCTCGCTCGCCGATCAGATATCCGACGGGGACTCGCACGTCGGTCAGAGAGATCTCGTAGTGCCCTCCAGCAATCCCGAGAACTGGTGTCTCGCGGACGATCCGGTAACCAGAGTTGTCGGTAGGGACCAGGATCAGTGAGAACGCGCGATGTGGCGGAGCCTCCGGCTCGGTGCGGCACAGCACAGTGGTGAACGCTGCTTCTCCGGCATTCGTGGTGAACCACTTCCGGCCGTTGACCACCCACTCCCCATTCACCAACCGGGCCGAGGTGGCGAGCTGGGTCGGATCCGAGGACGCGACCTCGGGCTCGGTCATCGCAAAGCTCGGCCACGCCGTTCCCTGGACCAGTGGGTCGAGGAAGCGTTCTCGACACTCCCCCTTCGCATGACGGCTGAGCATGATCGAATCCTGAAGCGTCCAGGTTCCCAGGGCGAACTGCCCGAACTCGGAACGCCCTTGGATTTCGTTGACGTAGAGGTAATCAAGGAATGGCATCCCGCCACCGCCGATATCGGCGGCGTGACCGAGCGCCCACAACCCCTCGCTCTTTGCTCTCTCCTGGAGCTGAGCGAGCAGCCCAGCAGCCTTGCTACTTCGTGATGCCAACTCCTGCTCGACAGGCTCGACATGCTCGGTGACGAACCGATACACGGCGGCGCGCAGCGGCGCTACGTGCGAAGGAATCGAGAAGGCGGTGGACGAATCCATCACCTGCCTCCCGCCGGCAGCATCGACCTGTGCTCGCTGCGGCCAGCAGCCACATCAGTGTGTACGAGCGGAAGCCCTGGTGGTTCTTCGTAGCAGCGCGGGGTTTCCGGCGACTCAAGGTAGGCGTACGCGACGCGGTGCATACCAGACGCGGGCACAGAAAAATGCCTCCGGGTCCTGACCATACTTGATGAAACTGATGTCGGATTTGGTTTCAGGGCAGGAACGACCAGTCGCTCGAACATCGAACGGCTCAGCCTCCGACGAAACGCGGGTCGCGGCGATCTGTGAATGCTCGGATGCCCTCACGGAAGTCCGCCGTGCCGTGCAGTAGCGCCTGCTCGCCCGCCTCTCTCCGGAGCAACGCCTCGAGCCCTTGTGGACCGTCGGCCAGCATCGCCTTGGTGAGGCCGACTGCCATCGGCGGCTGTTCAGCCAACCGGCTGGCGAGTTTCATCGCAGTCTCCAGTGCCGCACCCGGCGCCACCACGTAGTCGGCCAGACCGACTGCGGCCGCCTCGGTGCCCGATACCGGTTCATCCAGCAGCAGCATCCGGCGGGCCCTGCCGAGTCCCACCCGTTGCGGCAACGACCAGAGCAAGCCAAGATCGGCCATCAAACCGAGTCGGGGGAACGCACACCGAAAGGTCGCGTCCTCGGCGGCCACCACGAGATCGCTCGCCAGCGCTAGGGACAGGCCGGCACCCACTGCGTGTCCCTCGACCGCGGCAACCACCGGCTTGGCCCCCGCCACCAACGTCCGAACCGTCCGGTGGAGTACGACCAGGTTGGCGTGGGTCGACGCCACCGTCGCGCCTTCCAGGACGGAGATGTCGACACCGGCGCAGAACGTCCCAGCCGACCCGGTGAGGACGAAGGCACGGATTCCTGGATCGGCCAGACCGTCTTCGAGCGCCCCTTGGAGAAACGACATGGATTCGAGGGTGAATGCATTTCGCTTTGCCGTCCTGTTGAGCCAAAGCGTGCGAACTCCCGCACCGTCCTTGCGGATCACCGGAGCCGTGGATGTTACTGACATTGACACCTTCCTAGCCTTCAGACTATCCGCCTACCGCACCACTTCGATCTCGGCGGCCCGACACAGAGGTAATGTTGACGTTGTTCGCCAGCATGCATAGCGGCTCGGTCCATGCTGCCACGCAGACAACGAAGTCACGAATGTCGGCCACCACCGTCAAGCCATCGGTGACCGGCAGAACTCTCGATTCACGTGATTCGCGTGCCGGTTCCTTGCGTTTTCTGGTCGATCACGTAGGCGCCCACGTCGCGGGCTCACCGCTTGGCATAGGACCGGACAAACCGCATCCGCGAACCCACAAGACACCAGTGATGAGGACCTCGCGGCGGCGACTTCGAGCAGATCACGCTGCCGCTCTTCATCATCGAGCTCTCAAATGCTGGTCCAACCACCGTCCACAGCCAGTATCTGGCCGGTTACATACGACGATGCATCGCTCGCCAGGAACATCAATGCGCCGTCCAACTCGTGCGAAGCTCCGCAACGTGCCATCGGTACCGTACGCTCGATGTATTTTTCACTGCGCGGATCCTCGAACATCTCGGATGTCAGTTCGGTGAGAAAAAATCCAGGGGCGATCGCGTTGACCCGTACCCCTTTGCGTGCCCACTGCGCAGCCATTTCGCGAGTAAGCTGGACTACGCCGCCCTTACTGGCACAGTAGGATCCCTGCGGGATCCGACCCGACGCGACCAAGCCGAGTGCTGAGGCGATGTTCACGATGCTACCGCCTCCACATCTCAGCATGATGCGACCGGCCTCGCGGCTGCAGGTGAAAAGGCCGACCAAATTGACGTCGAGGATGCGTCGCAGGTCCTCCGTCGACTCGGTCTCAGCCGCCTTCGCATGGGTCACGCCAGCATTGTTGACAAGTACATCGAGTCGCCCAGTCCAAACTGTTGCTTCATGCACAAACGCACGAACCGACGATTCATCCGTAACGTCGAGCTGCACAGGAAGAACCCAATCTTGGCCTAATTCGTCTGCCAAGATCTGCAGTCGATCAAATCGTCGCGCCCCTGCAACGACGCGCGCTCCGGTCCTTACCAGCGCGCGGACGAATTGCACACCGAGGCCCGAGGAGGCTCCGGTCACCAGAGCCGTCCGTCCGCTCAAGGAAAACAACGACACCTTCCTGTTCCTTCTCGACTAATAATCGAAACCCGCCATACCTTCGCATTTCTCACCTAACCGACCGGCCAAGCCGGTAACACGGTCGAAGTATGAGAGATAACTGAAGAAGTGCCATCATCTACTACTTCGCCCGGGTTCTGCCGTGCAGACAACTCCCACACGCGGACGCACGTTCCGATCCTACCCTTAAGCACTCACAAGTTGGCCGTCATGATTCTGAGGTCATGTCTCGTCGGCGGGTTTCAGGAGTGAGAAGCGCTCCGCCGATGGAGAGGAAACGTGCAGCAGCGAGGAAGGCAGCGACGCCGAACCCGTGCGGAGGGCCGCCAGCGGCGGCAAGTAGCGCCGATGCAATGAACGGAAGCCAAGAAGCCTGCCGCAGGACTGATGTCCGGAAAGAAGAGGACGTTGAATACTGCTGCCGAGGCGAGCCCAAAAAGGAAGAAGTCATAGAACTCAATGACTGACCCCCGATAGCTGGAAACTATCACGCGGTGTCTCATTCGACTGTCGCTGGCGATATCTTCGTGCGACTGGGCGCCTGTCAATGTTTGGGTTCGCGCCGTTTGTTCGGCTATCGGTTCTCCCGACCCCTTGCTGCAATCGTGGGCCAACCTGGTGACGTCGGATTCCAGGAGCGATGTTGGGGCGCATGACTGAATTCTGGGCCCACGTAGCGCCTAGAGCCTAGATTTCCCGGCTTCCTGATTGCGTGGTCATGACGGATGCCCCCGTTTTGCCAGACGCCGACATGTGTGTAGCTGTCGGGCCTGGCTCCGAGGAGACCTGCCCCGGTGACGGGGTGCCAGTGTCACGTCGCGACTGGTGCGGCCATCTACGGCTTCAGGCAGCCAGCAGCGGCAGGCCCCGGTCGAGTTCGAGACCCACTATCGCATCGGCGATTGGTCGGTCTGCTCGCCGATTCCAGATGGGGATTGTTGCCCAGCCCGGGGCGGGCTGGAGTCGACTCGTGGAGCGGGCCGGGCCAGGCTGAACCGGTCACGCAACACGCCCTTGGTGACCTTGCCCGAGGCGTTCCGCGGCAGCCTGTCCACGATTTCGAGGGCGGTCGGCAGCTTGTAGCCGGCCAGCTCGTCACTTGCCCACGCGCGCAGGTCCTCGATGCTGAGCGCGCGGCGCCGGTCCTTCAGCACGACGACCGCCACGGGAGTCTCACCCCAGCGCTCGTCCACACGACCGATGATGGACACCTCGGCCACGTTCGGATGGCCAGCCAGGACGTTCTCCACCTCCGCGCAGTAGATGTTCTCGCCTCCAGAGATGATCATGTCCTTGACCCTGTCGACGACATACCAGAAACCCTCGTCGTCCACGCGCACCAGGTCGCCGGAGTGGAACCATCCCCCCGAGAACGCCTCCGCGGTCGCGGTGGGGTTGTTCCAGTAGCCCAGCGTCGTGCTGGGCCCGCGGTACACGATCTCGCCGACCTCACCCGGGGCGACGTCCACCATGTCCGGGTCGACGACCCGCGCCCAGACGCCGGGTGCAGGCCGCCCGACCGACCCCAGCTTGCGCAGCGCGTCCTTTCCCTCGAGAACACAGGTCACCCCCGACATCTCGGTCTGCCCGAACAGCGCCACGTTCCAGGAACTCGGGAAGACCTTGCTCATCCTGCGCAGCAACACGTCACTCGCCGGTGCTGCACCCCAGGAGGTCACGCGCAGCCCGGACAGATCACGTGGTGCGCGCTCCTGTTCCTCGCAGACGGCCTGCCACTGCGTTGGCACCAGGAAGACCGTCGTGACGCGTTCGCGCTCGAGGATCTCGAGCACCTCCCCGGCGTCGAACGCACCCGTCGGCAGGATCACGATGGTGGCCCCCACCATGAGCGCCGGTGCGGTCGAGCCAATGGCGCCGATATGGAACAACGGCGAGGCACACAGGTTTACCTCGTCGTTCATCCGGAAGCCGAACGCTGTCAGCAAGGTGGCGCACTGCGCGGCGAGGTTGCGATGGGTCAATACGGCGCCCTTCGGGCTGCCAGTCGTTCCGGAGGTGTACATGATGAGCGCCGGGGAGTCCTCGCTCACATCGGCCGCGGTGGCCGCCACCCCATCCTCGGCCAGCACGTCCTCGTACGCCGCTGCGGTGCCGACCGTCGTCGCTGCGTGCTCGGTGACCTCGACAACCGGCACCGGGTGGCCGATCGCCCCGGCCGCCGCGCTGCCGACCTGCCCGGTGGCCGAGTCCACGAACAACAGCGAAGCTCCGCTGTCGTCGAGGATGAATGCCACCTCGGCGGCACTGAGGCGCGAGTTGACGGGCACGGCGATGGCGCCCAACCGGTTCACGGCGACCAAGGTCTCGATGTACTCGGGGCGGTTTCCCATGAGCAGCGCGACCCGGTCACCGGGTCCGATGCCACGCCGGGCCAATGCGCCGGCGAGAGCCACCACACGTCGCTGCAGTTCCGCCCAGGTCACGGCGCGGTCGCGGCATTTCAGGGCGACCAGGTTGCCGCGCTCGAAGGCGTGCCTGGCCACATGATTGACCCAGTGCTGCCTACGGGTGAGCGCGAGTTCGTCCACGGACGTGGCCACGACTACTCCCCCGCCCGCGGGAAGCGCGAGATGACCCACTCGGCGATGACGTCCGCGACTTGGTCACGGGCGCCCGCCGGCTCAAGGAAGTAGTGGTCACCCGGGAGATCGACTCGTTTCTTGTCGTCACCCGCAATCGCCTCGTACAGCCGGTCGGCATCACTGGGGAACACACCGGCATCGCCATCGGGATTGATCACGATGGCCGGGATCGTGAGCTTGGCCAGATGTGGCTCGGCGCGACATTGCGACTCCTCAAGGCTCCACATGTTCAGCCAGTTGCGCAGCGTGGTCTCGCCCGCGATGCCACGGTCCCCGCGGTTCGCCGCCTCCGTGGGTCCTCGGTAGCACCAGCCCCCCGGGCGGTTGGAGGGTTCCTGCGTCGGGTCGACCATGCGGGGATCCGCCCAGGTGCGCGGAACGTTGAAATGCCGGTCGTAATAGCCCAATGCGTTGACCCGGGCCAGCTCAGCCTTCGCCCACCTGGTGATCCTGTGGTTCCGCGCAACCTGGGCCGCCCGGTAGCGCTCGACGAACTCCCGCGAGAAGGGCGGGCCGTTCTCCGGATTGAACAGGTCCAGCTCCGGATCGGTCAGCGTCGGGTCGCATTCGTCGACCACGGCGGCGTCCATCCAGTCGGTGAGCACGTCGGGACGACCCAGATGGGCCGCGAGCGAGACGTAGGCGTCCCCGGGGATCAGCTCGTCCACACCCGGAGCCAGCTGCAGGTCCCGGGCGGGGCGGACACACGCCTCGACGGCCTGGGAGTGATAGGCGGCCATGAGTGAGCCCCCGCCGGAGTTGCCCAGGAGGACGACGTGCTCGACGCCGGCCTGCTCCTTCAGCCAGCGCACGCCTACTCCGATGTCGACCAGGGCCTGGTCGAGCACGAACAGCCATTCGTACCCACGGAACCGGGTGTTCCATCCGAGGAACCCGATGCCACGTGCCGCGATGAGCTCCGCCAGGTAGTGCTCGGAGAAGTCGATCTGGTAGTGGGTGGCGATCATCGCGACACGTGGGCGTATGCCCTCGCGCGTGTAGTAGATGCCCTGACAGGGGTGCCCGCCGGCACCCGCGCGAGGCGCACCGGGCGACTCGCTGCTGACGAAGACCTTGCTGACCGGGTACGTCATGGGAGGAGGACCACCTCTTGCTTGTTCAGTCGGGCGTACTGCCTCAGACCGTCGAACAGCAGGCCGATCCGATCGATGGCCAACTGGTCGGTCAGGCGTCCGGCCGCATCGAAGTGCTGGTCGGCGTGGCTCACGAGGACTTCGGGCCCCGGAAGCACCGGGGATCGGGAAAAGACGAAGGTGTTGCGAAGCTCGAACTGGCTCCGAGCCGTACCGAGCCTCCCGGGCGAGGCCCCCATGATCGCGACGGGCTTGCCCTCGAGCACCGATCTGCCCAAGGGGAGCGACAGCCAGTCGAGAACATTCTTGAGAACCCCGGGTACGCCGCCGTTGTACTCCGGAGTGGCGATCATGAGGGCATCCGCCTCGGCGACCTCGGCGCGGAGCGCACCGACCGCCGGTGGCTCGTCGACGAGCAGGTCCTCGTTGAACAGCGGAATGTCCGGCAGCTGCTTGCTCAGCCGCACCTCGATGTCGTCGGGCGCAAGCAGCGCGGCGGCTCGCAGCAACATCCAGTTCCAAGACTGTTTGCGCAGGCTGCCGGCGATGCCGCAGACGACGAGGCGGTCTTCGTTCATAGCGCTCCTCCCAGGTAGGCGGTGATGACGGCGCTGTCTCGGACGACTTCTGGCGGCGTACCGAGGGCGATGCGCTGACCGAAGTCGAGGGCGCAGACACGGTCCGAGATGGCCATGACCATGGTCATGTCGTGCTCGACGAGCAGGATGGCGACCCCGAGCTCCCGGTTGACCTGTCTGATCGTCTCGGTCATCTCGCTCGACTCGTCGTGGTTCATTCCCGCGACGGGTTCGTCGAGCATGATCAGCTTGGGTTCCATCGCGAGTACGCGTGCCAACTCGACGCGCTTCTGAGTGCCGTGTGGCAGCGAACCGACGAGCCTGTCGAGCAGATGATCGATGCGCAGCAGCTCGGCGAACTCGCGCGCCCTCGCCCGGGCCTGCCGCTCTTCCCCGGCCGACCGGCCCAGGCGGAGCATGCTGGCGACCGCACCGGAGCACATGAAGTTGTGCCGCGAGAGCAAAAGGTTCTCCAGCACCGTCATCGAGGGAAAGACCTCGACGTTCTGAAAGGTCCGGGCGATGCCCTTCCTCGCGATCCGGTGCGGTTTCAGGCCGAGCAGCTCCTCGCCGGCGAAGCCGACCGAGCCCGCCTGCGGCCGGTAGACCCCGCAGATGCAGTTGAACAGCGAGGACTTCCCCGCGCCGTTGGGACCGATCACCGAGAACAGCTCGCCCTCACGCACCGAGAAGCTCACATCGTCGAGCGCCTTGACCCCGGCGAAGCTCAGCGACAGTCCCTTCACGTCGAGCAGATCCCTGCTGCTACGCACCGTGGGTCAGTCCTTTCCCGGCGGCGTCGGCCGCGACCATGCCCAGGTACAGCGCGGCGATGTCCTCGTCGCAGCGCAGTGCATCGGCGGGGCCCTCCTTGACCACCCGGCCGCCTTCGAGGACGTAGCCGTACGCCGCGATGGACAGCGCCATCGCGGCGTTCTGCTCGACCAGGAGAATCGACGTCCCCTCGCGGTTGATGTCGACGATGACGTCGCGGACCGTCTCCACGATTTTGGGAGCAAGGCCGAGGCTGGGCTCGTCCAGCAGCAGCACCGACGGCCGCGACATCAGCGCCCGGCCGATGGCGAGCATCTGCTGCTCACCGCCCGACAGATAGCCGGCCTTGCGGTCCATGAGGTCGGCCAGGCGAGGGAAGTGATGAAGCACCCGCTCGCGCACCTCCTGCTCCTGGGCCCTCCGATAGCGTCGGACATAGGCGCCGCTCGCGAGGTTCTCGGCGACCGTCAGGTCCGGGAATACCTGGCGACCCTCCAGCGCCTGGGCCAGGCCGCGCTTGACCCGGACCGAGGACCGCGCCCGGGTGACATCGGCGCCGAGCAGTTCGACGCGACCGGAGATGACCGAACCACCGTGCACGCCAAGCAGACCCGAGACGGCGCGCATCACTGTGGACTTCCCGGCCCCGTTGGGACCGAGCAGGCTGACAATCCGGCCCTTCGGGACCGACAGGCTCACGTGTTCGAGCGCCACCGATGTGGCGCCGTACCGCACGCTGAGATCGTCGACGACCAGCGCGAGGTCACCGGGGTCGAGCGCTATGTTCACCGCGCCCCTCCCTCAGCACGTCCCCGGAGGGCGGCGATGGCCCTGCGGCACAAGGCGTTGAGCCCGTCCGGCTCGAAGACGAGCACCAGGACGATCACCAGGCCGTAGAGAAACTGTGCGAGCAGCGGCGCGGTGAATCCGCCCTCGACACCGGACTCCTGGGCGATGAAGGGCAGGTATGACGCCACCACCATGACCAGCTGAGGCATCGCCGTGACGAAGAACGCGCCAAGGACCGCCCCGGCGATGGTCCCCATCCCTCCGATGATCACCATTGCGATGAAGTCCACCGACAGCATCAGGGTCCACTGGGTCGGCGCGAAGTAGCCCATGTATGCCGTGAGAAGCGCCCCCGACAGGCCGGCAAACGCCGAGGAGATGACGAAGGCGGTCACCTTTGTCCGAGTCACCGGGATTCCGGCCACACCCGCCGCTAAGTCGCGGTCACGCACCGCCATGAACGCCCGCCCGAGGCGGGAACGGCGCAGGTTCCAGGTGAGCAGCATGACGACGAACAGCACGGCGAGCGCGAAGTACCACCACGCCTGGAAGACAGTCAGTACCTCGGTGTCGCCCGACCAGAATCCGTCCAGGAGGTTCTGTCCCCCGACCACCACCGGCGCGGCCTGACGGCCGTTGACGCCCCCGCTCACATCGGTCCAGATCTCCCAGACGTAACCGGCGATGAACACCAAGGCCAGGGAGGCGACGGCCAGGTAGAGCCCTCGGATCCGCACCGCGGCCGGTGCGACGACGGCACCGGCCAGCCCGGCGACGACCGCAGCCGCCGGCAGCCAGACCCAGAACGGCTGGGCGTGGTCGACCCCGAGCCAGGCCGCGATGTAGGCGCCGATCGCCATGAACACCGCGTGGCCCAGGGAGATCTGGCCGGCCAGACCGGTGATCACCTGCATGCCGAGGGCCCCGACCGAGGCGATGAGGGCGAAGATCCCGATCCCCATCCAGAGATCGGAGCGCACGATCCACGGTACCGCGACCGTCGCGGCAACGAAGGTGACGACGCCGAGCCGAGCCGGGCTCGGGAGGCGGCCGCGCGCCCGGGCGGGGCGAACGGGGGCGGCGTTCTGCTCCACGGTCCGACGCATGACGGTGCTGGACATCGATCAGACCCTTTCGATGCTGCGGCTGCCGAACAGGCCGTAAGGGCGGACCAAGAGGACCACGAACATCAGGACGTAGGGCAGCACCTCGTGCAGCTTGCCCCCGCCGTAGTCGGCCAGGTAGCTGGCGCCCAGCACCTGGATCAGGCCGATCATGAGCCCGCCGATGACCGCGCCGACCAGGGAGTCCATTCCACCGATGACGATCGCCGGGATCGCGACGAGCGCGACCATGCCCATCGACGGCGAGACCACACGTGGAAACGACGCGAGGAAGATGCCGGCGACGACGGCGAGGAACGCGGCCAGGGCCCATGCAAGCGCGAACATGCGGCGCACGTCGATGCCCTGCGCCAGTGCGGCCTCCTGGTGGCTGGCGGTCGCCCGCATCGCGAGGCCGTACGACGTTCGCCGGAAGAAAAAGGTCAGCGCGCCAAGGACGACCACGGACGTCGCGATGGTCGCGATGGCGTTCGTGGGCAGCACCACGGAGCCGACATGCACGGTGCCTGCGCCGATGGGGCCGGCCGAGCCGTGCGAGCCGACACCCCAGATCATCACCAGCACCTGGTGGACCATGATCGAAAGACCGAGGGTCGCCAGCACCACGATGTTCACGGACTTGCCGACCATCCGGCGGAGCAGGACGGCCTCGACGAGCAGCGCGACCGTCACCGTGATGGCCACCGCTGCCAGGAAGGCCATCAGGTAGGGCACCTGTGCCATCAGCGCCAGCACGACGTACGCGCCCAGGGCGACGAACTCTCCGTGCGCGAAGTTGAACGTGTGCGAGCCCTTGAACATGATCACGAAGCCAAGCGCGATCAGTCCGTAGACCATCCCGAGGGCGATCCCTTGGAACCCGAGTTGCAGCAAGAGTGTCATCGTCGTTTCCAACCGTCGTCCGGCATCGTCGCCATTGCGGGCGTCCGCATCCCCGGCGGCGGGGACACGCCCCGTCCCGAGGGTCAGAGTCCCTGTGCCTGGCCCCACGCCTTCGCGGCGTCGGTCGCCATGAAGTCGGTGACTGGTGTGAGGACGCCGCCGGGGCCGACAGTGTTGATGCGCGAGAAGTAGCTCACGATCGTTCCTCCGTTGCCGAGATTCACCGGCGGCGTGATGCCCTGGTAGTCGACCTCGAGGTCCCGCATGGCCTCGGACACGCCCTCGCGGGTGAGGTCCTTGTTCTCGCAGGCCTTCGTCAGCGCGGCGACCGTCGCCGTACCAGTGAGCCAGCCGCCGACGTTGAAGTTGTGCAGGGTCGCCTCGGGGGCATAGGTCGCCATCGCGTCCTTGAGCTCCCGGATGCCGTGGACGTCGTCGTCCAACGTCCCATAGCCGCCGGAGACGTAGAACGTGTCGAGCAGGCCGGCCAGCGGCTCGGCCAGAGCGGAGTTCCACGAACCCGAGGTGCTGATCCACGTGGGTGTGTAGCCCAGCTGGGCCGACTGGCCGACGAGACCGGCGACCTGGGCCGGGGTGACGCCGAGCATGACCACGTCGGCGCCGGACTTCTTCAGCGCAGCGACCTGGGCGGTGAAGTCGGTGTCGGTCGCGGTGAAGGTGGGGTTCGCGACGACCTCGACCCCCGGGGTCTGCGTGGCGGCCGAGACGGTGGCGTCGGCGTAGACCTCGCCGTAGGCGTCCGCCGAGGTGACCAGCGCGAGCTTCAACGGATGATCGGCGCTGGCCCCGGCCTGCTGCGCGGCCCACACGACGCCATTGGCGAGCTCAATTTCGAACACCGGGAGCGGGACGTAGATGTCCTTTTCGCGCAGCGTGGTCGTGTTGAGCGACGCCGTGATCGTCGGCATGCTGTCCCGGGCAATGCTGTCCTTGACCGCCACGATGCTCGCCGTGCCGATGATCTGGGTCAGCATCACGACCTTGCGCGAGACGGCGCGGTAGACCTGGGTCGTGACCTGCGGGTCGTACTTGGTGTCCTGCTTGTCGACCACGATCTTGCGACCGCAGATGCCCCCTTCGTCGTTGATCTTACTGAAAAGGACCTCCGAGCCGAGTGAGCCGGAGGTGGCGGCCTCAGCGATCGGGCCCGAGTAGTCGGTCAGCAGGCCGACCCTGATCTCCTCGGCCGTGACCCCTAGGCCCATCTTGACCCCGTCCTCGGCCGTCGTCGTACCACCTGTCGGGCCACCGCATGCGGCCAGCGTGAAGAGCGCACCGGCCGCGAGGGCCGCAACCGATTTCCGAAACATCTCCAGCGTACCCCTTCGATTACCCGACCTAGCTCACCGATTTGCAGTCGCGAGTGCGATTGAACAGTCGCCGAGCAGCCAAGTCAAGAATCTTATCGATCGATAGATATTCGATTTTTTTCAGCGCAGAACCCCGGAATCGACAGCGTCGTACTCGTTAGCGGGGAACTCCCCCGGACACGCGATCCAGTACTATTTCGCGCGCTACAGAATTAGCCGTCGGCTCAGGTCAACCATCCCTGTGTCGCCGGGAAGCCTAGGATTCCTGGAATTGCCGGATCTCCAGATCACCCTTGGCGAACATCGCGCGCATCCGCCGCTTGTCGAACTTGCCGACGCTGGTCATGGGCAGAGCGTTTAGCACCACCCATCGCTCCGGCACCCACCACCTGGGAAGGTCCTCCTCGCGTAGCCGCTGCCACAGGTCGTCCACGCTGGTCGTCGAATCCTCCCGCAGCACCACCAGAGCGCACGGTCGTTCGTCCCAGCGGCTGTCCGGCACACCGATCACCGCGGCCTGGAGCACGTCGGGATGTTTGGCGATCTCCAGCTCCAACCGGACCGACGAGATCCATTCACCCCCGGACTTGATGACGTCCTTTGCGCGATCGGTGAGGTTGACATAGCCCAGGGCGTCCAGGGTTCCCACATCCCCGGTCCGCAGCCAGCCGTCGCGGAACTTGTCGCTCGCCTCAGTACGGAAGTAGGAGTCGGCAATCCACGGGCCGCGTAACTCCAGTTCGCCGACCGTCTCACCGTCGGCCGGAAGGACCGTTCCAGTGTCCGGCTGGACGAGCCGGATCTCCACGCCGGCCAGCACTCGCCCCTGCCCGCCCGCCCGCCGATCGGGATCGGGGTTCTCCGCCGCCCAGGGCTGCCGGTTGAGGGTGACCAGCGGCGAGGTCTCCGTCATCCCCCAGCCCTGCAACGCATTGACGCCGTATCGTTCCTTGAGGCCGGTCCTGAGCTTCTGCGGGATGGGCGCGCCCCCGAGCACGATTCGGTCCAACGAGCCGAGATCCCGCGACGGATCGGCGTCGAGGTAGCTCAGGATCTCGTTCCACACCGTCGGCACGCCGTTGGAGTACGTCGGCCGGTGGTTCCGGATGGCCTCGACCACCGTGGGCGGATCAAGGTGCCGGTTGCACAGCAGCAGGTCGCCGCCCGCCCAGAAGTTCGCGAACGGGTAGCCCCAGGCATTGGCGTGGAACATCGGGACGATGATGTAGCCGCGGTCCCGCGAGCTCACCGCCACGGCGTTCGCCGTGCACAGCGACAGCGCATGGATCCAGATCGAGCGGTGGCTGTAGGCCACGCCCTTGGGATCGCCCGTCGTTCCCGTGGTGTAACACAGGGTGGCGGCCGAGCGCTCGTCCAGGGTCGGCCACAGGAATTCCGTGGGCCGGCCGGACACCAGTTCGTCGTACCCGAGAACCTCGCCAGGCCAGCCCGCCAGTGCCTCCCCGTCGTACGGCCCGACCACGACGATCGTTCGCACACTGGGAACCCGATCACGCAGCTGCGCGAGGTGTCCCAGGAGCGAGGCGTCGACGAGGAGCACCTCGTCGGCGGCATGGTTGATGGTGTACGCGATCTGGTCGGGGGACAGGCGGGGGTTGATGGTGTGCAGCAGGCCCCCCATCGACGGCACCGCGAAGTACGCCTCGAGGTGTGTCCGGGTGTTCCACAGCAGGGACCCGACGCAGAATCCTGCACGCACCCCCAGCGACCGCAGGCCGTGGGCGAGCGCGGCCACCCGGCAGGCGAACTCGCCGAAGGTGACATGCGCGGCCTCGTCGCCGACCGTCGTGATCGACCGTCCCGAATGCCAGGTGGCTCCGTGCCGCAAGATGTTCGTGACCGTCAGATCGCCGTCTCCGATGTTGCCCCGAACCCCCGTGCCGAGGGATGTGTTCATACAGATGCCTTCCCGTCGAACCTGAGGTGTTTGTGCTCCCCGCGCCACCCGTTGCAGAACGCACCCGACGAGGGTCGCCAGTAGGTCCGGTGCCACGGCACCGGTATGGACGAACGTCCGTGCCGCCGATCAGTCCCTTCCGGCCCTCGTAGGTGCGCCGAGCGCCGACAGGCACAGGCCGACGTACCGATCGGCCACCTCGGCGGGCGTGAGCGGACCTGACTCGTCGTACCAGCGGGAGATGGCCTGGAGCATTCCCAGCAGCGCCCGGGTCGCCTCGGCCGGGTCCGTGACGACGAACACCCCCTGCTCGGTACCCCGCTCGATCACCGACCGCATCAACTCTTCGTTCCGCTTGCGCAGCTCGGCATACCCTCGCCGCACACCGGGACTCAGATAGCGGTACTCGGAGTCGAGTGCCGCAAGCCGTGCCCGCACCGTCACGTGCAGGGCGATACTCTCGACGAGGTTCGCCATCTGCCGGACGGGATCATCGCCGGCCTCCGCGACGGCCGCCTCTCCCCGCGGAAGCAGATCGGCGATCGCGGCTTCGAGCACCGCGACCAGGATCCCTTCCTTGTTCTCGTGGTGGTAGTACAGCGCCGGGACGGTGACCCCGACCCGGCGGGCAATGTCACGCACAGTCGTGCCGTGGAACCCGTGCTCATAGAACGCCCTGCTGGCGTGGTTCAGGATGTCGCTCATCTCGACGGGTCTACAGACGCGCCAGTCGACCGTCGGGCGATCGCTACCGCCCGCCTGCGCGACGTCCTCGCTCGTTGCTATTACCACCGGGTGACTGTTCCACTCTGCCCGTCCGGGCGGTCGAAGAAGGTGCTGTCGCAGCGGGCTCTGCGCATCAGAGCACGATTCTAGTGATCGTACGCTAAGTGCCATCGAATGAGAATCACCCCGCCAGAACCGCTTCAGCCCAGTCGCGCGAGCTCGTGTCGCCACGCGGTGCTCAGGTTCAGGGCGCTGCCGAGATCCGGGAGTTCCGCCAGATCCTCCGGAGCGATCGGCTGCAGCGTCCCACCGGCGGAGACGATCGCCAGGGACAGCGACGCCAACGTGTCGACCGAGAGTGCGCGCAGTACCGCCTCGGCCACCGACGTCCCCGTGGAGCTAAGACCATGCCCGCGCATGACCACCACGGGGCGATCCCCTAGCGCGTCCGCGACAGCCTCACCCAACCGTTCGGTATGGACAAGAGCGGAGCGCGGGAAGACCGGCACGCCACCCGCGGCCAGCGCAGCCCCCGGGATGTCGAAGGCACCCACGATCGGCAGGATCGGCAGCCCCGCCAGATCAGCCACCACGACATCGCGCGGATGCGCGTGCACCACGCACGACACGTCCGGACTCCGGCGCAGGATCGCAGTGTGAAGCGGCAACTCGAAGGGCACGGTGTAGCCGTGGTCGAGCTCGCCGGGCGCACCCGGATCGCCGTCCAGGTCGACAAGCCGGATGTCCTCGGCGGTGCTGTGCGCCAGCCCTCTCTCCCGCGGACCCCGGCAGCGGACCAGCAACCGAGAGCTGTCGACACGGAGGCTGATGTGCCCGAGGATGCCGGGGGCCAGGCCCCGGCCGGCGAGCACGCGACATCCGTCGGCGACCTGCGCGCGAAGGTCCGCGAGCGAGTCGGCCGTCATGCCAGGACCGCCACCGCGCCGAGCTGATCACGAACCGAGGAGGCGTGGCTGCCGCGCTTGACCGCCGTGCGCAGCCACACCGAGGCCTTGGGCCAGTTCACCGTTGCTCCCCCCGTCACCCGGCCGTCCGTGCCCTGCCAGATCGCCGCGAGCCGGAACGGTTCGTCCTGCTCGAAGATTTCCGGCCGCCGGTCGGGATCACGGGTGCCGATCAGCTGGATCTTCCAGTCGTACTGGTCGCTCCACACGTACCCCACTGGATCGTGTGCGATGGGAGCGCCCGGATGGAGGATGTTGTGTGCAACGCTGTTGGCCTGCTCCACAGCGTTGGTCCAGTGCTCGACCCGAGCGCTCGTACCCGACCGGGGTCGATGCCATCGAGCGACATCGCCCACCGCATGCACGTTGGGGAAACCGACGACCCGGCCGTATTCGTCACAGATGATGCCGTCGTCGACGGGAAGTCCGGAGGCCTCCAGCCAATCGAGGTCGAGATCAGACCCGATGGCCACCACCACCGTGTCGGGGAGCACCACCGACCCGTCCGCGAGCTCCGCACGGAAACCGCCACCGGAGGGCTCCAGCATGGTGACGAGGGTCCCGAACCTCGTGTCGACTCCGTGCCTTCGGTGCAGGGCGGAGAACCGCTCCCCCAGCACGCTCCCGACCGCTCGGCTCATGGGGACCGCAGCCGGGTCGACCATGGTGACCTCGATCCCGTGTCGCCGCGCCAGCGCGGCGAGCTCGGCACCGAGGAACCCGGCTCCGACGACCAGGAGGTGCCGGGACGTCGCGAGTCGGGCCCGAAGGCCCGCGGCGTCCGCCCAGGTACGGAGGACGTGGACGCCCTCATGGCGCCAGGGTGCCGGACGAGGCCGCACACCCGTTGCGACCACCAGGTCGTCGAAGCCCATCACCGTGCCGTCGCCGAAGACGAGGTGAGCGCTCGGGGTGAGCAGTCCCGTGGCGCGGCGGCCCAGCGAGAGCTCGATGTCGAGTTCCCGGGCCTCCTCGAGCGTCATCAGGGGGACGCGGGCGTTCCCGTCGAGAGCGGCCTTCGACAAGGGGGGCTTGTCATAGGGCGGCTCGGCCTCGGCCTCGATCACCCGGATGACCCCGGGATAGCCCTGCTCGCGCAGCGCTCGCGCCGTGCGGACGCCGGCCACGGAACCGCCGACGATTACCACCCCGCGGCTCATTCGTCCTCCAGCCACAACGCCGAGACCGGGCAGCTACGGGCCGCGGCCTCGACCCTGGCCCGGTCCGCGTCGTCGATCGTGGTCCTGAGGAGTACGACGGTGCCGTCGTCGCCGATGTCGTAGACGTCATCGGCGCCGACCACGCAGTTCGCGTAGCCCTGGCAAGCGTCCAGGTCAGCCTTGAGGACAGCCATCCGAAATCTCTCCATGTCGTACGTCGCGGGGACGCCGCACCAGCGCGCCCCTCAGACCTTGATTCCCATACCGCCGTCGGAGTGGACAACGCGACCCGAAATGCCCCGGGCTCGATCGGAAGCCAGGAACACGAAGCTGGAGGCATGGTCGGCGCTGGTGAGCGCGACGCCCAGCGGGTTGCGGGCGGCGAGTTCCGCCTCACGGTTCGGCCCGTCGAGGCGGCGGTCGGCGAGCCCCAGGGACGACAGGCCGCGCAGGTCGGTGCTCAGCGTGCCCCCGGGTGCGACGCCGTTGACGCGGATCTCGGGCGCCAGTTCATGACCGAGCGTTACGACCAGGCCACGGACGGCGAACTTTGACGCGACGTAGAGCGTCCCACCGCGCCCCGGGTAGTACGCGGACGTCGACTCGGTGAGAACGATGTTGCCCCGGGACTCGCGCAACGCGGGGATCGCAGCCTTCACGCTGTGGAGCTGGGACTTCACGTTCACCGCGAACATCTCGTCGAACGCAGCATCCAACGCGTCGGCGTCGATCTCCTCGAGGGTCCGGTAGAAGTCGAACACCCCGACACAGTTGACGAGGATGTCGAGGCCGCCGTACCGGTCGACCGCCGCAGCCACGGCCTCCAGGGGGGCGGCAGCCGTGGTCGCGTCACCCTGGACGACGACGTCCACGCGTGCGGCCGCCAGCGCGTCGCACTTGCCGGCATCGAGCTCGAGAGCCGCTACCCTCGCGCCCTCGGCACAGAACGCGTCGACGACTGCCCTGCCGATGCCGGAGCCGGCGCCGACCACGAGTGCCCGCTTGCCGGTGAGCCATCCGCTCATGCGCCGTCCTCGAGGAACAACGAGGCGAACGGATGACCCACCATCGCCGAGAACGTCGCGGTGTCCTGCCAGGTCAATGCCTCGAGCTCTAGTGGATCCAAGGTGATCCACCGGCCGGACCTCGGCGATTCGACGAGCAGCCGCGCACCGTTGCGGGTGAGCACCTTGGAAATCCGGATCTCGGAGAACTCGTTGCCGATCGCGAGGGGCTCGCCTTCCCGCTGCGGTGTGTCGAGCTTGGTGCCGGCACGGGCGGTGGCGACGGCGTGTTCGGCGGCGTCCTCCCAGCTGAGCCTCACAGGAAGACCGCCAGGTTCTGGGTGCGTAGCACCGACTCGTCGACCGCGATGTGCCGTCGAGTGAGCAGCCACCGATCATCGGTACGCCGCAGCAGGTCGGTGCGTCCCGCAGAGATCAACGACGGCTCGTGGACGTCCCCCCGACTGCGGAACAGGAGAACCGCCGACTCCACCACGAGCGCGTCGTCGGTGGCCGTCGCGAAGGTTCGGACGTTCGATAGATGGTGGCGGATGCGCGAAGGCGGATCTTCGGTCCACGCATGCTCGGTCCGGAACCGGGCCACCCGGCGGTTGAGGGAGTACTTGTCCTCGTCGAAGTGAGCCATCCGCTTGGCCGTGTCATAGCCGGCCCCGAGCGCCGTCGTGAGCCGAATCGGCATGAAGTAGTGGATGTCCTCGGCGAGCAGGTCGAGCCAGGCGTCGTAGTCCTGACGGTCGAGCAGGTAGGCCTCCTCCACCAGCCAGTGGTGCGCCGTCAGGTGACGGGGGTCCTCGAAGGGGAGCGACGCGCCCACCGGTTCGGTCGTCGGCGCGTCCTGCCCCAGCGGGGACTCGTCGGAGCGGATCGGAATGTAGGTCGTCACGAGCACGCCTCCGACGTCTCGACGCTGCCCACCCCGTCGGCTTGGGGCGCACCGACCGTGATCGGCCCGGGCACCAAGGGCGGCATCTCCAGATGGTCGGCCCACTCGGCGAGGAGCCTGCGCTGGTTATCCTCGCTGTATCCGACACGTGCGATTCCAGGACCGGCGAACTGCTCCGGGGTCAGCGACGGCACGACCGCACTGTCGTCATGCAGCATGCCCATTCGGCCGTTGAGCAACAGCCTGCGGGCCAGGCCGCCGCCGGCCGTGGTCGTCAGCGAGACCCAGTTCTCCACGTCGTCCTGCTCGAACATCCCGCTGCTGCCGAAGCACATGAGGTACGCCTTGTAGGAGAGCTTCTTGAACTCCTCCGGCGCCTCCTTGTCGACCACGAACCAGGACAACACCTCGGTCTCGTCCGCGGTGATCGGCTGCCACTGGCGCAGGGAGATGAAGGGCAGCACGTCATCGGTGTCGGCGACCTTCGGCCAGTTGTGCACCAGGCTCAGGTTGGGGAAGACCGAGGCCGCCGAGACCATGAACCCGTCGCGGCCGATGACGTCCAGCTGTCGCTGCGACCACTGGCTCCTCATCCGGCTGATCATCTCGTCGGGGTAACCGACGTAGCGCAACCGCTCCTCCAGCGTGCCAGGGGGCAGCTTGTACGTCGTGCCACCACCACCACCTGCCCAGTAGGTACTCCCGTTCTTGCGCTTCTCGGCCTTGGGCTCGCGGAAGAGTCCGATCTCGACGACGCTCGTGTGGGTCTGGGGGGTGTGGTACATGTCGCCGGCGAAGTTCTCCGCACCGATCTTCCAGTTCGCCTTGATCCGCCATCGCTGTGGTCCGAGCATCTCCGCGCCGCTCGCGCTCTGCTTGGTGTAGTAGTCGAGGTAGAACGCGAAGTCACCGAGGAACTCCAGCAGCGGCGGAGCATCGGGATCCATGGAGATGAAGATCAGCCCGTTGTAGGTGTCCAGGCTCGGCGCAGGCAGCAGCCGCTGACCCTTGCGAGCGAAGCCAGCCTCGCCGCCGTACGCCTCCTGGTGGAAGGGCAGTCCGACGATTCGGCCGTCGTTGCGGTAGGACCAGCCGTGGTACGGACAGCGGAAGTGCGAGGCATTGCCCTGCTCCGCACGACATACCTGCATCCCACGGTGCAGACACATGTTGAACATCGCGTGGATCCGGCCCGACCGGTCCCGGCTCACGATGAAGGAGTCGTCGAGCACGCGGCGGACCACGTAGTCACCGACGTGCGGGATCTCGGACTCGTGTGCGACGAACATCCACGCCCGGCTGAACAACCTCTCCCGCTCCGCCTGGAAGACCTCGGCGTCGTTGTAGATGTGCGCCGGGAGCATGCCGCGCCGGACGTTCGCGAGGACATCGCGCATGGAACCCCATTCCTTCACTCTGTAAGTCAGAGCAAGATTCTGCATACAGGAAGTTCGACTGTCAACCGGCGACGTTCGGTCGGTTGAGCTGCGCGCCTCGCCGTGGCCTGCCGGATCGCGTGAACCCGGACGCCGGGCGATACCGTGTCCGCCGTGGCAGGGGTTGCACGGAGGACCGACAAGGAACTGGGCGCCCGGATGCGGCCGGCGAGGGCCTCCCGTCACCTGGCCCGCGCGAGCTCGCTCGACAGATCGACCTGAAGCCCGTCCTCACTCAGCGAGTTCGAGCACGGGAACAGCCTTCCCGGCCGGGCCCGGCTGGAGGCGCTGTCCACGGCTCTCGAGGTGCCACTGTCTCCGCAGGTGGAGCCTCCCGCGCCAGCCGAGGCCCGGTTTCTGAACTGGAGGGACTTCGACCCCGTCGACCTCGATCCGGTCTCCCAAGCGGCCCTCGATCTCTTCGTCGAGCGCGGTTACCACGGCTCCACGGTTCGGATGATCGCCGAGCGCTGCGGACTCTCGGTGGCCGGTGCCGGAGGAAGCGGCGACGCGAGCGATCGTCACGATGTGTGGCAGTTGCCGACTGGTACGAGGCCGGCACGAGCTCGAAGCCGCAGGAGATCGCCCGTCAGCACGTCGCGCTCGCGCCGGCGATCGTGGCGGCCAGACCGGTACCCCACGTGCTGCTGCACGGGTGAACTCCCGAACCGCGCCGGTTGCCGATACGCACCGGCTTTGCTCACCGGGAGATCGATCCGCGCGGCCGCTGCTTTAATACGATCTCATCACTGGTACGAACAAAAGGTTTTCATGCGCATCCTTCAAATTCGTGAGCAGCCGGTGCGGCTACGGGGCGATGTCGAGAACGCAGTGGTGAACTTCGCCGAGCACACCGTGTCGATCGTGGCCGTCGTCTCCGACGTCCGCCGGGGGGGCGAGCCGGTGGCCGGTGTCGCGTTCAACTCGATCGGGCGGCACGCGCAGAGCAGCATCATCCGGGATCGCATGGCTCCCCGGATACTCGGCGCGGACCCGGAAGCCCTGCTTCACGATGGTGACGGCGCACCGTCCGCGGCCCGGCTCGATCCGGCCAGAGTGCTCGCCTGCGTCCTGCGGGACGAGAAGCCCGGAGGGCACGGCGACCGGGCGTCCGCGGCGGCCGCGATCGAGCTCGCCTGCTGGGATCTCAACGCCAAGCTCTCCGACGAACCCGCCTACGAGACGATCGCCCGGCACTTCGGTCGGCCAATCATCTCGAACCGGATACCGGTGTACGCGGCGGGCGGCTACTACCGCCCCGGCAACAGCCTCGCCGAGCTGCGTGCGGAGATCCGCTCCTACCTCGATCAGGGATACGACTCCGTCAAGATCAAGATTGGCGGGGTGCCGCTTGCCGAGGATCTGGCCCGGATCGACGCCGCACGCGGGATTCTCGACGGCGGGCAGCACCTCGCGGTGGACGCCAACGGCCGATTCGACCGCCAGACCGCGCTGGACTACGCAAAGGCGCTGGGCCCCTATGGCCTGCGCTGGTACGAGGAACCCGGTGACCCGCTCGACTACGCCCTGATCAGGGATGTGATCGACACCTACGGCGGTGCCGTGGCCACCGGCGAGAACCTGTTCTCGATCGCGGACGTGCGCAACCTGGTCCGGTACGCTGGCCTGCGCCCGGAGCGGGACCTCGTGCAGATGGACGCCGGGCTCAGCTATGGCCTCACCGAGTACGGCGGCATGCTCGAGGTGCTGGCGGAGCACGGGATCGACCGCAGTTCCGCCTTCCCGCACGGCGGGCATCTGATCAACCTGCACATCGCGGTCGGCCTGGGGTTGGGCGGCTGCGAGTCGTATCCGGGGGTGTTCGGCCCGTTCGGCGGCTACAGCCCCGGCTGCACAATCTCGGACGGCCGGATCGCACCAGCCGACGATCCCGGCTTCGGGCTCGAGGCCAAGCCCGACCTGGCCGGCGTGATCGCGGACCTGCTGGCCTGAGCGACCCCGGAGGCGGGGAGAGACGGAGAGGCGATGGAGATCGCGGTGATCGGTTGCGGCGCGATGGGTTCGGTGTATGCCGGGCGGCTCGCCGCCGCGGGCAATCCGGTACTTGCCATCGACCGGTGGGAGGAGCACGTCGCTCGGATCGCCGAGCACGGTCTGCGGATCACCGGACCGGACATGGACCGCAGGATCGGTCTGCGGGCCGCCACGACGATCCCGGACGAGCCGATGGATCTGGTCATCCTGGCAGTGAAGGCCGCCGACGTCGGTGCGGCCGCCCGCCAGGCGCTGCGCCTGCTCGGCAACCACACGGTCGTGTTGACCATCCAGAACGGACTCGGCGCGGCCGACGTCGTGGCCAATGTGGTCGGCGCCGAACGCCTCGCCGTGGGGATCGCCAGCGGGTTCGGCGCCTCCCTGCGCGGCCCCGGGCACGCGCACCACAACGCCATGCGGGCATTGCGCATCGGCGCCTACGGCTCCCTGGCGGCACCGGCGGTGGAGCAGGTCGCCCGGACCTGGCGCGGCGCCGGGTTTGACGCCGAGGCCGTGGCTGACATCGCCGCCATGCAGTGGGAAAAACTGATCTGCAATGTGGCCTACAGCGCCCCCTGCGCGCTCACCGGGCTCACCGTCGGCGAGGTGATGGACGATCCCGATATCGGGCCGATCAGCCGGGCCGCAGCCACCGAGGCCTGGCGGATCGCCCAGGCCTGCGGCATCGCGGTCCCCGTCACCGATCCGGTCCGGCACGTGCGCGACTTCGGCGCCTGCATGCCGAACGCGAAGCCGTCCGCGCTGCTCGACCACGAGGCCCGCCGTGTCAGCGAGATCGACGTGATCAACGGCGCCGTACCCCACCAGGCCGCCCGTATCGGCCAGGAAGCGCCGGTGAACGCGACGCTCACCGCGCTCGTCCGCGCTCGGGAACGCGCCTGGCGCTGACCTCACCGCACGGGCGCGAACGACTGCGGGCGGCGTCGTCCGCGAGACACCGCAGCCTTCGCCACCTTCGTCAGCGGCAGGCTCGTCGACATCCCACCGACACTTAGCGGTCGCTCGCTATTGACCTGCCGAACACGTGTGTCTACGGTCATCCGCGCGGGGCCAAACAAGGAGCTGGGAACAATGACGAACACCGAATTCGAGCTGGGCGGCCTGTGTCACGTTGCGCTGGTGTGCGAGGACATGGAACGCACCGTCGACTTCTACACCAATGTGCTGGGGATGAAGCTGGTCAAGACCGTCGCGATCCCCAACGGGGGCCAGCACTTCTTCTTCGACATGGGATGTGAGCAATACCTTGCGTTCTTCTGGTTCCGCGACGCGCCGAAGAAGGCGCCAGGAGTCGCGTCAGCCGCCGGCCTGCCGGGCGTGGGTGACATCTCGACGGCACACGCGTCGATGAACCACTTGTCCTTCAAGATTCCGCTCGAGAAGTTCGACGAGTACAAGGCCAAGCTGGAGGCGAAGGGGGTCCGGACCGGTCCGGTCCTCAACCACGACGACAGCGAGCGCGGGGTCGCCGCCGAGTACCACGACGGCGTCTACGTCCGGTCGATGTACTTCTTCGATCCCGACGGCGTCCTGCTGGAGTTCGCCGCCTGGACGCGCGAGCTCCGCGAGGACGACGTCGCCCACCTCCCCGTCAACAAGGAGGGCATCGTCTCTACAGTCGCGGCCGGAGCCGCAGGACACGAGTGACATGCTGGAACTCTCCGGCCGGTTCTTCGACGCGGTCGCGCGCGGTGACCTGGAGGCGGTCGGCGGCTTCTACCGCGACGACGTGCATCGCACCGAGGTCGAGAACGGCTTCCTGCGACAACATGTCATCAGGGCTCTCGCAACGGCTAGACCGCCAGGTTGAGCTCATCGCCGCACTGAGCCGACCCCGGCGAATCAGGACGCCGACCCGGCGACCAACGCGATCGGCTGCTGCGGCACCGGAAGTGCATGCACCTCGCCACCGCAGGACCCAGGACCGCGATAGCGACCCAGCCCCGGCCTGGACGTGGCCCGCTGCTCGCGGGCGGCGAGCTCGAGCAGTGCCCTGGCGGGCGCTGCGAGCTCAGAACGCTTGTCCCACACAGCCCACAGCCTGCGGGTCAACTGGATTCCGGTGACCGGGACCCGAACCAGCCTGCCCTCCTCGATCTCCCGGGCGGTGGCCAGCCTGCTGAGCACCCCGGCTCCCGCCCCCTCGGCGACCGCCTCCTTGATCGCGGTGGTCGAGGGGAACTCGACGTAGGCGTTGTCCCGCCACAGATCCCCGAGGGCCTGGCGCAGGACCTGGCGGGTGCCCGAACCCTTCTCGCGCAGCACCAGCCTGCCGGCCGCGAGCTCAGCCGCGCTCAACGGCACCCGGCGGCGCGCCCATGGATGGCGCGGGGAGACCACCACAACCAGCTCATCGTCGCCCACGACCCGCTGGTGCAGGTCGGGATGCCGGCCGCGGACCCCCACGAAGCCCAGATCGACCTTGCCGGACCGGGCGTTGTCCAGGACGGTCTGGGCATCGTGGGCCTGCACGCAGACCGAGACGTCCGACAGCTGTGCCCGCAGCCCCGTCACCCAGCGTGGGACGAGGTACTCGGCCGTCGTCAGACACGCGGCGATGCGCAGCGAACCGGGTCCCACGGTCGTCAGCACGGCGCTGCACTCCATGAACTGGGAAACGGCCTCGATCGCCGACTGCGCCCACTTGGCCAGTGCGATGCCGGCCGGGGTGAACTGGGATCCGGACGGCGATCGTTCGAGCAGCCGCAGGCCGAGCCTGCGCTCCATGGCCCGGATCCGCACGCTCGCGGCGGGCTGGGAAACACCGTGCTCCTTGGCGGCCTTCCCCAGGCTGCCCAGGCGGTCCACCGACAGCAGGAGGTCAAGGTCTGCGAGTTGAGGTGCGGCGGGGTGCAGGACCATGGCGTACCCTCCCAGCGGGCTCACGACATCTGCGTCGGTCACCCGGACGTGGTCGCCGGCCGCGGTCGCTGTCCCGCGACTGTGACGATGCCAACACCGTCCGGATGCCGCGTCCAGGCAAACACCACCCGTCGATGCAGGGAAGAGAAACCGAACCGCCAATTCGGCACGTTTCGCGTGCAGAACCGCACATGCCCCTGTCGGACGCGTGGTGCACGCACGACCAACAGTGGCCCCGGCCATATTTGACTAGCCTCACCAATCGTCTGATCGGGTTACCTCAATGGTGGCCGGCTGTGCGTCGAGCGCACGAGCCCGGGGACTACACTCTGCTGCTCATCGGCGGACGAGGCGCCGTGGCCCCTGACTCAATGATGCGTACGGAGATCGAGGACCATGAGCCGTGTACGCGCCGACGACCTGCTCTACCTGCTCGCGCTGGCGCGGACCGGACACATGGGGGACGCGGCCCAGCGACTCGGCGTCGAGCACACCACCGTCTCCCGGCGCGTGGCCGCGCTGGAGAAGGCGATCGGCCGCCGGTTGGTGGACCGGACCACCCGAGGATGGCTCCTGACCGACGACGGCGAGCAGTTGATCCCCCATGCCGAGCGGATCGAGTCGGCGCTACACGGTGTGGATCAACTCGCGGTGAGCCCACGCAGCCTGAGCCTCGGCGGAACCGTGCGGATCGCGTCCACCGACGGCATCGGGAGCACCGTGGTGGCCGAGGCGCTCGTCGAGCTTCGGCGGGCCCATCCCCGGCTGGAGATCGAGCTGACAACGGCGATGCGCCGGTTCGACATCACGTCGAAGGACTATGACGTGGCGATCACCGTGCAACGGCTGCCCAGCCAGCGCCTGGAAGTCAGGCCGCTGACCGACTACTCCCTCGGGCTGTATGCGACGCGCGGCTACCTCGAGACGCACCCACCGGTCCGCAACCGCGAGGACCTCGAGAACCACGCCCTTGCCTGGTACATCGACTCCCTGCTCGACATACCCGAGCTCGATGTGTTCGACGCCAGCGTCATCTCCCGGCGGCGCGCGCTGCGCAGCTCGAACATCTTCGGCCAGCTCAGCTTCGTCACGGCGGGCGGCGGCATCGGCCTGCTACCCAAGTACCTGGCGATCCAGCGACCTGAGCTCCAGCGGGTTCTCGCCGACGAGGTCTCGGTCCGGTTGACGTTCTGGCTGGTGACCCGCAAGCAGTCGCTCGCCCTGGCTCGGGTGCAAGCCGCGGTGCAGTGTCTGACCACCTACGTCGCCTCGACCCAGGATCGCTTCCTGTACTGACTGTGAGGATGGTCGAACCGGCCCGGTGATGGTGACCGGTTATGACGCCATTGGACCTTCCCCACTACCGGATCCGACCACCCACTGGCACCGTAACCGGATAAGGGACACGGTCATGATTTTCGCGACGAGGCCGGTCTCGCACATGGAACGACGACGCCCGGGCGCAGCTCCCGATCTCGACTGAGCCGGAGCAGAGCGCCGAATCGTGTGCAGAACTGTCCGCACGGGATTCAGGCATGGCTGGGTGACGACGGAATCGAGGAGCATAAGAGATGGCGACGGTTGTCCGGGCTCGTCCTGTGGCCGCACAAGCACAGTCGACCGCATTGAGCATCATTGACACCGATGTGCACGAGCGGGCCGAGCTGCAGTCGTTGTTGCCGTATCTGGCCCCGGAGTGGCGCAAGTACATCACCGATTTCGGGTGGCAGCCCGAGCGTTTGTTGCCGTTCTCGCAGTTCGCCACCGGCGGACTGGACCGGCAGGATGCGAAGCTGCCGGACGGACGGCCGGGCGGATCGGACCTGCCCCTGCTGCAGCGCCAGCTGCTGGACGAGTACGACATCGACTACGCGGTGCTGACCGGGTGGCTGGACGCCTCGGCGCTGCACCCGGGCTGGCCGGAGTTCAAGACCGCGTTGATGTCGGCCTACAACGACTGGCAGCTGGAGACCTGGATCGAGCGCGACCCACGGTTGCTGGGATCGGTGCACGTCAACGCGCACGACCCGATCGGCGCCGCGCGCGAGATCGACCGGGTCGGGGCGCACCCGAAGATGATGCAGGTGGTGCTCTACATCGGGGACAAGGCCTTCGGCGACCCGTTCTACCATCCGATCTACGAGGCGGCGGTGCGCAACAACCTGCCGGTCGGGATGCACCACAGCGAGAACTCCCCGACCGCCCTGGGCTTTCATCGCTACTTCGTGGAATGGCACACCCTGGTGCCGCAGGTGTTCATGTCCGAGATGGTCAGTCTGATCTTCAACGGGGTGTTCGACAAGTTCCCCGAGCTGAAGGTCATCATGATCGAGGGCGGCACCACCTATGTACCACACCTCATGTCGCGCGCCGACCAGCAGTACAAGGAGCTGCGCTCGGAGGTGCCGTGGGTCAAGCGGATGCCCAGCGATATCATCCGCGACCATTTCCGGTTCGCCACGCAGCCCACCGAGGAGATGACCACACAGCAGTTCCTGGCCATGATCGACGCGGTCGGTTCCGAGGAGCTGTTCTGTTTCTCCACCGACTACCCGCACTGGGATTTCGACTCCCCGTGGGAGGCCCTGCCGGGCGGCCTACCCGAATCGCTCCAGCGCAAGATCTTTTACCAGAACGCCCAGAGTCTTTACCCCAAGATGCCCGTCCTCAAGCCACGGTAGAACTCGGACTCCGCCCACACATCGCCACCGAAGTAGGGATACGACGTGAAACAAGTTGTGTGTCACAAGGACGAGCTCGCCCCCGGCCAGATGACCGGTGCCCAGCTCGGTCCCATCCGGGTCGTCGTCATCCGGGCCAAGGACGGTTCGTTGCACGCCGTCGCCGCGAAGTGCCTGCACCAGGGCGGACCGCTCGACCAGGGCCGGATCTACGAGCACACGCTCAGCACCGAGGATGTCGGCCAGTACGTGATGGACGCCGAGCGCGAGATCATCAAGTGCCCGTGGCACGGCTACGAGTACGACATCCGCACCGGCGCGACCGTGTTCGACACGACCCGATGCCTCCAGACGTTCGCCACCCGCGAGGAGGGCGACCAGATCACCGTGGAGCTCGAGTTGCCCGGTACCGCCGCCGCGTCGGCGTAGCCGCAGGACGAGCGCACGACCTGTCGACGGCAGGCCGCCTCGCCTCGGCCCGGCCCCCCGGGTCGGGGCGAGATGACGGTCTGCCGGTCCACCGTCACCGAAGACCTCGAACGGGAGCACCACGAGATGGCCACCGAAGAGACCAAGCAGAAGCTCAAGAAGATCACGATCCCGATGCTCGACGAGAAGCGGCGGGCCGGCGACCCGATCGTGCAGATGGCGATCTACGACTACCGCTCGGCCGTCATCGCCGACCGGATCGGCGGGGTCGACATCCTGTGTGTCTCGGACACCGGCGGCATGGTCCTGTTCGGTCACCCCACCACCACCTCGGTCACGTTCGACGAGGTGATGAGCATGACCAAGGCGGTGACCCGGGGCTCGAGGTACGGGCTACGCATGGTCGACATGCCGTTCTGGAGCTTCCACGTCTCCCCCGAGCAGGCCGTCGACAACGCCGGCCGGTTCGTGTCCGAGGGCGGCGCCGAGGTGATGAAGTGCGAGGGCAACCAGCATCACGCGGCCAATATCGAGGCCATCGTCAAGGCCGGTATCCCGGTGCAGGGTCACATCGGCGTGACGCCGATGCGCATCCCGCAGATCGGCGGGTTCCGGGCGCAGGGTAAGACCGCCGACCGGGCCAAGGAGCTCGTCGATGACGCGTGGGCCATGGTCGACGCCGGCTGCTTCTCCATCCTCTGCGAGGTCGTGACCGACGAGGTCGCCGCCTACCTGGCCGAGACCCTCCCGGTTCCGGTCATCTCGCTGGGCGCCGGCAACCGGACCGACGGCGTGCACATCATCACCAGCGACCTGTTCCACATGTACGAAGAGCACACCCCGCGGCACTCGAAGATCTACTTCGACATCATCCCGGTCTTCGAGAAGGTCTTCCGCGACTACCGCGACGAGGTCAAGAGCCGGGTGTACCCCGGACCGGAGCACACGGTGTTCATGAAGGAGGAGGAGCGCAACAAGTTCTACGACCTCGTGGAAGCCGACGGACGGGCGCCGGTGACGCGCGGCTGACGGCTGGGCCGCAGGCACGACCGGAGAGGAAGGCACTGCGATGGCGGCACCGGAACTGACGGGTGAGGCGGGTGGCGAGACCATCGAGTTCGTCGAGGTCTGCGCCGAGGACGAACTGGCCGACGGCGAGAAGCTGGTCGTCGAGATCGACGACCAGCGCGTGATGCTGGCCCGCGTCGCGGGCACCTACTACGCGATCAGCAGTATCTGCACCCACGAACACGCCTTCCTCGACAACGGGGCGATCGTGGAGAACGTCGTGTACTGCCCGTTGCACTACAGCGCCTTCGACCTCCGCACCGGCTGCGTGCTCGGTCCCCCGGCCGACAAGCCGACCCCCACCTTCGGGGTACGGGTCGAGAACGGCACGGTGCTGGTGTCGGTGAAGCCGGTGGCGGTGACCGAGCCCGAACCGGACCCCGACATCCGGGTCGAGCCCGTCGAGGTGCCGTCGACGCTGCAGTCCCGGATCCTCGATCGGTTCGACTCGATGTCCTGGCTGCAGCGGGCGGCCGCCTGGACGATCAAGATCGGGACACCGATCCGGGCCACGCTGGCCCCGCGGGGCGTGCTCGACCTGCTGCACGGCAGGTGGCTGGGCCACGCGCTGCACCCCGCGCTGTCCGACGTGCCGATCGGCCTGTGGGGCGCCTCGGTGCTGCTCTACGTCTTCGGGCAGACCTGGCCCGCGGTCCTGCTCAGCCTGGCCGGTATCGCGTCGGCGGTCCCGACGATCGCGACCGGGGTCGCCGATCTCCTGGTGACGGATGGGCACGACCGGCGGATGGGCACGCTGCACGGGATCCTCATGTCCCTGGCGACGCTCGTCCAGATCGCCTCGCCGGTCGCGTACTTCCTCGGCTCGCCGCTGGTCGCGGGGATCCTCGCCGCGGTCAGCTTCGTGATCACCATCGGGGGCGCGTTCTTCGGCGGTCATCTCGTCCTCGGCCGCGGTCACATGGTCGACCACACCGTGTGGCCGGTGGTCACGCCGCAGTGGCAGCGGGCGGTGCAGGAGTCCGAGCTCATCCCGGGCGGCACGGCGGTCGCCGAGGTGGATGGGCGGAAGGTCCTGCTCTACCGCTCGCCCGAGGACGACCGGATCTCCGCGATCGAGGACGCGTGCAGCCATGGCAGCGGGCCGCTCTCCCTCGGCAAGGTCTGTGACGGCATCGTCACCTGCCCGTGGCATGACTCGAAGTTCCGGCTTCGCGACGGCGCTGTGGTCCGAGGACCGGCCACGTTCCCTCAACCCGTGCTCGAGGTGCGGATAACCGGCGGCTGGATCGAGGTCCGCCCGCCAGCCAGTCGGCCGGAAGGCCGATGACCCACCCATAATGGGATTCGCATCCGCCGCGACGAGGCGGCACGGCCAGAGAGACGAGGGAGTCGCGAATCATGCCTCAACAGGTCCGCGCGGTTGTGGCCCATGCCAAGGGCGAGCCGGTGTCGGTCGAGACGATCGTGGTTCCGGACCCCGGTCCGGGTGAGGCCGTGGTGGCGGTCCAGGCCTGCGGGGTCTGCCACACCGACCTGCACTACCGGGAGGGCGGGATCAACGACGAGTTCCCGTTCCTGCTCGGGCACGAGGCGGCCGGCGTCGTGGAGGCGGTCGGCGACGGGGTGAGCGAGGTCGCCCCCGGGGACTACGTCGTGCTGAACTGGCGGGCGGTCTGCGGGAAGTGCCGGGCCTGCGCCAAGGGCAAGCCGTGGTACTGCTTCGCCACCCACAACGCCACCCAGAAGATGACCCTGCCGTCGGGGCAGGAGCTGTCCCCGGCGCTGGGTATCGGCGCGTTCGCCGAGAAGACCCTGGTGCACGCCGGACAGTGCACCAAGGTCAACCCGGCGGCCCGGCCGCAGGCGGCGGGCCTGCTCGGCTGCGGAGTCATGGCCGGGCTGGGCGCGGCGATCAACACCGGCCAGATCGGCCGCGGCGAGTCGATCGCGGTCATCGGTTGCGGCGGGGTGGGCGACGCCGCGATCGCCGGAGCGGCGCTGGCCGGCGCCAGCACGATCATCGCCGTGGACGTCGACCCGACGAAACTGGAGTGGGCCAAGGGCTTCGGCGCCACCCACACCGTCAACGCCCGCGACACCGACCCGGTCGAGGCGATCAAGGATCTGACCGGTGGGAACGGCGCCGACGTCGTGGTCGACGCGGTCGGGCGGCCGGAGACCTTCACGCAGGCCTTCTACGCCCGGGACCTGGCCGGGACCGCGGTCCTGGTCGGGGTGCCCACCCCGGAGATGACCGTCGAGCTGCCGCTGATCGAGATCTTCGGCCGCGGCGGGGCGACCAAGTCCTCCTGGTACGGCGACTGCCTGCCCTCGCGCGACTTCCCGGCCCTGATCGAGCTGTACCTGCAGGGCAGGCTGCCGCTGGACAAGTTCGTCTCCGAGGAGATCGGGCTGGACGCGGTGGAGGAGGCCTTCCACCGGATGGAACGCGGCGAGGTGCTGCGCTCGGTGGTGGTCCTGTGACGCCGATCGAGCACGTGCTGACCTCCGGCACGTTCTCCCTCGACGGTGGCACCTGGGAGGTCGACAACAACGTCTGGATCGTCGGCGACGAGCGCGAGGTGCTCATCATCGACGCCGCCCACGACACCGAGGCCATCGCCGCGGCGGTGGCCGACCGGCGGGTGGTGGCCGTGGTGTGCACGCACGCGCACGACGACCACATCAACCAGGCCACCTCGCTGGCCGACCGGTACTCGGCGCCGATCCTGCTCGACCCGGCCGAGGCTCCGCTGTGGGAGATGGTGTACCCCGACCGCCGCCCGGACGCCGACCTCGCCGACGGCGACGTGCTGCGGGCCGGGGGGATCGACCTGCGGGTGCTGACCACACCCGGCCACTCCCCCGGCTCCTCGTGTCTCTACGCGCCCGAGCTCGGCGTCGTGTTCACCGGGGACACCCTGTTCAACGGCGGCCCCGGCGCCACCGGCCGGTCGTACTCGTCGTTCGACACGATCATCGACTCGATCCGGGAGAAGCTGCTCACGCTGCCCGGCGAGACCGAGGTGCGTACCGGCCACGGCGATTCCACCCGGATCGGCGCGGAGTCACCGCACCTGCAGGAGTGGATCGCCCGGGGACACTAGGCGACCCGTTCGCACCGGCCGTCACCTGCGTCGCGGCGGCCGGTGCGGCGCCGGTGGACCGGGTCAGGTCCGGACATAGTCGCCGGGCCCGTCGCCGAGCACCGGGTAGGTCTGGCTGCCCATCGGGGGCGGCGTCCGCAACGGACCCGCGTTCTGCTCCGACCAGCGCGCCCAGTCCTGCCACCAGGAGCCCACACGGCGTTCGCCGACGCCGCGCCACGCCTGCCCGGTGGACGGCGGCACGTCGAGCTCGGCGACCATGTGCCAGGCCTTCGGTCCCGGCGGGCTGACGACACCGGCGATATGCCCGCCGCTGCCGAGCACGAACCGCGCGGGGCCGCCCACCAGGCCGACGGTCTTGTACGCCGACTCCCACGGCACGATGTGATCATTGATCGCGCTGACGACATAGGTCGGCGACTTGATCGCCCTCAGGTCGATGGTCCGGCCCGCGACCTCGAGGCTGCCCTGCGCGAGCCGGTTCTCGACGTAGAAGCGGCGCAGGTAGAACGTGTGCATCGCGGCCGGCATCCGGGTGCTGTCGGCGTTCCACGCCAGGATGTCGAAGGCGGGCGGGTCCTCGCCCATCAACCAGTTCGCCACGACGTAGTTGAAGATCAGGTCGTTGGCCCGGATCACGTCGAATGTCGCCGACATCGACCCCGCCGCCAGCCCGCCCTCGCGCCGCATCCGGCGTTCGAGCCGGTCGATCGTGTCCTGGTCGGTGAACGCGGCGAGCACCCCGGGGTCGGTGTAGTCGAGCATCGTGTTGAGCAGCGTCAGGTTGCCCACCCGACCGTCTCCGGCCTGGCTCAGATACGCGGCGGTGATCGCGGTGAGCGCGCCGCCGAGACACAGGCCGACGATGTCGACCGTCTCGGCCCCGGTGATCTCCGTGATCACCTCGAGGGCCCGCTGCGGTCCGTGCACGAGATAGTCGTCCATCGTCGTCGCGGACATCTCTGGCGTCGGGTTCCGGTAGCTGATCGCGAACACCGTCCGGCCGTGCCGGACCGCCCATTCGATGAAGCTGCGGCCCGGGGCGAGGTCCATGATGTAGTACTTGTTGATCCACGGCGGGCTGCACAGCAGCGGCGCGGCGTGCACCTGCTCGGTCTGCGGTGCGTACTGCAGCAGCTCCATCAGCTCGTTGCGGTACACGACCGTCGACGGCGTGGCGGCCAGGTTGCGACCGATCTCGAACGCGCTGGTGTCGACCTGCCGGGGCCTGCCTTGGTTGTGGAGCAGGTCGTCGAGGAAGTTCCGGGCACCCCGCAGCAGGCTCATCCCACCGGTGTCGAAGGCGCGTTTGAGCGCGGCCGGATTGGTGGGGAGAAAGTTGGTGGGCGCAAGCGCGTCCACCACGAGGTCGAGGGCCAGACCCGCCTTGAGTCCGCCATCGGCCGACCGCGCCGATCCGACGACCTCACGGGCGGCCCGGGCGGTCGAGAGGTAGGCCAGCCGCAGCGCAGAGAAGGCCGGGTTCACGGTCCAGGCCGGGTCGGCGAAGCGGCGGTCCGTGGGATCGACCGGGACCGGTGGTTCGACGGGTCGGCCGAGCCAGCCGGCCGTCGCGGCCAGCGGTATCCGGGCGAGATCGGTCGCGAACCGGACCCCGACCCGGGCGGATGTCCCGGGCCGGGCGAAACCCGATCGCAGAGCAGCGGCCAGAGCGGCGCCGAGACCGGCGGCATCCAGCCTCGCGAGAAGATCGGACTCCGGCCCAAGCATGCTCGCCGCCTGCTCGGCGAGACTCGTCGGTGGGTCGGGCAACTCGTGGGCCATGCCGCTCATCCTCCCCTTTCCCGCAGCCATCGGCAGGACCGGCGACAACCCACCGGGACGCTTCAGCCGAGGGTTCGCTCACGGTTTCGGTCCGGAGGAGCTCGGGCCGCGCCCGGAGTGCGCCTCCGCGCGAAGCCGTTCGACCAGGTGCGGGTAGTGCAGCTCGAACGCGGGGCGTTCGGAGCGGATGCGGGGCAGCTCGGTGAAGTTGTGCCGCGGCGGCGGGCAGGAGGTGGCCCATTCCAGGGAGTTG
>NZ_JBHSQW010000044.1:466439-466741 GCF_042658695.1 Pseudonocardia hispaniensis | reverse complement strand
GAACACGATCGTGCCGAACAGCACGTAGTGGAAGTGGGCCACCACGAAGTAGGTGTCCGAGACGTGGAAGTCCAGCGGTGGGGAGGCCAGCAGCACCCCGGTCATCCCGCCGAACAGGAAGGTCACGGCGAAGCCGATCGAGAACAGCATCGGCGTTTCGAAGGTCAGCTTGCCGCGCCACATGGTGCCGATCCAGTTGACGAACTTGATGCCGGTCGGGATCGCGATCAGGAAACTGGTCAGGGAGAAGAAGGCCAGCAGCACCGCGCCGGTGGCGAACATGTGGTGCGCCCACACCGCGG
>NZ_JBHSQW010000044.1:283666-466271 GCF_042658695.1 Pseudonocardia hispaniensis | reverse complement strand
AAGTACCAGAACAGGTGCTGGTACAGGATCGCGCCGCCGTTGGCCGGGTCGAACACGTGCCCGCCGAGGTGCCGGTCGATCTCGATACCGAACAGCGCCGCGGTGAGCGGCGGGAACACGGCAAGGACCAGGAGCACCGTCACGAAGATGTTCCAGGTGAAGATCGGCATCCGGAACATGGTCATTCCGGGTGCGCGCAGGCACACGATGGTCGTCACGAAGTTGACGCCACCGAGGATCGTGCCCAGCCCGGCGACGATCAGGCCCATGGCCCACAGGTCACCGCCCACACCCGGGGAGTAGACGGCGTTGTGTAGGGGGGCGTAGGCGAACCAACCGAAATCGGCCCCGCCACCGGGCGTCAGAAAGCCCGCCAACACCGTGAGTCCGCCGAACAGGAACAACCAGTAGGAGAACGCGTTCAGTCGTGGGAACGCCACGTCCGGGGCGCCGATCTGCAGCGGCACGATGTAGTTGGCGAAACCGAACAAAATGGGTGTCGCGTACAGCAGCAGCATGATGGTGCCGTGCATGGTGAACATCTGGTTGAACTGTTCGGTCGACAGGAACTGCAGTCCGGGTACGGCGAGCTCGGCGCGCATCAGCAGCGCCATCAGCCCGCCGGCCATGAAGAACCCGAACGAGGTGACCAGGTACAGGATCGCGATGTCCTTGGGGTCGGTCGTGCGCATCATCCACAGCAACCGGCTGCCCTTGCGCACCGGCCGGGCCGGGTATGGGCGGGTGGTGATCGGCGTCGGCGCGACGGCCACCTGCGCTCGGCCGGCCCCGCCCCCTGTCTCGGTCGAGCCGTTGGTCCCCATGGCCGGGAGTCTAATAAAAAGGAGACATATCCTCTATATCATGGCCCGGCGGCGGCCCGGCGCCATGCCGCGGCCCGCAGCAAGCGCAGCCCGTTCAGCCCGACGACGACGGTCGAGCCCTCGTGACCGGCCACGCCGACCGGCAGCGGCAACGTCCCGGCGACACCCCACACGGCCAGCGCGACAATGGCGCCGGCAGCCATGGCGAGGTTGACGCCGACGAGTCGGCGCGCCCGCCGGGACAGGGCGATCACCGCGGGCACGGTGGCGAGCTCATCACGGACGACGATCGCGTCCGCCGCCTCCAGCGCGAGGTCGCAACCGCGCCTGCCCATCGCGACACCCAGGTCGGCGGCGGCCATCGCCGGAGCGTCGTTGACGCCGTCGCCGACCAGGAGCACCCGGTGTCCGTCGGCCTGCAGGGCCTTGACGGCGTCGACCTTGTCCGCCGGAAGCAGCCCCGCCCGCACGTCGGTGATGCCCACCTCGGCGGCCAGCCGACGGGCGGCGACGTCGTTGTCCCCCGTGAGCAGCACCGGCGAGGCCCCGGTCAGCCGCGTGAGGACGGCGACGGCGGCGCGGGCGTCGGGGCGCAGCCGGTCGGCGATTCCGAGCACCCCGGCGGGTGTGCCGTCGACGAGCACGACGACCGCGGTGCGTCCCGCGGTCTCCAGCCGCGTGACGAGGGCCTGGGCCTGCTCGGTCGCGTCGCCGGGTGCGGAGACGACGTCGAGCAGAGCGGGGGCGCCCACCTGCACCCGATGACCGTCGACGCGGGCACGGACTCCTTCACCAGGAACGGAGCCGAAGCCCTCGGCGCCGGTGAGGCACAGGCCGCGGTCGCGGGCGGCAGCATCCACCGCTCGGGCGATGGGATGCTCGCTCGGACTCTCGGCGGCGGCCGCCAGCGCGAGAACCCGTTCGACGCCGAGGCCCGCGGCCGGCACCGGCTCGATCTCCGTGACCCGCGGGGTGCCCTCGGTCAGCGTGCCGGTCTTGTCGAAGGCCACCACGCTGACGTGACCGAACTGCTCCAGCACCACCGCCGACTTGACCAGGAGGCCGTGCCGCCCCGCGTTCGCAATAGCCGACAACAGCGGCGGCATGGTGGCCAGCACCACCCCACAGGGCGACGCGACGATCATGACGGTGATCGCGCGCAGCAGGGTGGGCTCGAACGCCGCCCCGAGGGCCAGCGGGACCGTGAACAGCAGCAGGGTCCCCACGACGACCGCGACCGAGTAGCGCTGCTCGATCCGTTCGATGAACAGCTGGGTCCTGGCCTTGGTGGCGCAGGCCTGCTCGACCAGCGCACCGATGCGGGCCACCACCGAGTCCGCGGCCACCCGGCCAACCCGCACTCGCAGCGCGCCGGTGCCATTGACGCTGCCGGCGAACACCTCGTCACCGGGTCGCTTCAGCACCGGTAGCGGCTCCCCGGTGAGCGTGGCCTGATCGACCTCGCTCACCCCGTCGACCACCGCGCCATCGGCGCCGACCCGCTCGCCGGGGCGCACCAGCACGATGTCGCCCACCGCCAGGTCCACGGGATCGACCGACTCCTCCGTACCGTCCGCCCGCAGCCGGCTGGCCCGCTCCGGCGCCAGTTCGAGCAGCGTGCGCACCGAATCCTCGGTCCGGCGCGTCACGACGGACTCCAGCGCGCCCGAGGTCGCGAAGATGACGATCAGCAGCGCGCCGTCGAAGACCTGCCCGATCGCGGCCGCCGCGATCGCGGCCACGATCATCAGCAGGTCGACGTCGAGGCGTCTGTCCCGCAGCGCCGTCAGGCCGGCCAGCGCGGGCTCCCACCCGCCGGTGACGTAACAGGCCAGGTACAGCGTCCACCACACCGGCGGCGGCGCCTCGCCCAGCTGGGCCGAAGCGCCCATCGCGAACAGCAGGGTGGCCGTCGCCGCCCAGCGCACCTCCGGCAGATCCCACAACCGGGCCACGAGTCGCCGCGGAGCAGGGAGCGCGCGAACTCGATCGGTCTGCGTCAGTACCACTGGCGCACTATATATCTATCCACACAGATACGCATATAGCTTACTGACTGGACAGGTGGCCATATGTACAGCGGTCCGGATAGCCTCGAACTGTGCACGACTCGCTGCCGGACTTCCGGATGCCGGACGACGAGCAGGTTCACCTCGCGGCGGACGCGTTCCGGCTGCTGTCCGACCCCACCCGGATCAAGATCCTCTGGGCGTTGTCGCAAGGCGAGACGTCGGTGGCCTGTCTGGCCGAGCTGGTCGATGCGGCACCGACCGCCGTCAGCCAGCACCTGTCCAAGTTGCGGCTGGCCGGGCTCGTCCGCGGCCGCCGTCAAGGGACGTTCGTCTACTACTCCGCCGAGGATGCCCAGGTCCAACGGCTGCTCGCCGAGGCGCTGACCCAGGGCGACCCGGTCCGTTCCGGCGAATGAGCAGCTCGGGCGGGCAGCGGTGGGAAACTCGACCCATGTCCGTACCCGACCCGACGCCCTCCGCACCGCAGGTTGATCGTCCGCGACCGGTGTTCAGCCGCTGCTACGCCCGGCTCAGCAAGCAGATGGAGGCCGGCGGCATGGCCCCGCTGCGACGCGAGCTGCTCGAGGGCCTGACCGGGAACGTGGTCGAGATCGGCTGCGGGAACGGGATGAACTTCGCTCACTATCCGACGACCGTCACCGACGTCGCGGCCGTGGAGCCCGAACCCTACCTGCGGGCCCTCGCGCTGCGCGCAAGCACGACGGCCCCGGTGCAGGTCCGGGTGCTGCCCGGCACGGCAGACCGGCTGCCACTGCCCGACCACAGCACCGACTCCGCCGTGGTGTGCCTGGTGATGTGTTCGGTCGACGACCGCCCCGCGATGCTGGCCGAGCTGATCCGCGTGCTACGGCCCGGCGGGCAGCTGCGGTTCCTCGAGCACACGCTCGCCGAGACACCCGCTCTCCGGGCCACGCAACGGATCATCGACGCCACCGTCTGGCCGCGGCTGGCCGGGGGCTGCCACACCGCCGTCGACACCACCGCCCTGATCAGCGACGCCGGATTCGAGATCACGCGCCTACGCCGATTCCGGTTCCCCGATATCCGGATCACGCTGCCCACCGTCCCGCACGTGCTCGGCTCGGCCACCGCCCCGGCGTCGACGCCTCCGACGCTCGGTTCGGCCGCTACCCCGTGATCAGCGGATCGGCGGCGGGGACCGCGCTCCTCGCGGCTGCCCGTTCCCACACGCCGATCACTCTCGGGTGGTGTCCGTCGCGGGGCCGGGTTCGACCAGGCCCGTCTCATAGGCCAACACCACGGCCTGGACCCGGTCCCGCAGCCCGAGCTTGGCGAAGGTCCGGGTCAGATGGGTCTTCACGGTGGCCTCGCTGACGTAGAGCGTGGTGCCGATCTCGGCGTTCGACAGGCCTCGCGCGACCAGGCGCAGCACCTCGGTCTCCCGCTCGGTGAGCGCGGCAAGGCGGGTCGCCGCCTCACCGGGGCCGGGCCGGCGCACGAACCGTTCGACGAGCCTGCGGGTGAGCGCCGGCGCCAGCAGCGCCTCACCGGCCGACACGATGCGGACGGCATCGGCGATGCGCGCCGGTGGGGTGTCCTTCAGCAGAAAGCCGTCGGCCCCGGCGCGCAGCGCCTGGTAGGCGTATTCGTCGAGGTCGAACGTCGTGAGCACGAGCACGCGGGGAGGGGCCGGCAGCGCGCGGATCCGCCGGGTCGCCTCGATGCCGTCGAGCACCGGCATCCGCACGTCCATCAGGACCACGTCCGGGCGCAGCCGGGCACACGCGTCGACCCCCTGTGCGCCGTCCGAAGCCTCGCCGAGTACCTCGATGTCCTCCCGCGCGCCGAGCATGCCCGCCAGGCCGGAGCGAATCAGCTCGTGATCGTCGACGATCAGCACGCGGATGATCTCCCCGGCGCTCACGCATCCGCCTCGGTGCCCACCGGCAGCCGAGCATGGACGACGAAGCCGTCCCCGCGCGGGCCCGCCTCGACCTCGCCGTCGAACACCCGGACGCGTTCGGCCATGCCGGCGAGCCCGCGCCCACCCGCCGCCACCGCCACCGCGCCTCCGCCCGTCCGCGCGACCGGACCGTTCCCTCCGGTGCTGCGCACCTCGATCTCCACCGCGTCGATGCTCGTGCGCAGCACGACGACGGCCCGCCCGCCCGCGCAGTGCCGCCGCACGTTCGTCAACGCCTCCTGCACGACCCGGTAGACGGCCAGGTCAAGCGCCGCAGGCAATGGCCGGAACGCGCCCTCCTGGCACACCTCGACCTCGATCCCCGCCGCCCGGGTCTGATCCACCAGCTCGTCGATCCGGTCGGTGCCGGGCAACGGGTCCCGTTCCACCGCGGTGCCACCGCGCGACGCACTCGGGCCGACCTGCAGCGTGTCCGGGTCCAGCACCTCGAGGAGCCTGCGCATCTCCGTCATCGCCTCGCGCGCGCCGTGTCGCACATGCCCGAGGTGCACCCGGGCACGCTCGGGATGCGACTCCATCAGGTCCTCCGCCGCACCCGCCTGCACCGCGATCACCGACACCGCGTGTGCGACGACATCGTGCAGCTCGTGCGCGATCCGTCGCCGCTCGGCAGCGACCGCCTCCTGGGCGGACCGCGCCGCCGCCTCGTGCGCGCGACGCAGCTGAACGGCCCGGCGCCGGATCATCCGGCCCGCTGTCCAGGCTCCGACGATGAAGAACACCCCGACCAGGTACTGGCCCGCCCCGTCCGCCGCGTAGTAGCCGAACGCCTGCACCCCCAGGACGGTGGCCGCCGCCGCGACGACCGAGGACACCGACCAGACCGCGCTGGCCATCCACAACCCCGCGCCGAAAACCAGCAGGAGGATCGACGGCAGCGGCATCGCCCCCGGCAGCAGCTCCGGCCCGGACAACGCGTGACCCAGGAACACGGCAAGAACCACGGCCAGCCCGGGTCCCGGGGCGATCCGCAGCAGCACGACCGGAAGCGACCAGATCGCGGCGACGAGGACCTCCACGGGCCACTCACCGCCCGAGACCAGCGCCTCCAACACGGCCCACACCAGCAGCGCGGCGGCCATCACGTACTCGACCCACCGAGGGCGGGTCGGCGGCCTGGCCAGCGCCGTGACGGGATCCACACGATCACGATAAAGGGCCGGACGGCCGCTGACGTCCGACTCAGGTCGTACCCGCGGGGCGCCCGAAGTCGGACCGTTCGGCGCGTCGCGGACGATGTGCGCGTTCCCGATCCGGCCGCAGGCTCTCGGGGAGCTCCGGAGCGACCGGGGCCGGAAAGGACGAACCCCGTGAGCACCACCGAGTCCCGCACCCCCCTGCGCCCCGTCGTTCGGGTCACCGCCATCGGCGCCGCCGCGGTGGAGGGGGTGATCGGCGCGCTGCAACTGTCCCGTACCGACTCCGGGCTCGCGACCCACGACACCGCGACCCACGTCGTGCTGAGCCTGTTCGCCGTGGCGCTCGTGGCGGCGATCCCGCTGTGGCTCGTACTCGCCCAGCGTGCCGGAACGCGGTGGCCCGGCATCAGCGTCGCGGCAGGTAACGCGCTGCTCGCCGTCGGGGCCACGGCCAGCAACATCAACGGCAGCGACCCGGAGTTCTTCGGCCCCGTGGCGATCGTCGCGAACGCCGCCGTGCTCGTCGGGCTGATCGGCCTCGCCGTCGCATGCTGGCGCCGTCGGGTGCTGCCCCGCCCGCTGGCCGCGGCGCTGCCCGTCTACTTCCTCGGGGTGATCCCCCTGGCCCAGCTCGGCGGCGGCCTGCTGCGGGCCGCCGTGCTCGCCGCCGTTCTCTGGGTGCTCGCGACATTTCCTGCCTGACCATCCGTGCCGGGCAGCCGGGGTCCGGTCCCGCGTCGAGTCACCTCTGGGTGGCGGACATCGTCGCCGGCGCCGTGCGCGGGGAGACAGGGGCAGTCGACCTACCAGGACCTTCTCGCCGCGCGGATCCGCATCATCGAGGTCCGGTGCTGATGGCGACGCTTCGCACACAGGCGTAAGGCCGTGCTCCCGGTCTGCCCCAGGTCAGACGGCCTCGCGACGCGCCAGACGGCAGCCAACTTCCGGATCTTCCGCTCCTCCTCCGCATTGCCCGGAGCGGGCACGCCTCAGTTGGACGGTCAGCCCACCGCGGCAGGCACCGAAGAAAGGAGCGAACCCGGCCGGACGTGATCATCGTGGCACCGACGCGACACAGCCGAAGCGGCCGTGAGGATGCAGCGAGTCGTGGTCGTCCCGGATCTCGGCGACCCATCCGGACCGCCCGCTCACGCGACTCCGGCGGATACGACGGCGGGAACGACGTGTCATGATTCCATCGCCTCAGTCATGCCTATGGTGATCCGGTGAGCGAACTGTCCGACGTCCAGCGCACCGGCTCCACTTCTGCCACGGTCAAACGAGCCGCGATCGTCGCGGTCCTGAGCTTCGTCCTCGGCGGCTTGACCGCCTACGCCCAAGGATTCCTGCCGGACGCCGCAGCACCCATCGCCAACTCCGCCAGCGGCTGGACCGTGCTCACAGCCTTGCTCGTCTACTGGTCGCGGTCACCAGTCGGCACCGCAGCAGCACTGGGCGCCGTCAGCTTCGTCCTCCTCGTGCTGGGATACACCGCCGCCTCCGAATTCCGCGGCGCCTACTACAACCCGCTGATGTTCTCCGTCATCGGCATCCTCGCTGGCCCCTTCGTGGGCGCCGCGGCCTCATGGCTGCGCGCCAACGACCTACGCGCGGCGCTGGGCACCGCAGTCCTCGCCGGCATCGGAATCGGAGAAGCCGTCTACGGCCTCACCACCGTCCGCGACACCACCGACCCCACCTACTGGACCATCATCGGCCTCGTCGGCGCCGCACTGCTCCTCGGCATGCTCATTCGACGCATCCGAGGAGCCCAATCCGTCGCAATCGCGGTCACCGGCACCATCATCATCGCCGCCGCGTTCCTCTTCGCCTACCGCAGCATCGGCAACATCGCCCTGAGCTAACCCCAATGCCGTTCAGTTGGAGTGACGGTGATGTAGTTTTCCGGGGTCTGTCCCCGCCGCGTAGATCGGCCTCAGATCTTTCTCCAACGCGCCCCCATCACGCTTCGATGCGATGCGGAACGAATTCCTGATCAAGTGGACGTCATGCCAACCTCGACTCGCCCACCACATCGGAGACCACCGCCTCCGCCCGCGATCCATTGCGGACGTTCATACCCTCACGACCTGGCTGGTCGGCGTGCTTGGCGTGCCCGAGGTGCTCAGTCATCTCCGCGGTTCTTGTGCGCCTGTCTCCGGCGCGCCGGCCTCCTTCTTCGATGCCGTGTCGTCACAGCCTCAACAGTCATCACACTCCGTACCCATCCCGCCGTACCTCAGCCCCGGCGTGTCGGGCCGAACCCATCGATCTTGAAACGGTCCCGCTCGTGTGCCGGTCTCCGCCACAGGTAGCGGGAGGTAAGCGGTGCCCTCAGCCGAGGAGGCCGAGAAATCCGCGGCGCTCAGCCCCGCCTGCCGCGGGCGAGGGAGCGGTGCAGCGGGACGATCACGACCCGGCCGTCCGGGTATCGCTGACCAGATCGGCCACGCGAACCTGCGGACGTTGGAGCACTACATCGGGCGGCGGGCGGTCGGGGAAGCGGCGGCCGCGGCGCTGGCGGCGGTTTTCGCGGAGTAAACGCGGACCGGTGCGAACGGAAGATCTTCGGCTAGGCCGCTGACCTGGGGGGAAGCTCCTCCGACTGGACTCGAACCAGTAACCCTGCGAGTGCTTGGCCCGATCAGCGGCATGATTCGGTATTCGTCCGCAGCGCTCGACAGGGCTCTGACCTGCGCCTTCGTCAACACGATCGGCGCAGGTCGGAGCCAGTCGACACGATTCGAATCAAATACGGATCGGCGACGGAAAGTTTGTGTGGAGTAAGTGTGAACGCGGTCAGCCCACACCTACTCCAAGATCGCGACGGCTAGCCGAGCGGTAGCGGCTCAGCCGTCTCCGGCAGCGCCAGCGGGGCGACCCCACCCAGATGCCGGTGCAGCCAGCCCAGCCCCTTCACCGTCACCCGCACCTGCGGGGCGTCCAGCACCAGCTCCCCGGTGCGGGGGTGGTAGTGCGACGACGGCAGCTCCGACAGCCGTCCGGCCTCGACGGCGGTCTGGTAGGCGCGGTTACGGCCGTCGCCGGTCTGCCGGTAGCACCAGCGCAGCCCGCGCAGGATCGTGAACAGCCGGTCCCGACCCAACCGGATGTTAGGGTCGCGGGACAGGATCTTGGCGGCGTCGGCCACCGAGAAGTCGCCTGTCGCCGCGGCGAGGGTGTGCCACGAGCGGGCCGGGGGTTCGAGCTCGGCCACCTTCGCTCGCTCGGCCACCAGCTGGCGGGCGGTGGCGGCGAACTGCTCGGCCATCGCGAGCACACCCTCGGGGGTGGTGATGTCCGGCAGCCGCTGCGCAGGGACCGCCGTCTCGGCCTCCCGGGTCTTCACCGCGAAATAGGTTTGCGCGGCGGCGATCTCCGGCTTGCGCGGGTCCCCGTTCATCGCGACCAGGTAGGCGCCATAGCGGGTCAGGCGGTAGTTGATCCGGAAGGTGTCGGGAGCGTTTCCGCTGGTCGTGACGGATTCCCGGAGCCGGGAAGCCGCCCGGTCGGGATCTCCACCAGCGTTCACGGCAGCTACCCGAGCCCGCTCGATCGCGTCGACGAACCGCTCCCACTTGCTGTATCCGAGCATCGGCTGAAGGTCCCGCGCCGACCACCACTCCCCCGACCCGTCAGTGCGGCGGATCGCGTCGAACGGCGACGACCCGGGGTGGTGGGGCTGCTCGATCTCGGGCACGACGGAACCTCCGGTCTCGCGAACGTGGGTGGTGTAGGTGTCGAGGGCGGCGGCGAACGCGAGACACAGGTCGGCGTCGTCGAGGTGGCCGGACAGCCAGATCGTGGGGCCGCCCGGCTCGAACACCCAGTCGTCCCCGTCGCAGTGCGGGGCGATGAGGACCTGCGGCGGCAGGTCACCCGGCCGCAGCCGAGTGGTTGAGGCGACATCGCGGCGTGGGTACGCCAAACTTCCCATGGGTCCACTCCTGTTCAGTGGATCTGAGGCCCTCGGCTGGTGTCGTCAGCACCGCCGGGGGCCGTCCTTTTGCCTGGTGACTCCAGGTGTGCCATTCTGGCACACTATGAACATGGCGACCAGATCAGCTCCCAGTAGGGTTCGATGCCATGGCAACACCCACCGACGGAGGCACGTCGCCCGCGCCGCTGTCGGAGGTTCCGTTGCCCGAGCTCATCGAACGTGCCAGACGAGTTGGCGACCGCGCCGCAATCGAGTTCGAGCGCGGCGAGCTGATGGTCGCCATGCGCAGCCGTGGCCTGTCCTGGCGGCAGATCGAACAAGAAACCGGTATCCCGCACGGCAACGCCCGCCGCTGGGCCAAGCGGTACCTCGAAACTCAGTAGCGCTACGCGGCGGAAGCCTCTGATGGCCGGTCAGGCGCCCGGCCGCGAACGCTGGCTCCCAGTTGTTGGGTTCGAGGGTGAGTACGAGGTCTCAGATCGAGGCAGAGTGCGCTCGCTCGACAGGATCCTCATCCACAAGAACGGGTTCATGCGGCGAGTCCGGGGACGGCTGCTGACTCCTTACCCGATCACAGGTGGGTACCTGGCGTTCCGGGCGCGTAGAAGACCTACCACCGTCCACTCGGCTGTGATGGCTGCATTCGTCGGGCCTCGCCCGCATGGTATGGAGATCCTCCACTGGGATGGCGATCCGTCGAACAACCATCTGGAGAACCTGCGCTACGGGACGCCCGCCGAAAACCAGGATGACTCGATCCGTCACGGCCGCCACGGGTACGCCACCCGTCGTGTCTGCCCCCGAAACCACCGACTGGTGCCACCAAATCTTGTACCGGGTCGCGCGAAGCAGGGGATTCGATGGTGCCGCGCGTGCAATCGAGCGAAAGCGCAGCTGCACTATTACCAGAAGCAGGGGGTCGTTTTGGATCTCCAGGTGGAGTCCGATCGTCACTACGCGCAGATCATGGCCCCTGATCCGGTTCTGGCACCGCCGATACCTGGACCAGCAAACCCAAAGCTGACGCTCGATCGAGCACGCGCCGCCGCCCGCCCGGGCGGGGGTGTGCGGTGATCCGCCGCCTCTTCCGCGCCGCCCGCCGTGTCGGTGTCGCCGTGCCGGAGCGGGTCGCGCTCATCCACCACCGCGGCGACGACGGCATCATGCGCACCCGCCGCATGTCCGCCTGGTATCTGGACGTGGAGGTCCACGCCGGTGACCTCGTCCTCACCAACGGCCGCGGTGAGCAGCTCCGTGTACCGGTCGGCGCGCTCCTGACCTTGGAGATCCGATGACCCGCGCGGTGATGTGGGCGGGGCTTGCGGTCGTGCTCGCCGCGGCCGCGGTGCTGTCGTTCGACGGGCTGCGATCGCTCGCGCTCGCCGTCGGGATCGGCCCGCATCTCGCCTGGCTGCTGCCCGTCGTCGTGGACGCCGGCGCGGCGGTGTCGTGCGCGGTGTGGCTGTCCCGCCGGGTGCCTGAGGATGCGGCGCGGTGGGCACGAACGATGACCTGGTCGCTGCTGACCCTGACCGTCGCCGGCAACGCCGCCCAACACGGCCTGCACGCCGCCGGGGCTGCGCCACCGTGGTGGGCGGCCGTGGTGGTCGGGGCCATCGCCCCAGCCGTCGTCGGGGCCGGGTGGCATCTCGCGGTGCTGGTCGGGCGGGCCACCTTGACCGTTGAGGACTCGCCGGTCGATCCCGTCGAAGCGGATGACGCGGACCGGGAGTGGGCGGAGCTGCTCGACGGCAACGGGTTGTCCCGCTTCTGGGAGACCGCCCCACCCACGGGCGACGAGGTGGGAGACCCGGGTGACCAGCCGGGTGATCGGGCCGCTCGGCTAATCGCCGGCGGTGCCGGGCGCCGCCGTTTGGCCCGCGAGCTGGGAATCAGCGAACACGAGGCACGGCAGCTGCTCGCCCGCACGCGGGAGACCAACGGAACCGGGGTGGCGTCGTGACCCCCGCCGAGGTGATCGCCCTGGTCGGTGGGTGGGCCGCGATCGCCGTCCCGGTGGCGCTGGTGTGGGGGCGGGGCCGGTGCCGGCACCCGCAGCCGCGACCGGTCGGGACCGCGCTCGCTGTCCCGGACCGCGACGAGGAGCTCGCGCCGGGCGGGCCGGTCGTGGTGGTCGTCCGCCACGACCACACGGTGACCGTCCGGCACGTCCACCACCACGCGCGGCTCGAGGCCGGGCGCCCGCCCGTGGTGGTCGACGGCGAGATTCTCCCGCTCGATGGGCGGGGGTGGGCGCGGTGAGTGGGGGCGCCGCGCTCGCACTGTCGCTCGTGGTGGCGGTGCTGCTGGTGGCGGCGTTCGGCAAGCCCACCAAGACGCTGGTGGGCGGGATCTTTCAGCGCGACAAGCGCGGCCGTATGACCCTCGTCCTAACGCCTGTCCCCCGCAAGAAACGCAAGAGGAAGAAACGGTGACCGAGCCGAGCACAGACCGGCCGGGTGGTGTCGTGGACCTGCGCAAGCACGACCAGCCTGCGGTGATCGACGCCGAGGTCGTCGACGACACCACACCGGCCCGGGCGCGGTCCCGGGTGGTGCACCTGGTGACCACGCTGCGGGAGGCGCAGACCGCGCCCGCCCGCACCACCCGCACGGTGATCGGTGCGGGGGTGCTGGTCGCCGCCGGGTTCACATCATGGGTGTCGCGGGCCTACGACGCGTCCACGATGGGCGTGTACCGGCGGCAGATCCGCGCGGCGGAGGCCGCGGGGGATCGGGAGGCGCTGGCCGAGTGGGTGGACCGGCGGGAGCGGGCCGCCAAGGCCCGCCACCAGACACTCATGGACGTGCCCGCCCTCGCGCTCGGGGGGGTCAAGGCCGCCGTCGGCGCGCTCGCCGGGCTGGTTGGGCTGGTGATCGCGCTGGGGGTGTTCGTGCAGCTGTCCGGGGCGGGCCGGTTCGCCGACATCATCACCGGCACCCTCGACGTGATCCGGTGGGTCTTCACCGCGGTGTCGCTGGCGTGGACCCCGCTCATGGTGGCGGCGCCGCTGCTGCTCGTCGCCGCGGCGTGGCGGGAGGGGCAGCGGCGCGGCACCCCGCCGGCGTGGCTAGCCACCTCCGCCGACGGTGACACCGACCTCACGGTCGACGAGACCACCATCGCCCGCGCTCTGGAGGCGCTACGGATCCCGCAGATCACCGCCTACCTCAAGGCCGGTACCCCGCTGCAGTTCCTCACCCCCGCGAGGGTCGACGGCCGCGGCACCCACGCCGTCATCCGACTACCCGCCGGGGTCACCGCGGAGAAGATCGCCCGCCGCCGCGCCGACCTCGCCACCGGGCTGCACCGGCTGGCCAAGGAGGTGTGGCCGACCACCGGCTCCGAGGCCGGCATCCTCGATCTGTGGGTGGCGGACAAGGGTGCGCTCGCCGAGGGCGCCGGGCCGTACCCGCTGCTGGGTGCCGGTCACGTCGACGTGTTCAAGGGGGTGCCGTTCGGGCGGAACCTGCGTGGTGAGCCGGTCGTCGCGCCGATCATGGAACGCAACACCCTCACCGGCGGGATGCCCGGGCAGGGCAAGTCCTCGGCGGCCCGTGCGATCGTCGCCGGTTGTGCGCTTGACCCGACCGTCGAGCTGCGGATCTGGGTGCCGGACGCGAACTACGACTTCGAGGCGTTCCGGCCGCGGTGTTCCCGCTACGTGATGGGCGCCGAGGACGAGAAGATCGCCGAGATTTGCGAGCATCTGCGGGAGTTGCACGCCGAGGTGCAGGCCCGCGGGGAGCTGCTGGTCCGCTACGAGATCCCCGCGGTGACCCGCGAATACGCGGCCAAGGGGGTCGGCCTGCACCCGCTGGTGTGTCTGATCGAGGAGGCGCACGTGGCGATCCAGCACGAAACCCACGGCGCCGAGGTATCGAAGCTGCTGGTGGACATCGTGCGGCTGGGCCGCAAACGCGGCATCCACCTGATCGTGTCCACGCAGGCCCCGACGAAGGACTCGATGCCCCGCGACGTGACCCGCAACTGCTCCAACGGGATCGCCTTCGCGGTCGGTGACCACGTCCCCAACGATGCGCTGCTCGGGCAGGGCGCCTACCGGGCCGGGCACCGGGCCACCGACCTCATCCCGGGCACCGACATCGGCACCGCAGTGGTGAAGGGCTTCACCGGGCAGCGCTCGGAGATCGTGCAGGTGTACTTCCTGTCGGTCGACAAGGACGACCCGGCCGGGGATCAGGTCACCCCGATCATCGAACGGGCGATGGCCGCGATCGAGCGCCGCGGCAAGGGCGTCCCGGGTGGCAACCGGCCGATGATGCAGGCGCCACGGGATCTCCTCGAGGACCTGGACGCCGTGCTCGGTGCCGAGCCGGTGCCGGTGGCCGATGTGCCGGCGCTGCTGCGCGACCACGCGCCGGGCTGGGCGCCGTACCGGACGCTGACCGGCAAGGCGCTGCGGGAGCGGCTGCGCGACGTGTACGGGGTGAAGGTGGCCTCGACGGGCAACCGGTGGCCGGTCGATCCGGCCGCGGTTCGGGCCGCGCTCGTACGTCGGGCGACCGCCGATCTGGACGGCGAGTGAGATCCGGGTCGGCCCGCGCGAACCGCTCCCCGAGGCTGGGCGCGGTCGCGCGACGGGCGGGGGTAACTCGCCGCCGCGGCTAACTTTCCGCAGGTCAGCCATGCGATAGGCGGCCGAGTAGGGCCGGGTGAGAAACCTAACCCGGACACGCTGAGCTAACTTGCCTCGGGCGCGACGAAAGGCCCCTTGGTGACGATCCGGTCACGGGTCGTAACACGACAGATGTGACAGACGACGATCAAACACCCGCCTACCCACTGGAGACTGATGATGCGTGCCCTCCGTGGCTTGCTCGTGCTTGTGCTCGCCGTGCTGGCCGCCGCCTGCTCGAGCGGCGTCTCGACACCAGCCTCGTCGGTTGTGTCGCCGACGTTCCCGCCGCCGTGGACACCCGCCACCGCCGCCGCCCCGGCGACCCCGCCACCAGCACCCATGCAGACCTTCACCGGCACCGGGCCCGACGTCGTCGACCTGCAGCAGCCGGTCGGGTTCGGCATCATCGTGTTCTCCTGCCCCAAGTGCACCGGGAACACGATCGTGAAGACCGACGCCCGGATCGACAACCTGATCGTCAACAGGATCGGCCCGTACGGCGGGCAGCATTGGATCGGGGCACGCGGCGATGAGACGTCGCGGGTGCAGGTCACCGCGAAGGGTGACTGGAAGTTGATCGTCGGAGACCTGTCGCTAGCCCGGCGGGCCGCCCCGGGGCAGGCGGTCTCCGGCACCGGAGATGAGGTCGTGCTGTACAGCACGGGCCCGGACACGGTCCATCTCACCCACAACGGGACCAGCAACTTCGCGGTGTGGGTGATGACCGACAGCCTGGTGGCGCCAGACCTGCCGGTCAACGAGATCGGACGGTTCGACGGAACGGTGATGTTCCCGGTGCGCGGGTCGGAGGCAGCGCTGGTGCAGATCACCGCCGACGGTGGTTGGACGATGACGCCGAGGTAGCCGCGTTGGTCCATTCGAGTGAGAAATGTAGACAGCTCTCTACAGATTCGTATAGAGTTGTCTACATCAGCAGGACGGACCGACACCCCGAGGAGCCCTCGATGACCACCACCGCCGCCGCCCACATCATCACCACCGACGCCGCCGCCCTCGGCGACCCCGAGGTCATCGTCATGACCCGCGACGACGAGGGCCTGGGCGCCGATGAGATCGCCCGCTACACCCTCCACGACGGCGTGGACCCCGTCGAGCTGCTGGCCGACCACGACTGGCGCGTCACCGGCGACCCCACCGACGTCGAGCGCGGCTACTGGATCGTCGACGTCGAGCGGGCCTGACCATGTCCGCCGATGACCTTCTCGCGGAGGTCCGCGCCGCCGCCGAGCACCTCGCCCAGGCCGAGGCTCGGCGGCGTACCGCCGTGGCCGCCGCGTTCACCGCCGGGCTCCCCCGCACCGCCATCGCCGAGGCGGCCGGGATGACCCGGGATGGCGTGTACAAGCTGGTCAAGACCACCCGCGACACCCCGACATGATTCGCCCGTCGCTGCTGCCGCGGGTCCGGGACCGCGCCGCGACGCTGCTGGCCGACCCGACCAGTACGCTCCGGCGCCACGTCGAGCTGCCCGCCGACGTCGCTGAGCTCACCGCGCGCCACCTGCACGGCGAGCTGTACTGGATGTCCGCCGACATGACCGCGCTCGCCGTGTCCGCCGCCGCCGACCTGGACACCGTGCGCTGGTCCGCGCAGGACCGCCACGCCGGGATGGGGCTGCTCGTCGCCGACGGCGGCATGGGACAGCTCCAGCTCGACCCCACGACCGCCGCCCCGGTGGCCGCCGTGTCGTGGGGGCCCGCGCCGGGGGGGCTGCTGCTGTGGCTGTGGCTCGACCGCAGCCACCTCGCGGCCGCCGCGGCCCGCGGCGGGGTATGGCTCGATCCCGAGGAGGTGCCGCCGCTGCTGCCGATGATCGGGGAGGTCCTGCCCGTCACCGTCGAGCCGCAGCCCGTCGGCGACATCCCCGCCCGGGTGCGCACGATCGCCACCACGGTGTGGGCGGCGTGGCAGCTGATGCAGCAGCCGACCCTCGCCGACCGGACACCCGCACCGATCGACCGGCGCATCACCCGCGCCTACGCCCGCGCCGCCCGCCCGGCCCCGGAGGTCACGATCGTCGACCTCCGCCACCTCTACCGGCCCCCGGATCCCGACCGCGAGCCCGAGGAGCCGGGGCGCACCTACCGGCACCGGTGGGTGGTGCGCGGGCACTGGAAAAACGCGTGGCGCCCATCGGTGCAGCAGCACCGGCGGATCTGGGTCCCGGCCTACGTCAAGGGCCCGGACGGGGCGCCGCTGCTGCAGCGGGAGCGCGTCAACGTGTGGAGGCGATGACGCGGGCAAGCCGTGTCGTCCCGCCCCCGCGGGGGCCCAGAAACAACGAAAGCCCCCCGAGCCCAATCGGGCTCGGGGGGCTTTCGCGTGGGGAGCGGACGAACGCTACGGGGCGGCGTGGCGTGGGGCACCCTCCCCGACCAGCGACGGGGTGCCGTCACCGCGCACCGGGGCGGAGACGATCGAGGTGAGCAGCGAGATCACCGCCGCCCCGGCGGCCACCCCGGCCGCGGTGCCCCAGTCGATGGACAGCAGGTTGAATGCGACGTCACCGACCAGCCACAGCGACAGCAGCGACTGGGCAGCCGTCTTCACGGCGCGTTCGAGCGCGGCCACCCAGAATGCGGCAGACAGCATGGGTTATCCCTCCGATGTGTTGGCTACTAGCGGATGGCTTCGAGGCAGACGGTGCCGCCGTCGGGCATCTCGTACTGGATGTTGATCTTGCGGGTGCCGGGTGGGAGTTCGTCGGTGACCTCCGACGACAGCCCGTCCACCACACGCAGCTCGGTCCAATCCCGACGCGAGATCCCCGCCGACGCGCCTTGGAACCACCAGCGCACCCGACCCGGCCTGGTCGCCCCGGAGCGGAGGTTGGCGGAGATCCACGCCCGCGACGTCGCGATGGCGCCGTTGCCGACCGGGAGCCGAACGGTGATCTCGCCGGTCCCGTCGAGCAGGATGTTTTGCACGGACACGTCGTCCTCCACAGGTGTCGGTCGCGGGGCGGGGGCTGGTCGGGGCCGCGGTCCCGGGGCCGTCGCGATGCCCCACGGGGCGGTCGAGTCGAACCCGGCCGGCACGGTCGAGAAGCTGACGTGGATGTGCGAGGTGTGCGAGTTCGACCCCGTGTAGGCGCGCCACGACCGGAAGTCCGGGTTGGTGATCCGCCGGTTGAAGATCACGTACCCGCCGGGGGCGAGCCGCGGGTCACCAGCGGCGCCAAGCTTGCGCAGATGTTCGGCCAGCCAGGGGGCGTCGATGCCGTCCTTGTCGATGTCTCGGGCCCGCACCACGCCGACACCGTCGAGCTTGACCCACGGGTTGTGGTCGCTCTGCCGTGACGCGTGCGCAGCATCGCCGATCGTGCCGTCGCTGCCCTTGTCGCGGCCCGGCCACCGCTGGTTGATCTCGGCGACCAGCGTCATGCTGGCCTGGCAGTTCCGCCAGCCCATCACACCTCCCCCGGCGCATCGGCCTCGTCACCGGCCCACCGCCACGGATCCGAGTGGTCCTGCTCCCCCGCGGTCACCGCCACCGGATAGGTGTGCAGCTCCGGGCCCGGATCCGGGTAGCCGACCGGCGGGAGCGCGACCGTGTGCGCGGGCCCGTACTCGGGGACATCGATCAGCGTCTCCCCGGACAACTGCCGGTAGATCGGACTGTCCACAGCTACCTCCCGGATCGAGATTGGGGATGCCACCACCGGCGCGGTCGCCAGCGCGGGCACACATGGGGCCCACAGGCGCCGCAGTCGGAGCCGGGCCGCAGGTGGCGGTGAACGTCGCGGGGATGCCCGCACCGGCACACGGTCACAGGGCTCTCCGATCAGTTCGGGGCATCCAGAACCCGCGCAGCCGTGCACCGGCAAGGAACGGCTCCACCACCACATCGATCTCGCTGGGCGAGCAGGACAGCGCAGCCGCCATCCCGTCCCGCAGCAGCCGCTCCGCCTCCACCACCGTGTCCGGGCAGCGGGTCGCCGCATAAGCGACGTCCGGGCCGCTCACAACCCGATCAGGAACGACGCCACCGTTCCGGCCGCGCCACCACCCGCGATCGCCGCCCCACACGCCACCCACACCTTCTGCTCGAGCTTCCGAATCCGCGATTCGTGGTCTTGCAGCATCGGGTCAAGCCGCTGCAGCAGCGTGTCCAGTTTGGTTTCGACCCGGACGAGCCGGTCGTGGTCGTCGTCGAGGTCAGAGCGCATACTGGCGGATCCAATCCACGTACATGTCGGACGGGATGTAGGGCCCGTTGCCGTTGAATCCGTCGAGCTGGATCGTCGGGTGCATCGACCGCGGCGGAATGTGGTCGGGGTTGCAGTCTTGGAACCACTGCACGTTGTCGATCCACCCGGTGACGCATTCGGTGGCCCATTCGACGGCGTAGTTGTGCCAGGCGGTGGCGTCGACCGGGTGGTTCTGGGTGTAGGTCTGCGAGTTGTCCGCGCCGTAGTGCAGGAAGAAGTTCACCGACTGTCGGTCGCCGCGGAAGATTTCGGCGTAGTCGATTTCGCCGCCGACCGGGAAGTCTTCGGCGTCGGGCCACAGGAGGAGCATGGGGTGGTAGGCGCCGTCCCCGGCCGGGGCCTTCATGCGGGCCTCCCACCGGCCCAAGTACTGACCAGACGTGTACTCCATGCCGCCGGTGCGGCCGGTCGCGTCGCCGTGCACCCGCAGCACCTCACCGTTGACGGAGAACGCGTCGGGGGTACGGATGCCGTTGCCGGCGTGCCCGGGGCCGTCGTACGGGTACCACTTGGCCGGGTCGGGCGCGCCGACGTAGTCAAACTCGTCCCCACCGACCGGGGTGCCCCAGCCGCGCTGCACGGCCGCCGAGGTGGGATCCCCGGCAGGTGGTGGTGTCGTCGCAGGCGGCGAGGTCGTCGTCGGCGCGGTGGTCGGCGCGGGAAGCTCAGTGGTGGGGGCCGGCGGCGGGGTGGTGGGGCACGGCGCCAGCACCACCCCGGGCAGCGTGGCCGGCGCCGACGGCGCGGACACGTCGATCGACGGCATCGTGATCTCGGTGCAGCCATCGCCGGTGTCGACCTGGGTCGAGCCACCAGTCACGCGGCAGCCAGTCAGGGCCAGCACAGCGGCCAGCAGCACGCCGACGGTGGCGGGCAGGCGAGAACAGGACACGAAACCCCCTCGGGGTGGGTGAACACAAAGGACAGGCAGGGGCGGCGGGTCAGCTGGGAATGCGCCCGAAGAACGAGCCCCGGTAGAGGGGGCGCTCCTGCACGACGGTGCCCGGATGGCTGTTGTCGATCATCCGGCCGTTGCCCACGTAGATGCCTACGTGATGGACCGGGGAGCCGAGAAACACCAGGTCACCTGGTCTTGCTTGGGCGGCGGGGATGCGGATGGTCCAGGCGGCCTGCTGCGCCGAAGTGCGCGGCGCCGACACCCCGACCGAGCGGAGCACCTGCTGCACCAGGCCCGAGCAGTCCACACCGGATCGGGTGTTTCCGCCCCACAGATAGGGCGTTCCTGCCCAGCCGCGGGCGGCGGCCACGATCCGATCCCCCAACGCCGACGACACGGGCGGGGCCGGCTTCCGCGTGGCGGGCGACGGCTTCGACTTCGACGTCCTCGGTGGTGCCGGTTTGACGGTGGCGGTCGGCGGCGGAGTCGAGCTCGACGGCGGAGACAGCGTGGTCGCCGTCGGCGGCACCACAGTGGACGGTGCGACCACCGTCGGGGCCGAGGATGCGGCGGTGGGGGCCTCCCCACCCGCCACCGCCGCCCCCCTGGTCGGCCACCCGCCCACCACCGCCGTTGTTATGACAGCAGCGGCGGCGAGCGCCGAACCCTTGACCACCCTCTGGATCGGGTGGGTGCGCTTTCTGTGCCGGCCAGCCATCGCTCATCTCCCCCTGATCCACGACATCCAGACGGACGGGGAGGACTGCGAGTACCGGTCAGCTGGCGGGCGGCGTCGGGATGGTCGGGCGGGGCAAAGGCTGCACCCACGCCGGATCCTTCACCCGAGCCTTCAGCCTCGTGACCGCGTCCGTGTAGCCGCGGCCGGCGTCCTCGATCAGCAGCCACACCCGGCCGCAGCGGCGGCAGGCGAGGTGCGCGATCTGCCCGTCCGGGCCGCGCACCTCCCACCGCCCGTTGGTCGGCGGACCGCCGTGCCCGGTCATCGCCCCGGACACATCCAGGTCGTGGCCTTGGGTGGCGCAGTCCTCGTCGTGCACCGCCTGCCGGATCTCGTCGGTCAGCTCGATGGCCACGCCACCCTCCCGTTACGTCCAGATGGCCCAGTTGATCGCGACACTCGGGGGCCGGTTCTCGTGAGCGCCGCCCCCACCGGCGTTGCTCTGCGACACGTTCACGCTGTGGCTGTGGCTGCCGTCGCTGCTGATGCTGTGACTGTGGCTGCCGTCCGACGATCCGGACCCCTGCGAGGTCGGGAACTGGGAACCGCCCGCGGTGCCGAACGTCTGGTAGTTGTGGCCGCCGTGGGAGCCGCCCGAGCCGGTGCCCCCGCCGTGGCTGTGGCTGCCCGCCGAGTTGGTCGACGCGGACACGCTGTGCCCGTGCGAGGGCATCTCGGCGGTGGTCAGCGTGACCCGGGCTTCCCCGAACAGCTGGCCCAGCGTGTACGTGTCGCTGCCGAGGGTGCCCACCCCGACCGGTACCCGGCCGCGAAAGTCGGGCAGCCCGAACGTCGTCGACCCGTCCCCCGACGTGAACAGCCCGGCCATCACCAGGCCCTGGTCCTGCACCCACTGCCACAACCCCGCATACGTGGTGCGGGACACCGTCTGGCCCTGCAGAAACAGGGTGTCCGGCTTCGGGGTCTTGCGGAGGGTCGGCTCGATGTCCCCGGTGGGGCGGCGCGCCACCCGCGCCATGATCGTCGACTGCAGGTCGGTCAGCTCCCGCTCGACCCGGGCCAGTTTCTCGATCTCGGATTCGGCCGGGCGATCGTCAGCCATCCGCGGCACCCCCCACTACACGAACTCGCACGACACCGACTCCTGCCCGGTCTTGGACACCGTGACGGTGCGTTTCCGCAACCGGAACGCGCCCACCGTCGACAGCAGCGAATGCAGCTGATAGGACACGGTGTCGCCGACGTCGTAGCCGGAGATGTCGGCGTCCGGGGTGACCCGCGCGTCCGGGCCCGGCACCAGCAGTGCCTCCCCCCGCGCATCCACCAGTCCCTGCACGTATGAGTCGAGGGTGGTTTGCTCGGACACCCCATCCCATGTGCCGGTGACCGCGGCCCGCCCGAACTTTGCCCGCAGCTCGGTGTTGGCGGCGGTCGCGTAGATCGGATCCGCGCCCGAGCTGGTGCCGGTGCCGAACGCCTCGGACGCGACATCCCCGGGGGCGACCGAGAACACGATGTTCGGGGAGGTCACGTTGCGGCCGTCCAACACGATCGCGTCCTCACCCGTCGACCGGTCAACCCCTTGGATGGGGTAGGCGAGTTTCAGCTTGCGGGTCGCCGGATCCACCGCCACATCGAACCCGTTCCGTCTCGCGCCCAGTTCTTCGACGCGCTGGCCGACGTTGTGCAGCTCTTTGGCCAGATAGGTGGCGTCGCGCAGCACCCCCGAGGCGCCGACATCGCTGGTGTCGATCCCAAAGTTGCCGTACTCCAGGGTCTGCCACTGGTCGATCAGGGCGGCGGCGATGGCGAACTGGTCGACCTGTTTGAACACCTGATCTGTCTGGACGACCATCAGCCGCAGGTAGCCGAGCAGCCCGGCGGCGCGCAGCGTCAACCCTTCACCCTGCACGTTCCCGCCCAGCAGCGGCCCGGTGAACACCAGCTTGCCGTCCCGGTACAGCCACAGCTCGGTCGGCGACGTCGCCAGGCTCCGCAACCGTTGCAGCACCGGCTCGGTCAGGCTGGACACCTTGCACCCGACATCCAAACGCTGCGGGCGGGACAGCTCGTCGGTCCAAGACAGCCCGGTCCAGTCGATCGGGTCGACCTCGAGGAAGGTGGGTGGCCCGGCGTTTTGCGGGATGCGGGCCACGCACACGAGCTCGAACGGGACGGTGATCTGCGCGGTCGCGACCAGGGCGGCGGCGGGGATCTCGACGACGATCCGTTGACCCGCGATGGCTGCCGTCAGCCGCACCGACGCCGTGGGGAGCGCCACCGCGGTGGCGTGAACGGGGCCGATGAGGTCCGCCAGCAGCCGAAGGGTGGCCGCCGGGAGCGCGACCGCGGAAACGCGGGAAGCGCCGGTCAGCGCGGCAACCAGCTTTAGTGGCGCGGACAGTGTGCCCGGCACCCGCTTCGCGCCCGGAGCAGACGCAACCAGCTGCACGGTGGCAGACAGTGTGCCCGGCACCCGCTTCGCGCCGGGCAGGCCGGCCAGCAGCTGCACGGTTGCCGTCGTTGCGGCGCCGCTGATGTGAACGGGATCGGTGAGCGCCGCGGCCAGCTGCAGCGGGGCCGTCAGCCCGGCGGTGGTGTCGTGGCGCGCCCCGCCCAGCCCGGCGGTCAGCCGCAGCGTCGCCGACAGCAGGTTGAGCTTCCGGCCCGTCAGCCCGGCGGTCAGCCGCAGCGTCGCCGACACCGCACCGGAGCCGTGTTTGGCGCCCGCCAGGCTGGCGAGCATCCGCAGAGACGCGGCGAGCGGGCCGGTCGCTCGCTTGGCCCCGGCCGCCTGCGCGACCAGCCGCAGGGGCGCCGCCACAGCGCTGGCGGCCCGCTTGCCGCCCGTCAGCCCGGCGGTCAGCCGCAGCGTCGCCGACACCGGGCCGGACTTGGCGATCGAGCCACCGGCGATGACCAGCGACAGCGACCGGTACGGGTCCTGCGAGGACCGGTTGGCGGTGAACGTCTTCGTGCCGGTCGCCCCGGTGCCCGTCAGCGCGAGCGACGCCACCGACGTGTAGGTGAACTGCGCCGAGATGTCGGTGCGTTCGGTCATCCCCGACGGGGGGCTGTAGCTGTTGCCGCGGCCCGAGTCGTAGTAGTCCGACGCGGCCGCGCACAGCAGCAGATCCCCGTCGGCCTGCCCCGACCCGACCGGGATCGACGGGGCGACGTGGCTGGTGCCCGCGCTACCGGTCGACCACGACGGCACCACCCGGATCGGGGTGGACGTGTCGGCGCCGGAGAGCGCCAACACGCTGATCACCGACGACGACGACGAGGACGACCCGAACGTGTAGCTGGACGGCTCCGACCCGCCCGCGACCTTGTACCAAACCTTGCCGACCGGGTGGAAGCTGCCGCCCGGGGTGGATGCCGTCGAGCCGGCCTGTGTCCAGCCGGCGGGGGCGGTCATCGCCGACCCGGTACTGGCCGAGTAGTCGCAGAACTGGACGGCGACCAGCAGGTCGCCCGAGGTGGTGCCGGTCGGCTTGGTGACGTTGACGCTGGAGACGCCCTCGCCCCACTGGGTGGAGGTGGCACGGACCGCTATCGCCACCACTCACTCCCCAGCCGCGAAGCCGACATCATGCCGAGAACGCTCAGTTGATGGCGTTGAGGGTGGGGGTGGCGGCGTAGGTGCCGTTCGAGCCGTACGACTCGGACGCGGCCAGCGCGCCCCCGTAGTAAAAGGTGCCGCCGCTGGCGAGGGTCCACAGCCCCCAGTGGGTGATCGTGGTGCCGGACGGGATGTCGAGGGTCACCTCCGACCCGGTGACCGACCCGTTCGTCACGCTGCCCCACGTGGTGGCCTTGCGCGCGTACGTGCCGCCGGTGACCTCGCTGGCGCCGGTGGTGCCGGGGTCGGCGGTGTGCAGGCTGATGTAGGTGGCCGCGTTCTTCACCGCGGTAACCGCGGTGGTGAGCGCGGTGTTCGTGTAGGCCATGGGGTGCCTTTCTGTGTCGGGGCAGGACGAGACACCCGCCAGCCCGACGGGCAGGGGGTGACATAAACAGGCGGGCGGAAGCCCGGGAGTGATTAGCGGGGGCGGCCCACCGGGGCGGGGTTCACCCCGACCATGTGTCCCGGTAGGACAGGGTGCAGCGCACCGGCGCCCCGGCTGGGGTGGTGCGCAGGTAGATCAGGTTGTAGCCGCCGTGCCCGGACGGGTCCGGGTTGATGTGGAACGGGTCCCGCGGCAACTGCCAGCTGCCGTACTTGGACTGGCCGTCCAGGGTGACGATCGAGCGGGGGGCGCCGGTGACGCGGGCATCCATGTCGCCCACCAGCACCGACCCGGACGGCAGCGTCACCTGCACGTCGAAGGTGACCAGCGCGGACACGTTCACCAGCTCGATCCGGGACACCGGCGGGCCCGAGGTGGGGCCCTCGATCGTGATCACCGGGTAGGCGGCGATGTTGCCGAGGTTGACCACCTGGGTCATCACCGGGTCCCCGGTGCCGGGGGTCACCGGGATCTCCACGGTGTGCGGGACCGCCGAATAGTGCCGCGGATCCGCGCACCGCAACATCACCGGCTGGCGGGCCAAGATCGTGCCCAGCGCGTCCACCTCGCGGGGCAGCTCGATCGGCCGGTAGCGCAGCATCCGCGGCGACTGCGCTGGGTGCCGCCAGATCAACTCCTGGTCGGTGTCCCGCCGGGGCACCAACGCCCGATACAACTCATCCAGGCGGCGCTCGACCTCGTCGCGGTCCCCGTCATACACGTGCACCTTGAGCAGCACCTGCCGCGCGGACTGCAGGTCGATACCGCGCAACGAGCCCGCCTCCCGGGGCTGGTCCTCATCCGAGGACCGCACCTGATAGCCGTACAGCCCGTCGTGGGATTCGACCGTGTAGGGGGTGCCCGCCCCGATCAGCAGCCCGGTCCAGCCACCCAGCCGGAACTGGTAGTTGAACGGACTGATGCGCGCCGACCCACCCGACGTCTGCAGTACTGGCGGGGCGGTCTTGCTGGCGAGCGGACCGAACACCGTCAGCGAGCCACGGCCCGACGTCTGCAGCGCCGGTGGCGCGTTGCGGGAGGTGAACCGGGCCGGGCCGGTCGACCCGCCACGCAACGTCACCAGCAGCGCCATCCACCGCCGCGTCGACGACAGGATCGTGTTCAGCGAGAAGCTGCCGGTGGAGGTGGCGATCGCCTGATGCACCGACAGCCGGGACCGTTCCCAGTCCTCGTTCCAGCCGCGCGACCAGTTCTGCGGGGACGTCGACTCGAACAGGCGGGCCAGGCTTCCACTGAACCCGAACTGGGCGGTGGAGGCGTACTGGTTCGCGACGAACCCCAACACGAGCTCGTCGCCCTGGCTGGTGGTGCCGGTGCTGCCGGAGAAGGCGAGTTGGCTTTCCCCGGAGCGGACGATCAGCTTGTCGACGACGTCGGCCTGCGCCATCCCCGAATACTCGAGTGCACGCAGCTGCAGGCTCTTATTGTCATCCAGCGCGGTCACCGACACCGACGTGATCGACGGAGACGCCTGCCGATACCACACCGTCATCTGCATGTCCCGCAAACCCGCGGAGCCGAGCTCGGTGAACCCCGAGGGAGTGGTGAGTCGGCTGGGCAGGGTGCCCGCGGCGGCGCACACCACCACGATCAGGCTGCCCGGAGTGGTCGGCCGGGTGAACGTGGCGGTGCAGGTGCGGGACTGGTATTTCGCCACCGTGTTGTAGGTGGACTGCTCCAACACCGGCGGCATCAGCTACGTCCCCTTCCCCAGGGTTCGGCTGTCACGGGTAGGGGTTCGGTGAACCTGCAATGTGGAAACCGACGCGTCGAGATCATTCCCAGGACATCACGAGCTGCCCGACGTCGAACTCGACCGGCGAGTTGCCGTTCTTTGGGGAGATCGGCGCATCCAGCGGGTTCGTGTACTGCGGGGTGCCACCCGACGACGAGGTGAACCAGCCGTAGTGGGTGACCAGCCCCCATGACCCGGTCGGGTTGGGGAAGATGAACTTCGCCCCGTTCGTCTTCGTCGTGGTCCCCGACGAGGTGGTCGCTGGCGGGAAGTTCGTGGCGTTGTTGGTGACCGCCACCCGCGCGTAGGCCCCGCCGACCGGCTCGGTGAAGTTCGACCCGTCGTCGTTCGGGGTCGTGGTCGACAGACCCAAATACCAGGTCGCCGGGGCCCAGGTGGTGGCGCCGCCCCCGAACTGGGAGTCGGCGATCAGCACCTCACGGGCATCGGTTGCGCCGATGATGACCACGCCCTTTCGCAGGTACAGAAAACAGACAGGACAGGACTGGTGGGGTCAGGACAGGCGCAGCGCGAGCATCGTCGACCGGGCGGTCTCGGCCGGGTCCCCGGAGCGGTCCTCCACGGTGATCGACGCCCCGGCGCCGCGGCGCTCGAGCAGCGTCAGCAGTTGGTCGAGTCGCTGCTCCACCCCGGCCTGATCGAGGGCCGGCCGAGCCGCGGCTGCGGCGGCTTGGGCGCGGGCGATCGCGGCGGACACGTCGACGGGGATGAGATCCCGCAGCCGCTGCGCTTCGGCCTGGGGCGGCATCACCGCGACCCGCGAGATCCCCGAGCCCGACATCGCGTTGTTCACGGTGGTGGCGGCCCGTTTGATCAGGTCGTAGCCGAACGCGTTCGCCCCGTAGCGGAGGAACGACAGCGAGCGGGCCGACCCGTCCAACGGCGCGTACACCTCCGGCACCCGCATGTTGTCCCCGACCACCCGCCACGTGTTCGGCGGCACCAGCGCTGCCCGGGCCGGCATCGGCCGCAGCCGGTGCCCGTCGAGGCTGCCCCACCGCCCCCCGCCCGCGAAGGCCACGGTCGGATGCCCGGTGCTGGTCGCGCCGAGCACCCCGCCGTCGGCCATCGGGGCCAACACGCCACCCTGGGCGAGGCTGCCGATCGGGCCCGCCAGCCGCCCCGGGACGGTGTTCACGGTGATGGTCGCGGTCCGGGGCCGGGCCGTGTGGTTGAGCGCCGCCTCCGCGTCGCCGGTGTTCGCCTTCGCGGTAGCCGTGCCCACCGTCGAGTTCGTCCGGGACTGCCAGCCGTCTACCGCCGCGTTGGCCGGACCCGCATTCGCGTTGACCGTGGACGTCGCGCTCGACTTATCGGTCCGCCCGAGGAACGCATCCAACACCTGGTCGGCGGGGAAGCTCTGCCCGTTGATGGTGACTGTGCCGGAGCCCTTGTTGACCGCACCGAGGTAGGCACTCAACACCTGCTCGGCCGGGAAGCTCTGCCCGTTGATCGTCACTGTCGCCGAGCCCTGGCCGATCGCGCCGAGCACGAACGCTAATGCCTGCTGCGCGGGCATCGACTGCCCGTTGATGGTCACCGTTTCGGCGCCAGCCCCGATCGCGGCCAGGATCGCCTGCAGCGCCTGCTCGGCGGGCATCTTGTTCGCCCCGACCTGCACCTCCGCCGAGGCGTTGGCGGCGCCGGCGAGGAACGCGTCCAGTTGGGCTTGCGCGGTCTCGGTTTGCGCGGTGACCTTGAACGTGCCGTCGGGTAGCTGCTCGACCTGGAACCCGAGGGCCTGCAGCTGCCCGACCGCCTCGGTGGTGAGGGCCTGCACGGTGACGGTCTTCGCCCCGGGCACGGCGTCGAACTGGGCGTTCAGGGTGATCATTTCGGCGGTGACGCCGGTCGCGTTCGTCTCGAAGATCGTGCGCGCGGCGGCCGGGATCAACCCGATCTGATCAGCCAACGCCCCGGCCTGCTGCTCGGTCAACCCGGCCGCGGTCGCTGCCTGAATGAACGCATCCCGCGACTGCGCCATGGCCTGCTCGGCCGCGGCCGCACCCGCGGCGACCCCGTTGACCGCGGCAGCCGCGTCACCGGCCCGCGCCGCTGCCTCCCCGGCCGCCTGCCCGAGCCCGACCAGACCGTTCTTCATGATCTCGGTCTGCGGTGCCCCGGTGGCGATCCCGGCCAGGCCCTGCTTGAGGAAGTCCAGCTTGGACGCGAAATCCCCCGACGCCTCGGCGGCCAGCCGGGTCTCCTCCTGGATCTTCTGGAACTCGCCCGAGGTGATGTTCAGTTCGCGCGCCAACTCGGCGGTCGGTGCGCCCATATCCCGGATCTTCCCGACCAGCAGCCCCATGTCGTGCTGCAGCATCGGGTCGGCGATGCCCGCCAACCCCGCGCGTACCCGTTCCGTCTCCGGGGCGAGCCCGGCCGCGTACCCGGCCAGATCGTTCAGGGTGATCCCGTAGCGCTCCAGCGTCTGCCGGTTGGCCTGATAGCCGCGGTCGGCCTCGATCAGCCCGCGGGTGTGCGCCGCCAGCTGGGCCTGCACCCGCTCCAACGCCCCCGCCTCACCCAACGAGGCCCGCACATAGTCGTCGGTGGCCACCCCGAGGTCCTTGACCTTCCGCAGGGTGCCGTCCTTCGCCAGCTGGGAGGCCTTCTCGTTGATCGTGGCCTGGGTGACCGCACCGGAGTACTTGTCCAGGGTGCCGGCCAGCGAGTCCAGGGCGGCCCGGTGCTCGGCGGCCTTCGCCGCCGCATCCGCCTGGTGCTGCGCCAGGATCCCCAACGCCACCCCAGCCGCGCCCAGCGCAACACCCAGCGGCCCACCGGCCATGCTGGTCACCCCGGACAGCGCCAGCTTCAGCTTGCTGCCGGCGCCGTCGACCTCCCGCATCTTCCCAACGAACCCGGACAGATGCCCGGACACCTTCTCGAAGATCGTCATGGCCTTGCCGGCGGCGGCGATCCCCAACAGCCCGGCAGCGACCGGGCCAGCGACCGGGGCGATCGCGGCCAGCGCGGTGGCGAGCGGCCCGATCGCCGACACCACGAGGTTCGCGAGCGTCGACGCCACCGGACCCACCGACTCGGCCAGCGCCGAGAACGCCTGCCCCAGCTTGGTGACCGCCCCCGTCTCCCCGATCTTGTTGATCACCTCGGAGACCGCGGTGACCAGGGCCTTCACCCCGGGCATCGCGGCGTCCACCGCCTCCCGGATCGCCCGGAACAGGTTGGTGATCGTCTCCTGGCCCTGCGCCGAGTTGACGAAGTTCCGGACCTCGGCGGTGATCCGCTCGACCGTGCCCAGGAAGTCGGCGCCAGCCGACTGGGCCGCGGTGAAGATCCCGCTGAGGGTGCCGCCGATGTTCCCGGCGATCCGCCCCAGCTGGGTCAGCGCGGTGACCCCCTGGTCGATCCACCGCCCGAGGTCACCGGACTGCTTCGCGCGGGCGATGAAGTCGGCGAACCGGGCCGAAACATCGGTGAAGGCTTCCGCCAGCCGCGGCAGCCGGGTCGAGCCGACCTCCGCGATGTCGACGAACGCCCTCGTCAGCGGCTCGATCGCCCCGGTGGCCTGCGCCGTCGACCGGCGCACGTTGTCGAGGATCGTCGACACGCTGCGCACACCAGCCGCCGAGGTCAGAAAACCCGTGGTCTCGTGCGCGGCCAGGTTGAACCCGTTCGCGATCCCCACCAGGGTCTTCTGGATCTCGGGCAGGAACTTCGTCGACAGCTGCTGCAGATCAGCGGCGACACCCTCGAACAGCTTCTGCTGGATGGCCTGCTGCATGTCCCGCCACGCGGGGGCGAGCCCACGCACCGCCTGGGCGGCCTCCCGCGCGGCCGGGGCGAGCTTCGCCAGCGCCTCGGCGGCCTTCGCCGGGTCCTCGTCGAGCGCGTCGGAGAAGCCCTTGAACCCTGCGGCGAGGGTGGCGACCGCGGCACCCGCCGCCATCCCGGCGGCGGGGATCAGCCACAACGCGCCCGTCGCGGTGACCGCGGCGCCGCCGATCGCGGCGATCTGCGGGGCCGCCGCGACCGCCGCCGCCGGGAGCGCGATCGCACCCAGCGCCCGCCCGAGCGCGGCGACCTTGACGATCGAATCCGACAGCGACCGGTCGACATCAACCTTGATCTTCGCCGTCTTGCCGTCGAGCTTGTCGAGCTCGCCGGACACGATCCCGAGCGCGGCCATCGCCGCCGCGGTGTCCGCCTCCACCTGCACATCCGCCGACTCGGCACCCAGCCGGGCCAGCTCGGCGTGCAGCCGCTCCATCTCCGCCCGCGCCGCCGCGGCGTCGATGTCCACACCGATGCGCTTGTCACCGAGGGCCTGCATCTCCCCGCGGACGCGGGCGAGCTCGCGCTGCGCCGGCGTCGAATCGGCGTCGAGCTCGATGTCGGGCAGCGCCTTGACCGCGGCCTCGAGCTTGCGGCGCATCGAGGTGGCGAACGCGCCGAGTTCCCGGTCGGCCTTGCGGGTGTCGACCTCGACGTCGACCTCGGCCTTCTTGCCGTCGAGCTGGTCGATCTTCTTGGCGAACCGCTCGACCTGCGCGGCCATCTTCACGAACGTCTGCGACGCCCGGTCGAGCGCGGAGACGTCGAACCGCAGGTCGGTGGCCACGACAAAGCACCCCTTCCACGGGTCTGATCAGGTGAAACGGGGGCTACTGGCGGCGGTGCAGGGTCAGCCGGTGGGGGGCTCCGGCTCACCGGAGCCGAACTCGACGGACTCGAGCAGCTCGAGCACCTTCAGGTCGTCCTCGAAGTCGTGCCACTTGACGTACTCGCCGGCGCGGCGTTTCGCGATCCACGCCAGCGCCGTCCAGGCGAGGGTGGACCCGCCGCGATCCATGAGCTTGTCCCGCCACTCCCGCACCGTCATCCCGGTGTGCCGTTCGACCGCGTTCAGTTCGGCGGCGGTGAACTGGTGGGGGTCGGCCTCGACGGTGTAGGGCTTGCCGTCGAGCCGCAACGTCACCTTGTCCAAAGTCCTCATCCTTCGATCTGCCGGGCCACGTCGGCCATCGCCTGCTCGATTCCGGCCCGCCACCGGGACTCGTAGCGCCGCAGCGTGGAGTAGAAGACCTCCTGGCCGCGCTGCTGCTCCCACACCTCGCGGTTGCCGAACACGGGGTGCCGCCACCTGCCGAGCCCGTCCAGCCCGTAGGACAGCGACCGGCCGTAGACCGGGTCGACGCGTTTGCCCTCGACCCGGATCCGGATCCCCGACCCGAGGATCGAGATCCGGGTGGCGGCCGCGACCCGGGCCCGCAGCCCCGACGACGATCCGCCACTGCGGGACGAGGTGACGTCGACGGTCATCCACGCGGCCCGCACCGCGCGTAGCGCCGGATCCCCCTCGGCGCGGATCGCCTTGGTGAGTTTGCGCTGCAGGTCGCCGCGGCCGGCCTCCCGGAGCCGCCGGGCCAGCGCCCGGTACTGCTCCTGCCCGTGGATCTTGGTCCACACCAGCGCCGCCGCCATTCACGCCTCCTCGGCCGGTGGTGGCCGGCGCAGCTGGATCGAGGTACCCCGCCGGTACTCCTTGCGGTGTTTCTCGAAGTCCTCGTCGGCCTGCGCGCGCACCTCGCAGCCGCGGCAGTGCGTCGGGGCCGCCTCGAACGCCCACGGGTCGTCCGCCCACTCGTCGGGGTGGGTGCCGCACGACGGGCAGGTTTGGGCCTGCCGGATGTGCCACCACAGCGCCTTGTCCCGATCCGCCCGATCCCAGCTCACGAACAGGCTGTGGGGGATACCGCGCGGCCCGCAGTAGGCCATCTCCAACGCGAGTTGGGCGTCGGCGCTCAGCCTTTTCCCGTGCTCACCCGCGGCGCCCGCCCATTCAGCGAGATCGCAGCGTCGAACAGCTCGTTGAGCTCGCCGTCGGTGACGTGCCTGGCGGCGGCGAGCTGCCGCCACTCGCCCTCCGACAGCGGCTGCTCCCCGTCCGGGGTGTCCACCGACGCGGCGAGCAGGGCGTACCGGAACGTCTTCGGATCCCAGATCGCACCCTTCGCGCGCTGCTCCTCCGACGGCGGGTGCGACTCGATCAACTCCTCCCACGCCTCCGGTGGCAGCGCCCGCAGCGGCACCACCCGCACCGGGACCGCCGCCAACGCGGCCTCCGCCTCGGCGAGCTCGGCGCGCTCCGCGTCCAGATCGAACGACCCGCGCGCCTGCTCAGCAGCAAGTGCGCGGGCCGCCTCCTCCACCCGCCGCGCCGCAACATCGTGCGCCGCCCGGTCGAGCACGATCGGGACCTGCGCGGTCGCCACCGGGCGACCGAACAGGTCCTCACGCAGACTCACGCCGGGACAGGAACGTTCTCAGACGGCTCGGAGGTGATCGCGTACGAGATCACCAGCGTGTCCGCCGCCCCGCCACCCACTTCACGGTTCTTCGAGTGCGACGTCACCGTCACCGGATACACGTCCATCTTGTTCGCCGCCACATCCCCACCGTCGAGGATCACGATGAACCCGGCCTGGTCGCGCGGCATCAGAGCGCGCGCGTCCACCCCCTCCTTGTCCATGTAGAACGTGATCGACGAGTCCTCGGCGGAGATCGTTCCCGGAATCGTGGAGGTGTAGCGGGACGCCAGATCCGGGGTCTGGATCATCTCCGAGGACACCGACCAGCCCGACCGGTCCGCCACCTGCGGCGACAGGTCAGTGCCCGCGTCCAACTCGAGCCGGGTCGGGGCGTCCGGGTCCGCGATCGCCGCCACCCAATAGAACTTCGTGGTCCCCCGGGACGTGTACCGGGTCGACGAGGTGATCGCCGGTGCGGCCATCAGTCACTCTCCTTCGTGTTGTGCCGCCGACCGGTCTTCGGGGCGGGGTCCTTCACCACCACGTCGGTGGTGTCCTGCGCGTTGGTGATCTTCCGCACCGGGGCGGGCGGGGTGGGGGTCATGGCCTGTTCGGCGGCGGTCTTGTCGGCCCGCCGCCGCTCGGCCCGCGCCGCCACCTCGTCGGCGTCGAGCGGCACCCACCCGGACGCCGCCAGCATCGGCACCGCTGAGGCCGCCACCTCGATCACCGCACCCGTCTGCGGGTGCCACACGTGCACGCGGGCGGCCATCAGCCGGCCACCGACGCCCTAAACGCGCCCACCGTCACCGACGTCGTGTCGCTGTAGGTGATCGACGCCAACCCGTCGGACGGGTTGCGGTACAGGCTCGCCGGGACCGCAATCAGCCGCGACTCCCCGTTGGGCACCGACACCGCCCGATCGGCCACGGCGAGATCCCCGTCCACGGTTTGCGGGGTGACCAGGGTGACGGTGATCGGGGCGGCGCCCCCGTTGGCCACCTCGAGGAACACGCCCGCACCCGGAGCGACCTTGTCCCCACCCGCAGACGCCGCCACCAACGCCGGGTTCACACCTGTGTTCACAATGGACTGGATGGCGAGCGTCGCCATACCGGCATCTCCTCTACTCGGTGCGGCGAGCGACGCTCACCGATACGTGTTGATCCGGACCGTGAACTCGACCAGCGCCAGGCATCCGCGGCCATCCTGGATCGGCCGGTAGTCCCAGGATTCGATGCGGGCGTCGATCACCCGACCAGGCAGCCCCAGATCGGGGGTCTGCTCGAGCACCGTGTCGACGGTGTCGAGCAGCTCGAACACCCGCGTGCGGCGGGTGGCCAGTTCGGTGTCGCCGCTCCATGACTGGGCGACACAGGTCAGGCCAAACGACTCGTCTGTTGACCCGACATGGAAGCCGCGGTACGCCGTCCCGGGGGCACCGGTCTCCACCGACACCCCGACCCCGATCGCGTCCGGCTCATCCAGATCCGTGATCGGCGGCCCATCATCCACCCGCACGGCCTGCCCAGCGAACGCGCCACGGACCAGCCCAAGCAGCGCGTCCACCGCCGCCGGGACCGCGCTGGACGCCATCAGACCAGCACCTTCGGGCCGACGATCTCCACAGCCGCCCGCGGGATCGAATAGCCAGCCACCACGATCGACTCGTCGTCGCCGCCGAACCCGCGGCGGCCACCGAGATCAGACCGCTGGCTGCGCCACAGGTGCTTCAGCACCATCTGTGCGGCCTTCACATACCGGGCCGGCGGCGTCTCGTAGCCAGCCACGAGAGTGAACCGCACCTCGCCGGATAGCCAAGGGCCGCCGATCACGGTCACAACCCCGGTCTCGGCGACATCGAAGTCGGCGACATCCCAGGTTCGGATCCCGTCGAGCGACACGATCGAGGTCAGCGACACGACCGGCACCCTGCGCAGGGCGACCCGTCGGGTCGGGGCGCCCATCATCACCGTCTCGGTCACCGTCCGGCTGGCCACCACCTCGCCGGCCAGCACCTCGAGCACCTCACCGGATGCGTCGATGAACCCCTGCAGCTCGGCGTCGGAGTCGGTGCGGGTCACGTCCATGTTCAGGAACGCTTTGGCTTCATCGAGCGTGAACAACCCCATCCAGCACCCCCTCCTGTGGCGTCACAACCAGTCCGACCGGTCGCCGTCAGTCCTCGTCTGGTTCGTCGGTCTTGCGCCGCGGGCGCCGGGTCGCGCGCCGCTCCCCGGGCGCCGCGGTCGCCTGCTCCACCGGGCGCGGCCCGACCGCGGTGACCCGCTCCCGCTCCACCTGGTCGACGTCCCGGGCGGGCGCGAACAGGTCCTCGCGTCCCTCGATCGCCCAGTGCCCGACCAGCAGGAGCATGGTCGGGTCGAACCGGCGCTTCACGCCGTCGGTGTCCACGCACACGAACGCCTGTGTGGGGCGCACGAACTCAGCCACGGCTCACTCTCCCGTTCACGCCGAGAGGGTCGACACCTGTTGCGGTGTCGACCCTCTCGGGTGGTGCGTTGTTCAGTTGGTCAGGACGACGAGGATCAGGTGACGTTGAGCAGCCGGAATCCGCCGTCGTTCACGCTGTCCGCGCCGGTGCGGTAGTAGGCGTAGAAGCCCCGCTGCCCGGTCGGGCGCCCAGAAGCGCCGAACAGGTGCGGAATGCTCTCCACCACCATCCCCAGCCGGTCGGTGATCACGTAGTTGGAGAAGTCCCCGAACAGCAGCACGTAGTTCTCCGCCGCCGCGGTGATCGACCCATCCATCGCCGAGGCCTCATGCGTCGGGTAGCCGAGCAGCCGAGCCGGCTGGCCAGCGCCGAGCCGCTCCCACAGCGCGTGGGAGTCGGAGGTGCCGAACTGCCGGACGTCGTTGTAGATCGTCTTGTTGGCGACCCACTGCGCCCGGGTCCGGTACTTCGCGGGCAGCGCCTCCTCAACCGCGTACAGGTCACCTACCGCGAACGTGTCAGCCCCGGCCGAGGCGACCAGTCGGGACGGGCTGGACGCCACGATCGCGGTCACGATCCCGGTCGGCTGCCCGGTGCCGGTGCCAGTGGCGAACGCCGCCGCCTCCAGGTCGTCCTTGCCCATCGCCAGCACGGTACCGATGGCCTCGGTGACGTTCCGCTCGTCCGCGAGCGCCTCGATGCTGATCGGGATGAACCCAGCACCCTTGTGATTCGGGATGGACGGCTGCGCGAACACCGTGGCGTCGTCGGACACCTCGGCGGCCTCCGCGTCCCACGACCAGGTGGCGTGCGTGGTCGACACCCCGTACCAGACGTCCCCGGTGGCCACCACCTTGCGGGAGATCTCCCGGATCGGGTTGGTCGACCCGTCCGAGGTCAGGATCAGGGTCGGGTCCAGCTGCTGCGGAATCAGATACCCACCGGCGTTGTCGGTGAGGCTCATGGCGCGCACCAGGGTGGAGGCCCGCTGCATCGCCGCCCGCTCCTCGTCGTCGAGTGCGTACAGCTCGTTGCGCAGCCCCTTCGCGAACGCCCGCAGATAGGCAGGGTCGGAGGCGACCAGCACCTGCCGGGCCAGGTCCCCCCGATCGGTGTCGAACCGCTCGAGGATGTCGGTCAGCGCGGCCCGGCGGGCGTCGGTCATCGCCGGCATCCGCTCGGCCGCGTCCAGCGCCCGCGCGCGAAGCTCCAGGCCGACCTGGTAGTGGCTGCGGCCGGGCACGTCCACCGCGGACAGGTCCCACGGGTTGCCGCGGCCCCGCGTCGGATCCGAGTCCCGCGGATCCGCGACCGGGTCCCGGTCGGCGTGCTCAGTGTTCCGCGGGTTCTGCGCGGCACGAACCAGCGCCGCCTCGCGGCGCTGCCGCTGCTCGGACTCGGTGACCCGGGTGGCTCGCTCGGTCTCGAGCTCATCCCAGCGGGTCTGCTGCTCGTCGGTGAGGGCGGCGTCGCCGGCCTCGGTGTGGATGGCGCGCAGCTCGTCGTCGATCTCGGCGATCCGAGCCCGCAGCTCCTCCAGCCTCATGGCTGGTCCTCCTTCAGGAAGGGGTAGAGGCGTGTCCGCCTCTCGGATGGGGTGAGACCGGACGGGTGGCTCGCGGCCGGCGCGTCGGTCGATTCCGCGGCGCCGTCGGTCGAGGTGCCCGTGACACGGGCGGCGTCGACCTCGGGGGTGCGAAGGGTGAGCACCCGCGACCGCAGCTCCTCGAACTTGTCAGGGTTGCGGGCACGCATGCGCTCGTAGAACTGATCGGTCATGCTGCGGACACCAGCGGTGGCGTCCGGGTTCGCGGGGAAGGTCACCGGGCCGAACTCGAACACCCGGACCTCCTTGATCGTGCGCTCAGGCAGACCATCGGGGTTGTAGTCCGAGCGGCCGGGTTCGTCGTTCCACTCGTCGCGCACGACCCGAAACATGAAGCTCGACCCGTAGGCGCCGGCGCGCAGCCCGGGGAGCAGATCACGGTTGTAGGAGGTGTCGAGCAGCGGCACCTCGTAGTAGGCGCCGACCTCGTCCTCGCGAACATCGCGGGCGCGGCCGAGCACCTTGTCGCCGATGTGGAAGTCGGTGCCGTGGTTGAACAACACCTTGACCGTGTCGCGGCCCTCGGCCAGGGTCTTGCGGAACGCCCCCGGCGCGGTGCGCTCCAGGAATCGGCCCTCGAACCACGAGTCGATCTCATACCAGGTGTCGAACACCGAGAAGTGCCCGGACATCAGGCCGAGGCTGCCGTCGCCGGGATCGCTGTCGTCGGCGCGCAGGTCGACCGTGCGCGGCACGGCGCGCACCAGATCCATGTCGCGCAGGGTCTCCATCAGGGTTCTCCTCACTCACCCGTCGCAGGGTCGCCAGTGCCCTCGTCGGGCGGGTTCGGAACGTCCTCCGGGGCGATCGGGTCGCTCTTCGTCGGCTGCTGCTCCTGCTGCGGGTTCGGGGGCCGCAACTGCACCGAAAACAGGCCGGTGTGCGCGAGCAGCGCCCAGTCCTCCGACTCCACCGCCCGAATCGCCGAGTCTGGGGTGAACCCGGCATCCACCAACTGCCGGATCGTGGTGGCCTGCGTGCCCTGGATTTCGGCGGCGTCCTTGCGGTCCTCCCGCAGGAACGGGATGTCGCGGTCGTCGTACCACAGTTCAGCGCCCTCGGGCGGGGGCACCAACGTGGCCAGCGACCCGGCGGCGTTCCGCCACAGCGGCCGCATCGTCCCGTCCGCCAGCCGACGACGAGCCTGCCCATAGTTCGAGTAGGTGGCCGACTGCAGGCCCTCGGACAGGCCCACGATCACCGGAGGCACCCCGGCCGCAGCGGCGATCCGGGTCTCCCCCGCGCCCTGCGTCAACTTGAAGTCCAGCTGCCGCAGGTCCGAGCCGACCACCTTCGCGTCCGCCCCACCACCCAGGTACAGCGTCTTGTAGGCGTTCGCGAGGCCACGGTGCTCGGTCTCCATTACCTCCTTGAACCGCTTGAACGCCTCCACCGACACCGACGGGTCGATCGACACCACCATGTTCGGGGTGGCGCCGTTCTCGAAGAACTTCAGCTTGTGGGTGGTCGCCGCGCTGTCCGACTGCAGCTCCGGGATGATCGGCTGCAGCCACGACATGCCCCGATAGGAGGCGACCGGGTCGGGGATCGGCGCGAAATGGGCGACCTCCTCGGGCATCAACAGCACCGGTTTCGCCGTCGACGTCGGCCCACCCGGCTGATAGATGTAGCCGAGCAGATCGGCGTCCAACGCGTCCGCCCCAAGCTCCGGTTCGTTTTCGGAGCCGAGGATGATCGTCACCCAGTCTGGCCGCAGCCTCCGCACCCGGCGGCGCGACCCCACCCCCTGCTTGGTCAGGTAGGCCTGCCCGGCGAGGTCCGCGTCGAGCAGCATCCGGGTCAGTAGATCCCCGGTGGTGCCGCCCCGCCACGGCCGCTCCAACAGCTGTAAATCCTTGGTCCCGAACAGGTCGCCGGGTCGCCCGTTCTGCAGCCTGCGGAACTGGAATCGGGCCTCGGAGAACACCAGCATCCGCGTCAAGATGCACGCGAAGATCACGCCGTTGCGCTTCAGGGCGCCCTGCACCAGGGCGGGGAAGTTCGCCTCGAGCTTCTCCTCCGACTGGCCGGGCAGGGTTTGGGTCAACCCCAGCCCGTAGCTGTGGCCACCGAACCCGAACGCGCCTAGCAGGTTCGCGTAGTCGTCCCAACCGAACCGCTGCTCGACTGCGGCCGGTGCCGGGCGCAGGGCACGCCGCAGGAGGTTCGCCACCCCGACTACCTCCCCGAGCCTTCGTCGCCGGCGTAGGCCAGCACAAACGACGCCGCGCACACCACGCCGGCCACGATCAGCGTCACCGGCAGGCCCCACAGCAGCAGCACCCCAGCCAGCGCGGTCACACAGCCAGCCAGGTAGCCGAGCAGTGGTGCGGGGAGGCGGGTCAGGCGAGGATCGCCCACGGCTCCACCTCCTCCGTGAGTGCCCCGTGTTCGATCGCGAGCCCGCGACCCCACGTCGCGAGAATTCCCGCCACAAACGAGTCGATCTTCAGGCCGCGCTTCTTCTTGACGATCTTCTTGTAGCGGTCGGACACCGGCAGGTCGTCGTCCTCCCGCGGCGCCTTCCGCCCACCCAACGCCACCGCCGCGTTCAGGGCGTGCTCGGTCACAGCAGGGTCGCCGTCGTGGCTGAACTGGCCCTCACCGTGCCGGAACGCGGTCTCCCACAACTCGATCGCCGCGTCCATGCGCCGCTCGACGTTCGTCGGGAACTCCACCACGATCGGCTTCCCGGCCGGGTTCGTCCCGAACTCGCCCGCCCACCGGTCGATGCTGGTCTGCCACTTGTACGGGTCCGGGATCACATGCCACACCTGGTAGGCGGACACCGCGTCCCGCATCGCCCGATCCACCAGCGGCTCCGGCACCTTCCCGCCGTAGTCGTCCGGGTTCCACACCCCGATCCGAAACCAGCGGCCATCGCTGATGCGGCAGGCCAGCAGCGCGGTGTCATCCCGGCTGCGGGAGCCGTCGAACCCGAGCGCCACCGGGGTGCCCCGCCCCAGCAGCTCGTCGGGGTGGGCCAGCGCATGCCAGCGGGTCACATCCACCGCCGGGCGCTCACCCGTGGTGACCTCGTCCAGGAAGTAGCGGCGCGCCTCCGCCTCACCGGTGGCCTTGTCGCGGATCTGGGCGAGGATCGCGGTCTCATCCACCCAGCCACCCGCGCGGCGGCACGAGTCCCCGTACTTGACCACGATCCGCTCGAGCACGACCGCGTCGTCGTCGAACTCGACCGGGGTCAGCGACGGCAGTTGCGCGGCCCGGTGGTCGATGTACACGCCGGGGGCCTTGCTGGCGGCAGTCTGCTGGGCGGCGCTGTTCTCCGACGGATCCCACGCGTTGGTCACCTCGGCCCACGAGCCGCCCATGCCAGCCAGGTTGCGTTTCATCGCCCGCGCCAGCCCCAGCCCGCCGTCCCGCTCGCACATCAAGTGGGTTTCGGTGAACGACGCGAACGTGATCGGGTTCCCCAGCCGCGACCGGGCGGCCGCGGTGACCGGCTCGATCCAGCCGTCCCCGTTGGGCAGCTTGATCCTAGTCTCGCCAATGTCCAGGCCCGGCGTGTCGGCCAGCGGGCCCTCCGACAGCATCCGGAACAACGGTCGGAACGTGTTGTCGGTCTGGTCGTCGCTGGTGGCCGCGATCTGGATCCACGGCGTGTCCACCGGGCGCCCCACCGGCTCCCCGTCGGCGTCCCAGCCGTCGAACTGCACCGGCCCGAGGGCGTGCGCGCAGCAGCGGGCCGCGTTGAACGGGTCCTTGCCCCACTTTTGGCTGCGCCGCAGCTGGCTGCCGTAGTAGACCAGCCCGTCCACCGGCCGCGGGAACCGCGGATGCACCGTGGCGTCCGGTTTGAGCCGATAGGCGTGCAGCAGATGCTGGGCCATCTCGTCGGTCAGCAGGTACGGGGCGCCGCGTTGCGGGCCGTCCGGGATCACCAGATGGGCCTCGATCCAGTCGATGACCACCCACCCCAGGGTGGGGAACTCGCCCGGCTCGTTCGGGCCCCGCCAGCCACCCTTACGGCGGCCCATCAGCGCTCGAAACGGTCCGGGACCGACCCGACCAGCGCCGAGGCGATCCGCCAGCCCAGCAGCGCCCCACCGACCCCGGCGCACACCTGCGCGACGAGGGCGGCCAGGTCAGCCAGCACCGTCGACCGCCTTCAACCCGCGCCGCGACCGCGCGGTCGCGGTGGTGCGGGCCGTGCGTTCGGCCCGCTGGCCGGCGACCTCGTCGGTGGCGACCTCCCAGCGCAGCCGCAGCATCGCCACTGGGTTCAGCCCCAGCCGATCCGACCAGAACCGGGCCTCCTTGGCGGCCTCGATGTCGCCGATCTCGGCGCGGATCTTCCACCGCACGTACTGGGCGACCTCGCGGGTCCACTTGAGTCGCTCCCACGCCACCGCCTGCGGGGTCGCCCACAGCTCCGCCCAGAGCAGCGCCTCGTGCTCGGCCAGCGTCGCCATCTGTGCGGACAGGATCTCGGCGCGCTCCCGCAGGCTCAACAGCCGCCGGGCGGCGTTCTTGGCCTCCCGGCCGGTCCCCTGCGCCTCCAGGGACGCCTCGTCGATCTGTTCGTGCAGTCGACCCAGTTTCGCCTGCGTAACCACGTCCGGCGGCAGCGGCCATGCGGGCGGCTCGCCCGTGCGACCCTCGGCCGGCAGCTTCGTCATCGGCACGGTGGCGTTGCGGCGGCGCCGGTTCGGGTTCGGGGGAGGACCGGGCACACCAACCACCCCCTCCACGTCGTCACAATCCGTAGCCGAAACACGTTCCGTCACGCAGCGTGGTCGTCACGGTGCGCGACACTCATTGCAAGTCGGGCAGCCGAAATGACTCCTGGTAACCCGTACAAAAACAGCGAGCCATGGGCAGCGGGGTCATGGGGGGGGTCACTATCCGCGATGAGGGGGTGCCCCCCTCCCCTGGGCGCATCTCCGCGGGTCACAGCCCTACTCGATGATCACGTGTTGCATTTCCGCAGGTCAGGACCTTGCGTCACCATTTGAGGCGACTGTCACGCTGCGTGATGGTCAAGCATTCACGTGACAATCACTCACAGTTACAGTCACGTTGGGTGAACCATCTGGATCAGATGGTGCGACGCGTGCGACCACCAGCAGACCGGTTGCACAAGGCGTGCTCGATCCGGCGGGGACCGTGCCGGCCACCGTGGGCGATAGCCACAGCGTGTCCGAGGTCGAGGGCCTGACCGTCCAGCATGGGCTGGCCGCAGCGGGGGCAGGGTTTGCCGATGGCTTTGGGCAGCAGCCGGGCACGCTCAGCCTGGTGCTCGGCGCCATAGCCACGCTGGGTGGTGTTCCCGCGGCGACCGTCGACCCGCCGCCGGATGGCCGCCGTGCATGCCGGGCAGCGGGTGGCGCCGTCGGTGAAGGTGCCGCAGTCGAGGCACTGCCGCGCAGCCATCCGCTGTCCTCCTGGTGACGGGGGGTGTCTGGTCGGCGACACTGTGCCGATGTCCCGCCTGCCGTACGTCGTGTGGTCCGCTGTGCTGTGCGCCCTCGCGCTGACTGGGTGCGCCGCAGAGCCTGGCCCGCCTGCTGCTGACCGACCCTCCGCCAGCCCCGCATCGTCGCTGTCGAGCTCGCCGATCCGGGACGAGTTCGGTACCCGGCAGGACCAAGCAACCGAACGGCTGGCCCTCTGCTACCGCTGGCACACCCAGCGTGGCGAGGTGGAGCAGTGCGGTGGCGAGTTGACGACGATGACGCTGCTCGGCCAGGAGATGCGCGAACGGATCAGCACGCTGCCGAACGCCGATCGGTACCGGACGGTGGTGGCCAGCCTCGACCGATTCCAGGCGGCGAGCGAGGGCTACGGCTCGGCGGAGTGCTGGCGTGGCTACACGGCTGGGTCGACACCGTGCTCCGGTTTGTACACGGAGATGGCGGTGGCGTGGACGGGCATGTCGATCGAGCTGCTCACGGTGGAGGGAACCGATAGCTGAGGCGAGTCCTGTCCAGACAGGACTCGCGATTCAACAGGATCTTACGTTCGCCGCAGGTCAAGATGCAACGCGACTTTCGGTGTCCACTTTGCGCCGCTCGTGGGATTTCTGGGCGTCGGCCATGGACCACAGTCGGTGGCGGCGTGTGCCGTAGGGATGCCAGCCGTCTTCGTGGGCCCATCGGCGGATGGTGCCGGGGGCGACGCCGTGGTGTTGGGCGAGGGCTTCGGTGTCGAGCAGCCGCAGCCGAGGCTTGATCATGAGGCGGCTCGGATCAGCGCTGCATCATCGGGGAAGTGGCGGCCGTTGAATAGCCAGCCACCCTCGGCGAGGGCGACGATCTGAGCGACGTACCGGTCGTTGCAGTACAGGTCGTAGAAGGTGCCTGAGCTGTACCGGCCGTCGGACCAGGTGACTGTCGCGGGGCCGAGCGGACTGCTGGTCGTCCAGTCGAGTCGAGGTGGCGGCACTTCGCGGCGAGCGGACAGTTCGTCGCGGGCAGCGGAGACCCTGGTCGGCGCGCTTCGCCGTGCTGCGAGTCGCTTTTCAAGTTCGCCGTGCTGGCCGCGGGCCTTCATCCACAGGGCCTCGCCGCTGCCTTCCCAGCCAGAGCCGCATCCTGTGTTGCGCGGGTTCTGACGTGACGATGGCCAGTCGTAGCCGCGGGCTTCCGGGATCTCAAGCCCGAGCGTGTATCGGCCGACGAGCCGCTGATGCGCCGGCCATCTGAGATGCCCGACGCTGGCGTACGCCATGGCTTCGTCCCGTTCGGTGAACTGGACTCGGTCCTTGCAGAGGAGACAGTGCACGATCCAGGAGCCCGGCGCTGCTACGCGCGTTTGCCAGTGGGCGGTGTCCGCCTGCCTCCACGGCGACAGCAGGCGCGCGACGGTCGCCTCGGTCGTCCGTGTGACAGTGATCCGGTAGCGCCGCGGAAGCGGGGTCAGCTTGTCGCTCATGACGCGTCCAGGAGGTCGCCGAGGCGCAGCCATTCGGTGCGTGGCCACTCTCTGCCGCAGGCTCCGCAGTGGATGGTGTCGCCGCGGGTGGGCGCGTACAGCGGGGTATCGCACAGCCGGGAGTGTTCGCCGTCGTCGATGGTGTTGGGGCAGCGGCCGATGCGTCGCCGCCCGTCCCCGGTGACGGGCTTCAACTGGGCTTGCAGCTGGCGCAGCTCGGCGTCCACCTCCGTCACGAGGGGCTGGCGGGTGATCCAGTCGAGCTGGTGGTCGATCCAGCGGGCCAGGTCGGGGACGTCGGCGCGGTCGGGTGGGCCGGTGATGCCGCGGTGTGCGGCGATGTCCCAGGCGATGGTGTCGAGCACTCCGCGCACCGAGAGCGGGGGGTGTTCGTGTTCGCGGTGTAGCCGGCCGTCGGAGCCGAGCCAGGTGCGGGCGACCGCGATGGAGCGGGGGTCGCGCATGGCGATGACGTGGTCGTTGGCGGGGCTGCGGGAGTGGAACCCGGGGCCGCGGCGGCCGCTGTCGCCGGTGGCGCCGGGGGTGGGGTCGAGCCGGGTGTAGCGGGCGACGATGTCGCCCAGGCGGTGGCGGAGCCGGTCGAGGCAGGGGCTGCAGGTGCGGTAGCCGCGGTCGGCGGGTGCCCACGAGGCGCCGTCGGCGGGTGGGCGGTGGAGGAGGCAGGCCCAGTCGGGTCGGTGGGGTGTGTCCATCGGGGTCCGCCTTCCGGGTGGTGTACGTTGCGGGCTGCTCCCCCTGTTGGTCTCGTCAACCTGGTTGGTGGTGGGCGGTGGGGTGGCCCGGTTGCGGCGGGAATCGTCCGGGCCACCCCACATTCATGTGATCTCCCCGAGCTGTTGCCGTAGCGCCTTGCGTGCGGCGTTGGCGGGGCCGCGCATCTGCTCGTACACGTGGGCGGGCATCACCTCGATGAGCTGGCCGTGGTGGTCGAGTAGCCGCACCGTGTGGACGTCGGTGGGGAGTGCGGGGAGCGGGTCGGTGGGGTCGTGGACGGTGACCTCGTGGCCGAGCCGGTGCACGGCGTCGCCGACGCGGACGAGGGCTGGGTCGGTGCTGGTGTGTTCGATGTGTTGGCCGCACCGGTGGCAGGTGGTGGTGTGCCAGCCGGTGGGGAGCATCCCGGCCAGGTCGGGCTCGGCGGGCTGGGTGGTCACGCGGGAAGCCCCCGTTTTGCCGCCTGGTTTGCCCCAGGAACGCCCGACAGGTGCGCTCCGGTGTCTGTGGCTGGTTTCGGCGTCTTCTGGCTTTCTGTGGCGTTTGAGGGCCGCGACAGGGTGTCGGGGTCGAACTCGCCGCGTTTCACCCCGGCCACGAAGGCTTCCCACTCGCACCGGTGGAACGCCAACGGCGGCAGGTCGGGCAGCTTCGAGTCCCGCACCAGCACCCAGCCGTCGACGGCCTGGACCTCGACGCATTCGCCGAAGTCGCATCGGCTGGCGCGCCGCCACCCGGTCACGAGCCCACCAGTCCGAGCATCTGCAGCACCTGCTTGGCCTCGGCGGCCGACAGCTGGCCGCGGTTGTAGCGGTTCAGCACGGTGCGGACCGCGGCGGCTTCCTCGTCGGGTCCGACGGTCGGGCTACAGCCGAGGCTGATGCCGGAGCGGTCGATGTCGCGGGAGATGCGGGTCACGCTGCCTCCTTGACGCGGACGCGGGCGCCGGGCTGCTCGTCGATCTCGGCGATCCGCTTGGTGGGGTGGAGATCGACCACCTGTGAGTCGTCGCGCCATACCACCCCGGACAGGGCGTCGAGGACGGCGCGGGTGAGCTTGTCGATGTCGGGGCGCTTGATGGCCGGTGGTGTGGCGCGTTTCGGGGTGCCGGAGGGGCGGGGCATCACGAACTCGATGCGGACGGTGAGCGGCCCGTCGAGCGGGGCGGCGGTGTGGGCTTGGGCGGCGTGCCAGGCGACGGTGGTGCGCCACGGGGCGACGTGTTTCGAGGATTCGACGAGGACGCCGTTGCCGACGTGCCGCTTGGAGCCTTGAGGTGCTGGCCTGCCGGGCACGAACAGGTCAAGCAGCCACCGGGTGTCGGGGCTGGCCATCAGGCGGCCTGCTGGTGTCGGGCCACGGCGAGGCTGGCGGCCCACCCGGATCGCCAGGCGCGTTCGCGGGCTTCGCGGTGCCGCTGGTGGACGTCGGCGATGACGCGGCGGTTGGTGGCGGCCCGGCACGTGCAGTCGGGGGCGAGCCAGCCGCACCGCTGGCATGGGTAGATGTTCACCGGGGTCTCCTCGTTTTCATGATCGTCGGCTTGGTCCTGCATGCAGCGCAGCGGCGGCCCACCCACCCTCTTTAGAGGGTGGGCCGCGCGTGCAGGACCGTGCAGGACGTGCAGGACGCGTGCAGGATTCCGACGCCCTGACCTGCACAAATGAAGATCGCGTGCAGGACGTGCAGGACCGCGTGCAGGACCGTGCAGGCCGTGCAGGATCGCGTGTAAAGCGCTGACCAGCACAAATGCCGCATAAGTGCTGGTCAGAGCGTTGACCAATCCTGCACGGGGCTGTGACCTGCGGTTTTGTCATGATCCGCCCCAGGTGGTGTCGGGCGCGGTTTGCGCCCACCTGTAGCGCACTTCAGGTTTTCCGTTACGGCCGACCTCACCTGGAACCCGCACCACCAGCCCCTCTGTGGCGAGCTTTTCGACCTTCCGACGGACCCGCTCCACATCCCCGCGGGACGGTTTGCCGGTCGACTCCGACAGCACCGCAGCAAGATCAACCGGCGTCCAGATCTTCCACGGCTCCAGCCGCATCACGTCCCCGGCGTCGGCCCGCTTCTCCACCTCGGTACGGCCCGCGTCGTGGTCGTGCACCAGCAACAGCGGACCCACCATCTCCGCGGGCTGTTTCAGGTGGTTGAGCTCAACCACAAGATCCCCGGCTTGTCCCCACACGAGGAACACCGACCCGGCGCCAGCGGACAGCTCCATCCCGCCGTGCATGTCCTGCAGCGTTTTGGGTGCCCCTTGGTTGGCGCCGTGTTTGCGCTGGTGGGCGATCTCGACGATCTCAATACCTTCGGCGAGGGCGCGTTGGCGGGCCCGGTTGTAAAGGCCGGCCTGTTCGCTGCCCACCAGGCCGACGGAGGCGTCTTTCACCGAGTCGACGATGATCGTGTCGGCTCCGTAGGCGCGGGCCGCCTGCAGCAGGATGTCGGGGCGGGCGGCCGCGTCCGCGGGCAGCGGACCCTTCCACACCACGAGCCGTGCGGCGAGCAGCTGCCGGTCGCCGTCGTCGACCATGCGCCGCATCGACCGGGCAATCTGCCGTGGCCGGTCCATCGCCAGATACAGCACCTTGCTGGAGGTGGGTTGGACGGGGAACCCGAGGAAGGTGTCGACGAGCCCGACGCGGGCGAGCACCAGCTGTTGGGTGATAGTGGTTTTCCCCACCCCTGGCGGGCCGGTGAAGATCAGTGCTTCGCCGGGCGCCCACAGCACTTGTGCGCCGCGCCCCCAGATCGCGGGTTCCTCGGCTTGGACGGCGAAGATGAAATCTTCGCCGGTGGCGACCTGCGGGTGCCGAAACGGATCACGTTCCCCGCTCGGGTTTCCGTCACCGCTGGGGTCCTCGTCGGGCTCGTCGTCTCGCCCTTGGTTGCTGTCGCCGACGGGTGCCGTGAACGGGTCGAGGGTGGCGGCGTCGGGTGCACCGTAGTCGGGGTTGAGTCGGACGATGCGGGGTTCGCGGCCGCCGTCGCGGACGGCGTGGACGATGGTGCGCCGCACCTCGTCGGCGGGTAGCCCGCAGGCGCGTCCTGCGGCGTCGAGCCGGTCAAGGGTGGTGGCCGGGTCGAGATGCCCAGCCGCGACGAGTTGCCCGATGCTGAACGCCGCCTTGTTGAGGGTGTGGTTGCGAACCCCTTCGGGGGCGGCCGCAACCTCGCGGCACTCGCTGTCGAGCGCGGCTTGGGCGTACCTGCGTGCCTGTGGGTCGTTGGTGGCGGCGACCGGCAGGTCGGGGACGGCGCGGATGTGTGCACGTTCAGGGCGTGGGAGTGCGCCCCGCTCGTACAGCACCGTCAGGAACGGGTGTTCTTTCTCGGCGGAGCTCATGCCGCGTGGGGGCCGTGTTCGACAGGTCGCTGCCCGCGGGCGGTGATGTGTGGGGAGGGCCGCACCCACCACTGGTAGCGGCGCCCGTCGGCGCGCCGGGAGGGTGGGGCGACGATGTAGCCGCCGCGGCCGCGGTAGTCCATGCCGGGGCGGAACCCGGCCAGGTTGCCGCCACCGGTGGGTTGGAACAGCACGTGCAGCCCCCCGCGGGGGGTGATGCTGATGCCGTGGATGTCGGGCAGCTTCCCCGAGTCGCGCAACTCAACCCATTCCCACAGGGCACCGGAGGGGGTGCCGTCTTTGCGGGTGATGTCGACGTCGAGGACGTCGAACATGTGACCGGTGGCGACACCGATGTTGCAGTGGGGGGCGTTGGTCCACCAGCGACGCACCACGTCGAGGTTGGTGGTGGCGTCTTTGAATCCGCGGGACCGCGGGTAGGGGATCTTGTCGCCGGGCTGCAGCGGAAAAACCGGCCAGCCGAGTTCGGCGTAGGCGACCGCGGCCCGGCCGAGCTGCGGCGGCCGCTGGTCGACACCGTCGAGTTGCGCGGCCAGTTGGTCGGCGGTGTGCTGGTCGTCGGCCTCGACGGCGGCTAGGAAAGCGTCGGCGAGCGGGTCTCCGGTCGGCGAACTGGTCTGGCAGTTGGGGTGTTGGGTTTGGCCGAGCTCGGCCAGCATCAACTGCTGGTCGCAGACGGTGCATGTCGAGTAGATACGCAACGGCCTGCCCTCCTTGTTGTGGTCGCCGCGGGGGGAGCGCGTGTTCTGAGTGGTCTCTGCCCCGCCACCAGTCGGGGGCTGGTGGCGGGGTCGACACCGCTCAGAACGGCGGCTGCGAGTTCTGGGCGAGGTAGTTGCGGGCGATGGCCTTGTCGGCGTCGGTGGGGTCCCCCAACATCCACGGGGGAGATTGGCCTGGCTTCTTGTTGCCCTGCCCCAGCCGGCCCAAATTCATGCGGCCGGTGCCGGCGTTCTTACGGACCTGGCCTTGTAGCACCCGCGGGAAGATGAGGGTGTCGGCGTACTCGTCGGGGGCGTCGGGTCCGTCGAGCACGACCACGTCGGCGCGGACGGCGTCGGTGTCGCCGTAGGAGGTTTTGATCCCGGTCTCGACGGAGTGGGGGGTGATCAGCAGCAGCCGGCCGTTGATCTCCTCCCAGGAGATGCCGCTCGAGCTGCCGGGCCCGTCGAACAGGTCGTCAGACATTCTTGTGCTCCTTCTTGTGCTTGTTCTCGGGGTGGTCCGCGCACCGGTGGGTGACGCGGAGGGGCCGCCAGTCGCGGGCGGCCCGGATCAGGGGGTCCCAGCCGATGCGGGGACCGAGGTAGCGCCATACCCGGTGTTCGGCGACGAGCGCGTCGAGGTCGGCGGTGATCGGCAGGTTGTGGCCGTCGAGCACGATCGGGGTGGGGGTGAGGTCGTCGCGGAAGGTGAGGGTGGGTTCACCGCAGTTGGGGCAGGTCGACTCGTCCTGACCGCTCCGGCGCGTGAGCGTCCCCATGAGGTGCCCACACCCGCACGCCTCCCGCAGAGGGTGGAGCAGACCGCCGGTGCCCACAGGTGTCGGCGGGTCGAACGGGTCGGCGCTCACGCTGTTCACCTCTCCCGCTCGATCCAGGCCAGCAGCTCACCCGCCGACGAGTCGCGCGGGACAAGATCGGCCAGTACGACGACGAGCGCGGTCATGCCGCACCGCCTGCCCCGTCCTGGTAGGCCTGGTCCCACACCCATTCGGGCCAGGCGTTGGCTTCCCCGTAGATGGGGTGCGGGACCTTCGCGGCCCGTAGGCCCGCGGCCCGACCGATCTGTCCGGCGCGCCGACCGAGCGGGTTGAGGAAGTCGACGCTGGTGGCCCAGTTGCGTCGTCGGGCGTAGGCGAGGGCGCTGTACCAGCCGTGGTTTCCTTCGAGCGCGTCGACACGGTGCCCGACCTCGCGCACGGTCTCCGCGGCGTGCTCGGCGACGAGTTCGGCCCGCTGCGCCGCGAGCTGCGCGGCTTCGATCTGGTCGATCGCGGCACGCAGGATGTCGAGCTGCGATGTGGGGGCGACCGAGTAGGAGCCGGTGCGGCGGATCGCTGGGAGCACCTCGTGGGTGATCCACCGCTTGAACGCCTTCGCCTCCGGTTTCCGGGAGCGGAGGATCAGCGAGTACAGGCCAGGCTCGTTGACGATGGTGACTTGCTGGTCACCGCCAGGGGTGCGGATAGTGTCCGCACCCTTCTCGTCGTCGTCGAGTCCACGGACAGCGTCGTGGACTCGGCCGATGTCGAGGATGGTGCACACGTCTGCGGCGACGAACCACGGCTCGCCGTCGATCTCGACGGTGCGCACCTCGTGCGCTCCGTAGTGGAACGGAACGATGTCGTTCACGCGGTCTTCCCTTCAAGTAGCTGCGCCTTCCGAGCGCGGCACACCTCGATCAGGTCGGGGGTGCCGTGGCCGGCGGCGTCGGCGGCGAACCACACCTGGTTGAGTGCGTCCACCGTGTCGGCGGCGCGGGCTTCTGCGGTGTAGTCGCGTGTCGCCGGGTCGACGGTGGTGTTGTCGCTGACGCTGTCGGGTTGGGTGGCGACGAGGAGGTCTTTGCGGGCCCGCTGCTCCCGCACATGCACCGACAGTTGGGCGAGTTCCCACCCGGCGGCGATGTTCACCCAGAACAGTTCGGCGCGGCCTTCCCCGGCCGGGCACCACACGATCAACCCCCAGTCGGTGCGCACCGGTCCTGGCCACGGGGTGCGCTGCCCAGTGCCGGGGTGGTAGGCCTGGCCGTGGGCGTACACGGCGAGCTGTACCGAGAATTTGATGCCGCCGAAGTCCATCGACCCGGACGTTTTCTCGTCGGTGACGACGACAGCCCCCGCGGGAATGTGGGTCCGGTCGGGGGCGGTGAGCGGCTGCCGCAGCCGGGACACCCGGTCAGGGGTGCCGGCGACTTGCAGTTCGTCGCAGACACAGAACTGTTCGATGGCGACGTGCTCGAACAGCGGCTCGGTGAGCCGCCGGTAGGCGTCGAGGTCGGCGGCGAACTCGGGGGGAATGAACCCGGGGTCTTCACCGCGGTCGATGCGTTCGGCGAAGGCGTGCATGCCAGTGCCGATGGTGGCGCGGGCGCTGGCCTCGGCAGCATCCATGGCTTGGTCGACGAGGCTGTTGAGCTTGTCTTTGCTGTCGCGGTGGGCGTTGACGGCGAGCAGCAGGTCGGGCCGGGAGGCGACCCCGATGGCGGTCATCCGTTGTTTCCAGCGGGTGAGCCCGTAGGTGTCTTCGAGCGCGCCGCCGAGGGTGGATGCGCGGGTGTAGCCGACGGGTTTGCCGCCGTCGGGTGGGGTGATGAGCGGCCGCCCCCACCGGTCGCGCCGGATCTCGGGGGCGGGGGTGTCGAACAGGTCTGCGGTCAAGACTCGTTTCCTTCGGGGCGGCCGCTGTTTGTTGGTTGGGTTACGGGCTGCGGTGGGGGTGGGGTTTCACGCGCCCGTCTCCGCGGCGTGGACGCGGGCCACCACCTGCTGGTGCCCTGCGACCGCCTCGACCTCGCTGCTGTAGCGGGCCTGTTCCTCGTCGAGGGGGCCACCGAGCACCATCGTTTCGAAGATCAGCGGGCGCCCGGAGCCGAAGCTGTGGTCGATGCCGAGGTGGACGGTGGAGACGGTGACGGCGCCGACGGTGTCGAGCGCGACCCGCCCGTCGTTGTGGCGGAAGGTGGCCACCCAGTCGTCCAGTGTGATCGGGTTGCCCTGCCGGTCGTAGTAGCCGCTCATGCCGTGTGGCCTCCTCGGGTGAAACGGTCGGTGAGGGTGTCGACCTGCCGGTGCCAGTCGGCCAGCCAGGCCGTCCAGTCGCGGCTTCGGCAGGTGCAGTCGGCCTCCGGGGGGTCGACGGGCCCGGGGTGGGTCCACACCCGACAGTCGGGGCGGTGCTGGTCGGCGGGTTCGCGGCTCATGCCGACCCCCGCAGGTCGCGGTCGATGGGGTGCAGAGCGCGGACCGGGACACCGGCCGCGAGGTGGTCGGCGTCGTCGAGGCGGGCGACCCGCAGCAGCCCGTGCCGGAACCCTTGGGTGACGGCGTGCGCCCGGTCGCGGGCACCGAGCGCGGCCAGGATGCGCCGCATATACGTTTTGATGGTGTTCTCGGTCAGGTGCAGGCGCCGCCCGATTCGGGTGTTGCTGTAGCCGACCGCGACCAGGTGCAGCACCTCCAGCTCGCGCGGGGTGAGCGGCCTGCTCATGCCGCGTCCATCCCGTCGAGGTTGTCAAGGAGGTTGACGGGTTCGGGGTTGCGGGAGGTGGACAGCGGCCACCACGCCCCGGCCTGCACGATCTCTTGCGCGCCCAGGACGAGCGCCGAGGTGCGGCATTGGGTGATGACGGGGCACCCGGCGCACCAGGTGTGGGCGACGTGTCGGGCCTGGTCGAGATCGACCCGGCCGCGGTCGTCGACGGGGGAGAACACGGACGGGTTGGCGTCGCGGCAGGCGGCGTGTTCCTGCCAGCCGAGGTTGGGGACGGCGGCGAGGCGGGTCACGACGTGACCTGCCGGGGGTGCTGCCCCTGGGGGTGGCCGTCCAGTTGGTCGGCGCGGGCGAGCAGCCGAACCCGCAGGTCGGCGTTGTTCCAATGCTCGAGCGCTTTGCCCCGGTAGCGGGCGGCGGTGACGTAGGCGGGTTCGTCTGGTCGCTCGTCGACCTCGACGTCGAGGGCCTCGGATGTGGTGTCGGTGGGCAGCCCGAAGCGGGTCGCGTACTGCGGCCACGGCAGCAGCTCCCCCTCGTCGCACCAGCAGTCGAGGTTGATTTCGTGGCAGCTGGTGCACCAGGTGGAGGTGTCGGCGATGTGGGGTGTGTGGGCTGCGTGGGGCGTGCGGGAATCAGCCATGGCCACAAGTTACCGCAAGTTCCCGCAATTCGTCCAGGGGCAGCCTGTGGCGACCTGCCCCTTTATACGGGTCTGCCCCGCACCCGGGCTACGGGGATGCGGGGCAGACTGTGGCGCCGTGCGGCTACCCGGCCCCTGACCTTGGTGGGGTCGGGCCGCGCTGGTGTTGGTAGTGCGACCCCAACCCGGCCGACCCGTAGGGCCGCTGGCAGGGTGAGCTCATGGGGTGGAGGGTGAGCTGCCCGATCACATCCCCGGGCCACAGTTCGAGGTGCAGGTCGCCGACGTTGACCACCTCCAACGTGATGTGGCCGGCGAACCCGGGATCGATCAGGCCGGCGGTGACGTGGACGGTCAACCCGAGGCGGCCGAGGGTGGAGCGGCCGTGCAGGATGCCGCACACATCGTCGGGCAGGGTCACGGTTTCGGCGGTGGTGGCGAGCAGGAATCGGCCCGGCTCCAACACGATCCCGTCCGACCCGTCGTGCAGTTCGGTGAGGTCGTCGGGGATAGCGGACAGGCGCACCCGCCGGAACAGGCTGCGATCGAAGCTGCGGTACTGGTCCCCGAGGGTGAGATCGACGCTGGCGGGTTGGATGCGGTCCGGTTTCAGCGGGTCGATCACCAGCCGGCCCGAGTCGAGCAGGGCGCGGATGTCACGGTCAGCCAGCACGCTGCGTCTCCTGCTCGGCGACCAGCCCGGCCAGCAGGGCGAGGTAGAGGATGGCGTCGTGGATGCGGCCCTCGATCGGCTCGGACAGGGTGCCGCCCCGGCGCAGGTAGGACAGGATCGCGTCGTGGTGTTTGCCGTAGAAGATCCCCCAGACTTGCAGCGGGGACAGCCCGAGCTCGGCACCCCGACGCCGGAAGTTGGCGAGCGCGTCATCGTGGGTGGCGTATTCCAACCCTTTGGAGTCGTTGATCTTCCGCACCTGCTCGAACAGGTCGTCGAGTAGCTGGTTGAACTCGTCGCGGGTCACACGGGTCTCCTGTCGTGGCTGAGGGTCTGCTCGCGGAGCCGGCGGGCCTCGCGTTCGGCCTGCCAGCGGCGCAGCACCTCGTCGCGGTAGGCGGCGTGGGCGGCGTTGGTGTGGGCGCGGGTCTGCCACACCCGCCGCGCCATCTGGCGTAGCGCCGCCGAGTAGGCGTCCAGCTCGTCGAGCCGGTCGGCAGCCTGCCGCAGCACCGCGCACGCCCCAGCCGCGCCGAGGGCGTCGAGCCGGTCGGCGATGGCGTGCACGTCCTCGGCCAGCACCGCGGGGGTAAGGTCCGCGGTCATGTGACAGACCCGGTGATCACCCACGGCTTGTCGATGTCGGCCCGGCGGCGTAGCTCGCGCTCCCATGCCTCGTCGGTTTGGCGGCGGGCGACCTCGCGGGCGACAGCGTCCTCAACAGCCTGGGTGGTGGCCGTTTCCCGCTGGGCGAGCACCCCATCCCACAGGCGCACGAGCATCTGGATGGCGGTCATCTCGCGGTCGATATCGGCCAGCTGCACGCGGGTGGTGTCGCCGGCGAGGGTGCGCGCGATCCGGTTGCAGGCGCGGCGTGCCTCTACCGCGCGGCGGGCCAGCAAGTCACGGTCGTCCTGGTCGGCCCACGTGTGGAGGTCCTCGGGGACCCGCTGGTGTGGGTAGCAGGCGTGGCGGACGGCTTTCTCGGCGTTGGCGGCCCACTGCTCGCGGGTCGGCCATCGGCGGTCAGTCATCGGTTCCCCTCCCTGGGGTGGCGTGCCGGTGGTCGAGCGCGTGGACGAGGGCGAGGACGGCGCGGCCGATGGCGAGCGCACGGGCGTCCTCGGCCGACAGGGACACAGCCTCCGGGGCTGGGGCCGGGGTTGTTGCGAGGGTGGGCGGGGCGCCATCGTCGAGTAGCCGTGCCGCGCTGCCCGGCGTCCAGCCGAGCGCGCGATCCAGCTTGGAGTACGTCAGCTCGTTGAGGCGCGTCTCCACACCGCGCTCGATGTTGCGCACGGTCTGGTGGCTGGGGCCGCCACGCTTTCTGAGCTGTTCCTTTCCCAGCCCGAGTTCGTGGCGCCGGGCCTTCACCGCGGCGGCCAGATCAGTGGGGCTCACCGCTTCCCCCTGCTGGCGTGCCGGAACGTGGCGGCGTAGACGATGGGGTGCTGGATCGGCCACCCGGCCACGTCACGGTGCTGGTAGGTGACGAACCGGCCGGTGCCGGTGACTTGCAGCCACACCCACCGGCCCGGGTCGGTGATGCGGATCACCCGACGCGCCTCGGGGTCTCTCGGGTCGTCGTCGGGGTGGACCCTGACGACCATCGGCGGGTCTTGGGTGGGGTCGCCGCACTGGTCGCGGGCGGGCCGGTAGGTGGCATCCAGCCGGGTCTGCCCGTCAAGGCTGGTCATATCCGGTCACCTCCGCCGCCGCGCCCAGGCCTTGCCCCAGCGGGCCCGGTCAGCCATCGGTCGCCTCCAGGGCTTGGATGGTGGGGCACGGCCACTCGTGCTGGTACGGCCCGCACACTGCGCAGTACGGGTCGTGCTCCGGTGCCGCCGGGGCGACGCGGTGTAGGTCGAGGGCGACCTGCCGTTGGGTGCGTAGCCGGGCGGTGGCGGCGAGCAGGTTCCGCACCGTGTCGGCCAGGTCTTGGTCGCTGCCGGGGTGCCGGTCGAGCACCGCCCACAGTCGGCGGCGCAGCCGCTCCAATTCCGCCGTGCGCTGTAGGTTCGGCGGCTCGTGGTCCCGGGTGCCGGACCACGCGCACCGCTCCCCGTAGGCGTCGTGGTCGGTGAGTCGCCCGTCTGCGGTGAGGGTGATGACCTCGCCGCACTGGCAGCGTCCACCGGCGGCGACCTCCCACGCTCGCGCAGTCTCGCCGCGCAGCCGTTCGACCTCGGCGGCGTGGGCGCAGCAGATCCGCTCGGGGTCGTGCCCGGCGCCGCAGTTGGCTTGCCGGGTGAGCCGCGCGATCTCGTCGGCGCGCCGGTCGTACTCGGCAAGCACGGCGACCAGCAGCGGCCCCGCCCACGTCTTGGCCCAGTGGCGGACCATCACCTCAGCGTCGGACAGGTCCGGGGTGGGAGTCGGGTCACTCATCGGGGGTGTCCTCCAGGAGGGTGGAGGCCTGCCGGAGCGAGGCCGCGACTTGGGCGGGCAGGCGGTGTCGACGGTGCAGCACCCCCGCCAGGGTGTGGATGTCGGCGACCTGCTCGGCGTCCGCCCACGCCCGAAACACGGCGCCGATCAGGGCGCGGTCGGTGTGGAGGTGCTGCCAGGCGACCCGGGTCGCAGCCGAGGCGGTGGGTTCCGCTGCGGCGAGGGTGGTGGCCTCCCGCAGGACCGCGGCCGCGGCCTGCCGTGTCTCGGCACGGCCCGCCGTCACAAGGTCTCCCCGGCGGTGAGGGCGGGGTGCGGGGTGCCGTGCCGGTAGTGCAGCGCCCACCCGTCCGCGTAGGCGACCGCCGGGCCGCCCTCCCGGTGTAGCCGTCCCTGCTCGTCCCGGTGCAGTTGGGTGGGGCGGTCGGTCAGTACCGCCACGTCACGCATCGGCCACCACCAGCCGACCGCCCGGGTCGCGGCGGCGAGCGCGTCCAGCTGCGGTGAGGGGGGCAGCCCAGCGATCGGCCGGGCGACCTGGTGGTAGGCCAGCCAGTACGCGTCCCGCCACGGGCAGAGGTGACCCCCGACCTCGTCCCAGAGTCGGTCCCCGGGCTGGTCGAGCACCGCCCTCGCCCCACCGAGCGGGGAGTCCGCCCACACCACCCAGGTCGGCGCCACCAGCCCCGCCGCCGTGTAGACGGCGCGCACCGCCGCCTCCGCCGCCGGGCGGTCACACCGCTCGGTGGACACACCGACCCGCATCCAGTCGTCCCGCACCCCCTGGATGTGGGTGAGCTGGTCCGCGGTCAAAGCGCCGTCGTGCATCATCGGGTCTCCTCGTCGGTGTCGTCGTCGGTGTCGTGGTCGGTGAGGTCGGCTCGTAGCGCCTCCACCACCCGCACCTGCCCGGCCGTGACGTGCGGGTAGGCGGCACAGATCTGCTCGACGGTCTCCCCGGCCGCCAGCCACTCCCAGATGGTGGCCACATCCAGCCGGGTGTGCCCGATCGTGGGGCGTCCGCCCCGGCGGGCGGGGTGGGTGACGATCAGCAGCTCATCCGTGCCCGGGTCGGCCGGGTCGGGGTGGCCGAGGATGCGGGCCAGCGCGGGCAGCGACTGCACCCGCCATGCCTGCACCTCCGCATCCCGCAGATACAGGCCGGAGTGGTCGGGGCGGCCCGTGATCCACGTCCACCCGTCGATCCAGTCCAGCCGGATGATCCGACGCGCGTCGAGGCCTGTCGGGTCGTCGTCGGGGTGGACACGCACCGTCCCCACCAGGTCACGGCCACAGGTCTCAGGCATCTGGGGTCTCCTCACGGTCGGGGCGGATCATCCGGGCGTACAGGTCGATCGCGGACTGCTGGAGCGCGGTGACGGTCGGCGCGAGGGGGGCCCGAGCGACGGCCCACGCGGCGTCCCGATCGGCGGCCCACGCGACGGCCCACGCGGCGGCCCACGCGGCGTCCCGATCGGCGGCCCACGCGACGGCCCACGCGGCGTCCCGAGCGGCGGCCCACGCGGCGTCCCACGCGGCGTCCCGATCGGCGTCCCGAGCGGCGGCCCACGCGGCGGCCCGAGCGGCGTCCCACGCGGCGGTCGCCTGCTCGCGCGCCTCCCGCACCACCAGCCCGGCGCGATCCGCCGACACCACATCCACAATCCGCCCTAGGTCGCGCACCCTCACCGCCGCCTCACGGCAGGACGGCACCAGATCCAGCCACGCGGGCAGCCACGTGCGGACCAGCCAATCCAGCGCCATATAGGAGCGGGTCTCGTCCAGGCCGTCACCAGCAGTGCCCAGCGCGGCCAGCCCCACCGTCTTGAGCCGCTGACGCGCAGCACGCGGCAGCACATCATTGAGGCCGCGCCCAAACACACCGAGCACCGGGGACACACATTGCGGGTGGTCGGTGTGCTCCTCCCCAGCCACCCACGCCAGCCACTCCATCAGACACACCCCGTCGCCGCGGGTGTCGTGGCTGCCGGACGCGAGCGGGGTGGCCAGCATTTCGGGGGTGATCGTGTAGGCGGTCAGGTCAGGCATTCGGGGGTCTCCTCACGGTCGAGGGTGGGGTGATCGGCGAGCCGCACGATCACCTCAGCCAGGTCCAGCACATAGGCGGCCAACCCGGCCGGCGGCTCACCGGGCCGGGTGTCGCACATGCGGGCAACAGTGGTCAGCAGCCCCCGCAGCGGGCCAGCCACCGAATGTGGCCGCTGCTGGTCGTGCCGGTCCAGCAGCTCCACCGCCCGCCAACACGTCTTGGCCGGGGTCACGCCGCCACCAGCCCGGTCACGCGGGGGTCGCCGTCGCGGGCGGCGCGGGTCAGGTGCAGCCGCAGCGCATCCGCGCTGATCCCCAAATGGGCGGCGACCTGGGCGTCGCTGTACCCGATGCCGCGCAGGTCTTCCAGGGCGTTGAGGACCTCGTCGCGGCGGCGCACCAGCCGCGGGAACCGGTCTAGCCAGCCGTCCCGCCGGGCCCTGATGTGGCAGCGGGCGCACAGGTTGCGGGCCTGGTGTGCCCGAAACCCTCGCCGCGGTGGCGCGGTGCAGGCCCGCAGCGGCCACCGGCAGCCGGGGTTGGCGCACCGCCACGCGTCCGCGGGCACGTCGGCGGGCGGGCCGCACAGGCCCCGCGGGTGATGCCCGACCACAAACCGGACGTGCTCGCCGCGCACCCGGCGTTGATGCCGATCGGTTTTGGTGGCGATCGAGGTGGTCTGCCCGCACCCACACAGGCACAGCCCGCCGGGGTTGGGTGGGGTCGGCTTGCGGCGGCTCACGCGGCGGCCCTGCCCTGCTCGGCCAACCGGACAGGCATAAGGAGATGCCGGTGCGCGCTGTCGTCGCTGTCGGGGAGCAGCAGCATCGGCCGGTTCGGGTTGGCCCCGAAACAGACCCGCACCCGCTCCGCCCCGCACGCCTTGAGCGCATCCGCGAGATAGGCCGGGTTGACCCCGACGATGATCGGGTCACCGACCAGCTCGTGCACCAGGGTGTCGGCCTGCGCCGAGCCGGTGTCGTCCCCGCCGGCGGACACGACGATCCGGTCGGTGTCCACGGCGAGCCGCACCTGCGCCACCCGGTCCGTGACGACCGCCACCTTCGCGGCCGCCTCCGCCAACCCGGCCGTGTCGACCACCGCGTAGCGGGACAGGTCGGTGGGCAACAGCTGCCGCCAGCGGGGAAACTCCACATCCAACAACCGGCCGACAAGCCGGTGCGACTCGGTGGCGAACCCGAGGTTGCCGCCGTCGTGGTGCACGGCCAGCGGCCCGCTGGGGGTGGCCTTGACCGCGGCGTCGAGCAGCCGCGGTGTCACCAACAGCTCCAGACTGGCCTCACCGGCCGGGGACCATCCGATGGTGGTGGTGGCCAGCCGGAACCGGTCGGTCGCCGCCAGGGCGATCCGGTCGCCGTCGGATTCGACGCGGACCCCGGTCAACATCGGCAGGCTGTCGTCCCTGCCCGCGGCCGGCACCACCGCCGCCACCGCCGCCCGCAACACGCCGGCGTCCACCGTCCCGACCGACTCGCCCAGGCCCGGGAGCTGCGGGTAGTCCTCCACCGGCAGCAGCGGCAACCGCCACTCCGACCGGCCCTCCCGCACCGTCAACCGGGCACCGTCCGCCGTGATCTCGACGTTGGACTGCTTGCCCAGCTTGGCGGCCACATCCGACAGCAGCCGGGCCGACACCAGCAGCCGGCCGGGCGTCGTCACCGTCGCCGAGATGGTGGCCGACAGGCAGGTCTCGTAGTCGTAGCCCGACACCGTCAGCTTGTCGTCGGCGACCTCGATCAGCAGACCCCCGAGGACGGGCACGTGCGGGCGGGTGGCGACAGCGCGTGCCGCCCACCCCGCCGCCTCATGCAGATCAGCAGCAGACACAATCAGACCGGTCACGCGGACTCCAAAGTGTCGAACAAAACAGGCAGTGACATCTCGTCGTCGAGGCGGCGCAAGTTGTCCACCGAGGTCCGCCAATAACTCGGCTTCAACTCGATCCCGACCCCGCGGCGACCCAACTTGCGCGCCACATACACCTCCGAGCCGATCCCGGCGAACGGCGACAACACCGTCTCCCCCGGGTTCGACCACAACCGCACACAACGCTCGATGAACCCCAGCTGGAGAGGGCAGATGTGCCGCTCATCCGCGTCGTCGCGGGCCACCCGGGCGTTGAGCGTGTCGGTCTCCTGGATGTCCAGCCACACCGGCTGCGCCCAGTCGATCCATTCGTCGTTCGACACATCGGTCTTGACCGGGATCGGGTTCTCCCCCCGGGGCCCGGAACATCAGCAGGTAGTCGGCCAGCGCCGGGCGTGTCTTCGACGAATCCCGGTTCTTCGTCACGAACATCAGCGCCTGCGCCTTGGTGCGGATCGCCTGCGCCTGCGGATCCTTGTTGACCGTCACCTCGCCGTGGAAGACCCATCCGGCCTCCTGGTAGGCGGCGATCACCTGCCCGCGGAAGTCAGTCAACCCGACCACCCCGTCAGAGGCTTTGGTGGTGGTGAGCTGCTGGACATGCACGCACGCGATCCGGCCGGGCATGGCCACCCGCAGCAACTCGCGGATGATGAAGCCGTAGTGGGTGAAGAACTCCTCGCGGGAGGAGCTGTTACCGAGATCCCGCGGGGTGGGGCTGTAGGTGAACAGGCTCGCGAACGGCGGCGAATGCACCGACAGGTGCACCGAACCATCGGCGATCTCAGTGAGCCGCTCGCACGAGTCCCCCAGCATCAGCGTCCAGTCCTGCCCGGACGCCTCATCGGTGATGTAGTCGTCGATCACGATGCCTCCAGAAGTTCGTGGCGGGCGCGGCGCATCTCCGCGACCAACTCGGCCATCACCTGCGCGGCGTCCCGCTCCTTGCGGGTCACGTTCGCGGCGATCTGCCGCTCCAACTCCGACAGCACGATGTGCACCCGCACGGGCCGGGTCTGCCCATACCGGTAGCAGCGGCGGATGCACTGGTAGTAGGACTCGAAACTGTCCGACAGCCCGACGAACGCCATCCGCGCGCAGTGCTGGTAGTTCAACCCGAAACTGGCGATCGCTGGCTTGCTGATCAGATGCTTGATCTCGCCGTCGGCGAACCCGAGCAGCGCCGCCGCCTTGTCCTCCGCTGACATCGCCCCGTGCACGTTCACCGCGCCCGGAATCAGCTCGGCGAGCCGGTCCGCCTCGTCGTTGAGCCCGCACCACAGCAGCCACGGCTCGCCCGGTTCGGCCGCGACCAGGGCGGCGGCCCGCTCGCAGCGGGCGTCCAGGGTTTCCCGCCGCACCCTCGCCCGGCCGCCCACCCCACCCAGGTCGGTGGCGAACAGCTGCCCGTCGACGTCGAGCTCGACACCCACCAACTCCGGGACGATCTCCAGGCCGGGCAGGATGTAGCCGTCGTCCGGATAGCCAAGATCCGTCGGCCGGCGGATCGCGAGCGCCCACGACGCCATCCACCGGAACATCGGCCGGCGGGCGTGGCCCTTCAACCGCCACCCGTCGTTGTCGTGCACGAAGTACGCGGACAGCATGCTGGTGCGGGTCGCGGCAGCGAGGAACTCGGCGTGGTTGGTGAGTTCCTCCACATCGTTCGGGCCGGGGGTAGCGGTGCACGCCAGACGGCGCGGGACGTCGGCGAAGTGCCGGATCAGCAGGTTGCGGGTCTTGCCGTCGGAACTCTTGAGGATCGACGACTCGTCGAGCACGACCGCGTCAAACACCGCCGGGTCGAACCGCTCCACCATCTCCAGGTTGGTGATCCACAACCCGGGCCCGGTCACCTCGCCCTGGCCGCGCACATAGGCCACCTGCAGGCCCAGCTTGTCTCGCGCTTCCCGGACGGTCTGGTGACACACCGCGAGCGGGGCCACGATCAGGCAGGTCTGCCCGGACAGGCGCGCCCACTCCAGCTGCATCATGGTCTTGCCCAGCCCGGTGTCGGCCCAGATCGCGGCCCGGCCCGTCCTCACCGCCCAGGCCACGATCTCGGCCTGCCACGGGTGCAGCAGCGGATGCACCTCGCCCAGGTCGACAACTCGGCCGTGGGAGGGCGCGACGGCGGTTTTGCGCCGCAGAAACTCGGTGTAGCTCACGGTCCCTCCGGGAACGTCCACGCCACCAACCACACGGCGACAGTCAGGGCGGCGAGGGCCACGATCAACGCGCTCATCGGGCACCCCCGGCGGCCAGCACCGCGGCCGCGAGCAGCCGCACATTGGTGCGGTCGCACGAGGTGACCGTCTCGCCGAGCCAGCCGGCGGCGAGCGAACACGCCACCTTGAGCACGCCGAGCTCGGATCCGGTGTCGAAGACCGGGCCCAGCCTCGCCGGCTGGCCGTGCGGGTGGTGGGCAAGATTGTCGAGCCGCCCCCAGTCCGGGGCGGCGAACGCCGGATGCTCGTCGCCGGGCCACCACTCGGTGAGCTCCCGGAACGGCGCCCGATCCAACCAGTGCCCGTGCGCAATCAACAGCTCCACCGCAGCCACCGCCGTCAGATCACCAGCGGCGTGGGCGCGCAACCCGGCCACCAGCTGGCCGGTGGGGACCTCGGCGGCGTTCACCGCGGCACCCCCACGGCCAGCAGGAGAGCAACCGCCACCGTGCTGGACCCGGCCAGAACACCGGCGGTGAACATCAACGTGCGGGCCGCCCAGCGGGGCGTCGAGTGGGTAATCGCGATGGCGAGGGCGACCAGCCAGGCGAGGCTGTCGTGAACGGGGCGGGGCCGGGCGTGCAGGCGGTGCCGCGGGCCGGTCGTCTGGTGGGCGGGGTGGGGGCGCAGATCGAGACACAGGTGTGCGGTCACGGCGGGACGGACCTTTCCGATGGGGGAGAAAAAAAGGGGGAGGTCAGGCGGCGGTGCGGCGGGGCCCGCTCAGGCGGCGTGGTCGTCGGGTTCGGGACGGAGGAACGCGTCGACGGCGGAGCGGCGCACGAAGTAGCGGCTGCCGCGTTTCACCCCGACCAGCTGCCCGGTTTGGATGTAGCGCAGCACGGTCTCGTAGTGGACGCCCAGCTCGCGGGCGACCTCGCGGGGGTTAAGGACGGGGTCGGTGGTCACGCCGCCGCCTCAGTGGGCACGGTGAAGTCGCTCAGGCGGCAGCCGAGGGCGGCGGCGAGGTCTTGGGCGACCGGCAGGGACGGCTGCTGCCCGTTCTTTTCGATCTGCCGGTACCAGTAGGCGCTGATCATGGCGCGTTCGGCGAGGGCTTCTTGGCTGAGATCGGCCGCGATGCGGAGGGATTTGAGGGTTGCCCCGTCGACCTCTATGGAGTCGAGGGGAACACGGAGCCGTTGCATGCCACAAGTTATAGCAACTTCCCGCAACCATGTCTAGCCAGTTAGCCGCAGGTTCTCGCGGCTTGTGTGGCGGGCGGCTGCCCGGCCTGCGACGATGACCGGGACGAGGCCGACACGGGGAGTTGCTTGGTGCTGCACACACGACATATGAAGTTGCGGGAAGTTGCGGTTACGCTGCCGGGCATGACGCTCGGCGAGGAAATCAGACGAGCCCGCGAACGCCTCCAGATGACCCAACCCCAGCTGGCCGCGAAGATCGGTGTCTCCGAGACCACCATCAGCAACTGGGAGCGGAACCTCTCCACCCCGAAAAACCGCATGGGGCGACTGCGGGAAGTGCTCCAGATGGACACCCCGCCCCCCGACAACACCACCACCCGCGGCGTCCTACTGAAAGACGCGACGTTCGCCGAGACCATCGCACACCTCATGACCCTCTACGGTCGGGCGGTCCGCGGCGACACCGAAGGGGCGACACCCTCGATCACGCTCACCGAACGGCTGCCCCCGAAGGAGGGCGACCCGACCCGGCCGCACACTCGGGGCCGCCTCAGGCCCGACACTGGATCGGGTGAGCATCGCAGCGGCTAACCCGGGCGGACGATCCGAATTGGTCCACGCTTCGTATCGGTTACGGCTTGGCGTAACCCGCTAACCAACCGACGGTTGCGAAAGATTCACCAAGTGTGACGATTCTGGCCTATGAGGTCTTGGCTCGGAGGGCTGCGGACGGTCGCCGTACCCCTCCCGCCAAGATCCTGTTTGCTCCGCACTGCGACGGCGACCACTACGTGATCGAGGACACGGCCGTGCCACCGCTCATCTGGGTATCTCGCACCCTCGATGCCCGCAGCCGCGCCCGCGCCGTCGACGAAGCACTCGACCTGCTCGAGCTCCTCCTCACCCAACGAGGCACCGAACTCGCCCAGGAGGTCTTCGTGCCCACTCAGCGCGCCGAGGAAACCGAGGACGCCGCACCCGAAGCCCCGCAGGTGATGTGATGGGCCGCCCAAGGATGCCGGTCGGAATGCACGGCACCATCCACGCCCGCAAGATCGGCAAGAAGTGGCTGGCCGTCACCTGGGTCCGCGACGCCGACGGTCGCAGGCGACAGGTCAAACGCGTCGGAACCTCAAAGCAGGACGCGCTCACCAGCCTGCAGCACGCCCTCGACACCCGCCCCGGGTTCGGTGGGTCCGACCTGTCGGGGGACTCACCGCTCCGCGAGGTTGCCGCCCGGTGGATGGCCGATATCGACGCGCAGGTCGCCGCCGGGGACCGGGCCCCCAACACGGCGCGGGTCTACCGCGGCGTGGTGAGACGCCACGTCACGCCCGCGCTGGGTGAGCTGCGGGCCCGGGAAGCCACCGTGACCCGCCTCGACGGGTTCCTGCAGCTGATACGCGCCCACCACGGCGTGGCCCTCACCAAAACCGTCCGCACCGTGCTCAACGGGATCCTCGGCTACGCGGTCCGGCACGGGCTCATCCCCACCAACCCGATGCGTGATGTCGGCCGGATCAAGGGGGACGCGAAGAAGCCGGCGCGGGCGCTCACCGACGTCGAGCGGGAACGCTGGCTGGCCGCGATGGACGCCGACGAGATCGCGGTCCGCCACGACCTGCCCGATCTGACCCGAATCATGCTCGCCACCGGGTGCCGGATTGGTGAGGTGCTGGCGTTGGACTGGGCGGCGATCAACTTCGACGACAAGACGGTGGCGGTTGACTGGACGGTGGTGCGGCTGGAACGCGGTGGCGGGCTGGTGCGCACGGCGACGAAGACGGCGGCGGGCCGGCGCACCCTGCACCTTCCGGGCTGGGCGGTCGACGTGCTCGCCGCCCGGCGGAACCGCGGCCGCGGCAGCGGGCCGGTGTTCCCGAACCGGGACGGTGGCTGGCGGGATCCGTCGAACACGTCCCGGTCGTTGCGGCAGGCGCGGGCCCGGGGCGGGTTCGGATGGGTGACCAGCCACGTGTTCCGCAAGACCGTCGCCAGCGTGCTGCACGATTCGGGGCTGACGGGGCGGGAGATCGCCGACCAGCTCGGCCACGCGAACCTGCGGACGCTGGAGCACTACATCGGGCGGCGGGCGGTCGGGGAGGCGGCGGCGTTGGCGCTGGAGGCGTCGTTCGGGGTTTGTGTGACGTAAGTGTGACTCGGGCTTCGCTGAAGATCACTTGCTAGGCCGCTGGCCTGGGGGGAAGCTCCTCCGACTGGACTCGAACCAGTAACCCTGCGATTAACAGTCGCATGCTCTGCCAATTGAGCTACGGAGGACCGTTCGTTGCGGGCGGGGGTACCGCTCGCTGGCAGAAGGAACCTTAGCGCACCCCGATCGCCCGCCTCGCAGACCCCCCGCCTGTCCCCGCCGCGTGCCACGTGCGCGGCTGGGGCAGGATGGGCCGACCACGACATCTGCGGAGGCGACATGATGAAGTTTCTGTTGGGCGCAGCCGTCGGCTACGTATTGGGGGCACGCGCCGGTCATGAACGCTACGAGCAGCTGATGCGGACCTACCAGCGGCTCGTCGACCATCCCGCGGTCCAGGGCGCCGCGGGTGTCGTGCGGGCCCGGGTCGAGGAGGTCATGAACGGCAGCAGGCACGCCGCTGGCAGCACCACCAACGGTCGCCGTCACTGATCCCGCTCGGCTCCGTTCAGCCCCGGCGCGCGACGGCGAATATCCGACGGAACGGGAACCAGGTCGTCCCGTCCGCCTGCATCGGGTAGGCCGTCCGTAGGCGGGGTGCCAACTCGGCGCGAAACGCTGCCCACCCGGCGTCGTCGAGCGCGTCGCGGACGGGACGCAGCACGGTTGCGCAGATCCATGCCAGCACGGGGTCCGCACCGGTGAGCCGATGGGTGTAGGTCGTCTCCCACACGTCGACCTCGGCACCCGCCCCGGCGAACAGCTGCGCGTACTCGACCGGCTCGGCGACGGGATCCTCCTCGCCGAGCGCCACAGCCCCGCGCCAGCGAGGTTCCTCGGTCAGCTCGCGGGCCAGCGTGTGCGAGGGTGACCGGTGGTTACCCGGGACCTGCATCCCGAACCAGGCGCCCGCGGGTAGCGCCGTGAGCCACCTGTGCAGCAACGCCGTGTGCCCGGGCACCCACTGCAGCACGGCGTTGGTGACCACGACGTCCGTGTCCGCGGCGGGGAGCCACTGCCTGACGTCGCCCAGCTCGGCCGCCACCCCCCGGCCGCGGGCCGCCTCGACCATCTCCGGAGACGAATCCAGCGCCTCGACCGTCGCCGCCGGCCAGCGCCGGGAGAGCACCGTGGTGAGCTGCCCGGGACCGCAGCCGAGATCGACGACCCGGCGCGGCGCCGTCGCCCCGATCCGGGCGAGAAGATCGAAGAACGGCCGGGCGCGATGATCATCGAACCGCAGGTACAGCTCCGGGTCCCAACTCGTACCCATCATCGCTGGTCAGCGAGCCCTGTGAGTGCGTAACAGTGTTCTAACACTGTTACGCACTCACAGGGGGAGTTGGCGAGCCACATCGGCGGCGAGCCGGCGGACGAGAGCGGGATCGGTGCCCGGGTCGGCACGGACCTGCAGGACCGTTCCGTCCTGGCCCGGGACCTTGCGCTGCAGGAACCACGCACCCCCGCCCGGAAGGTCGCGATGGTGGCGGAACCGGATGGATCCGGTGACCCGTTCCTGCACGATCTGCGGGACCCTCCCCGGCTCGGCGAGCCGTAGCCGGCGCGGCGGCAGGTCGACCAGGAGCACTGCCCCACCCATGTCCCCGGCCTCGCTGGCCTCGACGAGCACGATCGCCCCGTCCCGCCACACCGCCTTGCTGATCAGATGCCAACCGACCCGGCGCGGAGCATCACCCGGCAGCCACACCCCGTACGAGGTGGCGACGACGTGGCCGCCGCCGGCGACCGCCGCGATGGCCAGCACCCGCTCCTGCGCCTCCAGCCTGCCGCCGAAACCGGCCGGCAGCTCGTCAGAGCCGGTCAGCTTCGCGGCGACCCGTTTGAGCAAGCCCATCTAGATCGCCCCCATCGCCTTGTCCCGCAACGCGATCCGATACTGCTCCAGCGGTACGAGGTCACCGAAGAGCTGATGGTATGCGTCCTCGTCGTCCACCGGATTGGTGCGTTGCAACCGTGCCTTGAGCTCGGCGACCTGCGCCTCGACCAGCGCCAGCCGCACCCCGGCGACCACGCTGCCGACATAGCGGGCCTGGTCGGTCTCGCCGCGCGCGGCGCTTCTGCGCGGAAGGTCCAGCGGCTCGACGGCCAGCTCACTGACCAGCCCGCGGACATCCGCCGCGCACGCGGCGACGACGGCCTCCACCCAGGCAGGCCCGACCAGCCCGCCGCAGACTCCGCCCGCAGCCTGGATCCCGCGGTGCACCCCCGCGAACGAGGGGTGGCTGAAGGCCTGCTCGGGGAGCTCGTCGTAGGGGGGCCCGGCGATCGCGGGAACCTGCAGGGCGGCCTTGAGCGCCTCCCGCTGTAGATGCAACCGCGGGTCGCCCTTCCGCGGCGCCGTCGCAGGCTCCCGGCGACCCCGTCCGCCCCGTCCCCCGGCGTGTTCGCGCACCCGCCGCACGACCATCGCGATGTCGTCCCAGCTGGTCCAGCCCGCGAGCCTGCGGGCGTACTCGTCGCGCAGCTCCTCGCGGCGGATCCGGGCGACCAGCGGGACGGTGCGCTGCAGGGCGGCGACCCGGCCCTCCGCGGTGTCCAGGTCGTAGTCGCGCAGCATCGAGCGGATCGCGAACTCGAACAGCGGCTCGCGCCGGGCCACGAGGTCGCGCACGGCGGTGTCCCCGTGGCGCTGCCGCAGCTCGCAGGGGTCCAGCCCGTCGGGCGCGACGGACACGAACGTCTGAGCGGCAAAGGACTGGTCGCCCTCGAACGCCTTGAGCGCGGCCGCCTGCCCGGCGGCGTCGCCGTCGAAGGTGTAGATGACCTCGCCGAGATCGAACGAGTCGTCCCCGATCAGACGACGGATCACGCTGATGTGTTCCGGACCGAACGCCGTGCCACAGGACGCGACCGCCGTCGGCACCCCGGCCAGATGCATCGCCATCACGTCGGTGTAGCCCTCGACGACGATCACCTGCCGGTGCTTGGCGATCGCCCGCTTGGCCAGGTCCAGCCCGAACAGCGCGTGGGTCTTGCGGTAGACCGGGGTCTCGATCGTGTTGAGGTACTTGGCCTCGATCTGGTCGTCGTCGAACAGCCGGCGCGCGCCGAAGCCGACGACATCCCCGCCGAGGTCCCGGATGGGCCACAGCAGCCTGCGGTGGAACCGGTCGATCGGGCCGCGCCGACCCTCCTTCGACAGACCCGCCTTCATCAGCTCGTCGAGGGAGAACCCGGCGCCGAGCAGGTGCTTGGTGAGCGTGTCCCAGCCGGCCGGAGCGAACCCGCAGCCGAACCGCTGCGCGGCGGCCGCATCGAAGCCGCGGCTGGTGAGGAACTGCAGTGCGGGCGCGCCCTCCGGGGTGCGCAGCCGGGCGGCGTAGAACTCCGCGGCGCGCCGGTTGGCCTCGAGCAGTCGCGAGCGGGTACCGCGGTCGCGCTGCACGCTCGAACCGCCGCCGGTGTAGGTGAGGCGGTAGCCGATCCGGTCGGCGAGTCGCTCGACCGCCTCGACGAACCCGATGCTCTCGATCTTCATGACGAAGTCGATGACGCTTCCGCCCTCGCCGCAGCCGAAGCAATGGAAGGTGCCATGAGTCGGGCGCACGTTGAACGACGGGGTCTTCTCATCGTGGAACGGGCAGAGCCCCTTCATCGACCCGGCCCCGGCGCGCCGCAGCGCGACGTACTCGCCGACCACCTCGTCGATCCGGGTGCGGTCGCGGACCTCCGCGATGTCGCTGTCCCGGATCCGCCCTGCCACGATCGATGAGTCTAGGCGCGGTCCTTCACCGGCCGGCACGGCGTGACCCGCTCCCCCGTCGATCCCGGCGCGGCGCTGATCGTGCGTTCCGCGGCGATCAGGGGGTGGGTGCCCGCCCGGTCGAGCAGCGCCCGGATCCGGGACTCGGCGTCGGCGCCGACGGCCGACCATTGGGCGGCGAACCGGCCGGAGAGGATCTCACCGCGCAGGATCTCGGTGAACCGCTCGCGCAGCGTCCCGACCAGCTCGGCCGAGCGCTCCAGGTGCAGCAGCTGCCCGTACTGGCTGGTGCGCGAATGCACCCGGAGCTGGTCGAGCAACCCCATCTCGGCGATTCGCGCAAAGACCTCGGCGGGCTCGCCGGACAGGTACATCTCGTCGAGGATCGCGTCGTCGCTGAATCCGGCGGCGGCCAGGACCTCGTAGGACGCCTGCAGGACGGCGAACACGGTGGGCCAGATCGCCTGCTCGGTGAACAGGTCCAGCGCCGCCTCCTCCCGGGCGCTGGAGGCCACCGCGCCACCCGCCGTGGCGCCGATCGCGCGGGCGATGGCCAGCGCGGTGTGCAACGCCGTCCCGGTCGCGTCGCGTTCCACCGAGACCAGGCACGGGTAGCCCACCCCGCGCCGGTAGCGATCGCGGACCGCGGCGCCGATCATCCGCGGCGCCACCATCACCACGTCGATGTCGCCGGGCAGGTCCAGCAGGCCGAACGCCAGGTTGTAACCGGAGGCGACGACGACGGTGTCGCCGGCGCGCAGCCCGGGCGCGACGTGTCCGGCGACGACGCCGGGCTGGACCTCGTCGGGGATCAGCAGCAGCACGATCTGACCCACGCGGGCGGCCTCGTCGATGCCGAGGACCTCGAACCCGTCGCGTACCGCACGGTCGCGACAGTCGTCATCGCGGTTGCCGATGACGACGCGCCCCCCGGAATCGCGCAGGTTCTGCGCCTGCGCACAGCCCTGGTTGCCGTAGCCGATGACGGCCACCGTGCGGCCGGTGAGAACACCGAGGTCGGCGTCGCTGTCGTGGTAGGTCCGTGCCCGCATCCCGGCTCGCCCCTCCCCTCGTCGCGCCTCCGTTGTACCGCAGGACGCGGATCACATGTGTCGTTGCCGCGTCCGCGGGCCGGGGCCGACGAGGATCGCCGGATGCGTGCGACAGGTGGTACCCGGTTTCGGCGGACGTGGCGGGTGGCGCTGGCAATCCTGACGGCCGGTGCGCTCAGCTCCGGGTGCGCGGCGCTCGAGCTGCTGGACGTCGGCGCGCCCGCGCCGACCGGGGAAGCCGCCACGGCCCTGGACACCCTTGCGGTCAAGGGGCGAGCGCCGAAGACCGGGTACGACCGCGAGCAGTTCGGTCCCGCCTGGGCCGACGTCGACAACAACGGGTGCGACACCCGCAACGACATCCTCCGGCGTGACCTGTCGGGCGCCGAGCTCAAGCCCGCTCCCCGGCCGTGCATCGTGCTGGCCGGCCTGCTCGCCGATCCCTACAGCGGCGAGGACATCCTGTTCCACCGCGGCAAGGACACCAGCGCCGCCGTGCAGATCGACCATGTCGTCGCGCTGTCGGACGCGTGGCAGAAGGGCGCCCAGCAGCTCACCGCGCAGCAACGCAGGGACCTCGCGAACGACCCGTTGAACCTGCTCGCCGTCAGCGGCCGCCTCAACCAGCAGAAGAGCGACTCCGACGCCGCCAGCTGGCTGCCACCGAACAACCGCTACCGCTGCGCGTACGTCGCGCGTCAGGTCGCGGTCAAGGCCAAGTACCAGCTGTGGGTCACCGAGGCCGAACGCGACGCCATCGCGGGCGTTCTGGAACACTGCCCCGGCGAGCCGCTGCCCACCGACGCCACGATCCGCCCCGTCGCCTGATCGCGAACCTCAGCGGCGGAATCGCACCGCCGCGGCCCGGCCGGCGAGTGGAGCGGCCGTGAGGCGGCCGTGCCAGGCGATGGCCTGCTGGTCGGTGAGCATCGCGACCTGGTCGACGACCACCCGCAGCTGCGCGGCGTCGTCGGGGGCCGCGGCCCAGTCCTCGGCGCGCACCGGGTCGAGCGCATCCGGAGCGCCGGCCAGCAGCGCCGCCGCCAGCTCGGCCAGCAGCTCGCGCTGGCGCGCCTGCATCGCCAGCCGGACCGGGTCGCTCATCACGTACCGCAGGGCGACCGCCTTGAGCAGCGTGACCTCCGCCGCCGCCGCGGACGGCACGACCAGGTTCGCGGCGTAGCGCAGCAGCGGGCCCCGGCCGTCCGCGTACGCGTCGAGCGTGGCCTCGGTTGCCGCCCGGACGAACCGGCCGACCAACTCGCTGGTCAGCGTCTTCAGCGCGACATGCGCCCGCCCCGGGGCGGTGGGCGGATGGAACCCGCACACCGCGGCCACCGCGGGCAACGCCAGCAGGTCCGCCGCGGCCTGCTCCAATGCGGCCGGGTCGGCCCCGAAGTGGGGGGCGGCCAGCTCGGCCAGCGCGGACCGCTCGTCCGGCGAGCCCAGGGCGGCCAGGTCGATTCGACCGGCCAGGATCCCGTCCTCGACGTCGTGGACCGAGTAGGCGACGTCGTCCGACCAGTCCATGATCTGCGCCTCGAGACAGCGGCGCCTGGGCGGTGCACCCTCCCGCATCCAGTCGAAGACCGCGCGGTCGGCGTCGTACACCCCGAACTTGCGCTGAACCGACCACAGCGCCGGGTCGCCCGGCCGCGTCGGCGGCGCCTCGTCGGCGCCCCACGGATACTTGCAGGCCGCGTCCAGCGTCGCGCGGGTCAGGTTCAGCCCGCCCGCTGTCTGCCCGTACCCGACCTTCGGTTCGAGCCGGGTGAGGATCCGCAACGTCTGGGCGTTCCCCTCGAAGCCGCCGCACCCGGTCGCGACCTCGTCGAGCGCCCGCTCCCCGTTGTGCCCGAAGGGCGGATGACCGATGTCGTGGGCCAGTCCCGCGGTATCGACGACGTCCGGGTCCGCGCCGAGCTCCTCGGCGATCCCCCGGCCGATCTGGGCGACCTCGAGCGAATGCGTCAGCCGGGTCCGCGGGACGCCGGTGACCTCCGCGCCCTCCCCGGGACCGACCACCTGGGTCTTGCCCGCGAGCCTGCGCAGCGCCGCGGAGTGCAGGACCCGCGCGCGGTCGCGGGCGAACGGGGTGCGACGCTGCGGGCGCCCGCGGTCGGCGGCCTTGGGCGGCTCCGGGAGCAGCCGCGCACAGTCGTGGCCGGTGTATCCGCCGGGAACCGGCCCCGCACCGGACTCGAAGCCGCTCATCGCAGTCCACCGGTGTCGGTGTCGATCGAGGAGTGGGTGAGCCGGTAGTACAGCAACGCCCCGGTCTCCCGGACGATGTATCGGGCCTGGGTCTCGCGGGTCTGCACGACCGGCCCCATACGCGTCGGTGAGGTCCACGCCTGCAAGCCACTGTCCTCGGCCATGGTCCGAGCCCGCAACGAGTGCCACGGATCGCTGACGATCAGCACGGTGTGCCAGCCGTCGCGCCGGGCCAGCCCCGCCACGGCCTGCAGGCTGGCCAGGGTGTCGCCGCCCTCGCCGACGGCGACGACCGCATCGCGCGGCACGCCCCGCTCGACGAGGTAGCGTCTGCCCGCCTCGGCCTCGGTGTACTCGTCGCCGGCTCGGTTGCCGCCGACGGTGACGATCCGCGGGGCCAGTCCGTCCTGGTAGAGCGTGCGAGCGTGCCGCAGCCGGGCGGCGAACACCGGACTCGGATCGCCGTCGTACTGCGCGGCACCGAGGACGACGACCGCGTCGACGGGGCGGTCGCCGTCCACCCGCGCGGTCTGCCACACCCGGAAGGCCGTACCACCCATGATGATCATGACGACGAGGAGTCCACCGAGGAGCAACCGGACCGGCCAGCGCAGCGGCGAACGGCGCCGCGACCGGGCGGGGCGCAGCGGGACGGTGATCGACTCACCGGTGTCCGCCCTGCGATGAGCGGGGCGCGGCGTCCGGGCAACTCCCGATCCGGAGGCGGTCACCCCCCGATCCGGCCCACAGCGTCGCCGAGTGCGGATGCCCGACGACCTGCGCGCACCGCGATCACCTCCGCGACGATCGAGACCGCCGTCTCCGCCGGGGTGCGTGCCCCGAGATCGAGTCCGACCGGGCCGTGGATCATCCGCAGCTCGTCCTCGGTCAGCCCGGCCGCCAGCAGCCGTTCCCGTCGCTGCGCCTGGGTGTGCCGGGAGCCGAGGGCTCCGATGAAGCCACGACCGCGGCGTACCCCGTCGATCAACAGCGCATCGAACGCGGGAGCGTGGTCGAGCAGGACGGCGATGTCGGCGTCGGAGAATTCGGCCAGCGCCGCGCGAGCCTCGTCGAGCCCGGTGACCTCGCGCGCGCCCCAGCCCAGCACCGCGGCCTGGGCGCGCAGCGCCTCGCCGAGGGCGCCGGAACCGACGATCAGCAGCGACGGCACCGGCACCCACAGGTCCAGGAGCACGTCGGCGCCGGTGAGGTCGAGCCGCTCGGTGGTGGTGACACCGCGGCGCAGCAGCCGCCGCGTGGTGTCGACGGCGGCCCGGTCGAGGTCGGCGGAGCCGAGGGACCCGCTGGTCTGGTCGAGCGCGGGACCGGTCAGGACGAGCGCCGCGGCGCCGTCGACCGTGGCGAGCAGCGCCGCCGGGACCGCCCGTTCCAGTGCCGTGCCCAGCAGCGCCGCCGCGGCGGCGGGCAGCGGGTGCCCGAGCAAGGTCGCCCCACCCCCACAGGCCAGCCCGGCGGCAACCCCCGCCTGCTTGCCGAGGTGCGCTTCGCGGGTCCGGGGCCCGGTGACGGACGCGGTGGCCAACGGAACCGCGATGGGGTCGAGCGCGCCGAGATAGAGCAGCCCGGCGGTGGCGCCCCCAGCCGTGGCCGCCAGCAGCTGACCGGACTCGACGCTGCCCAGACCGTGCCGGTCGAGCACCCGCACGACACCGACGCCCTCATCGGCCCACGCCCGTAGCGCGGCGCCGAGTCTGCGGCGCGGATCGGCGGGACCTGCGGAATCCGTCGGGGGGACAGAAGGCGGCACGGTCACAGCGCTCACCTGGCTCAGCGTAGCGAGTCGGCTGCGGCACCGGCCCGGCATGGCGCCGTCATGGCTCCAGTTCGGGGAAGGGCAGGGGGCGCGCGTCGGTTTCGCCGACCGCTACCGGCGGCCGCGTTCGCCTCTCCGCCGCACGTGCCGGGCCGTCGGGCGCGGCACGACCGTCGATCCGGGCCGTGGTCCCGACGTAAGCGGCGGTGAGCGCGTCGCCGAGGGTGCGGTCGGCGAAGCGGTCCCCGAGCGAGGCCTTGGCGGACTCGGCCATCCGGGCGGCCTCGTCGGGGTGGTCGAGCAGATGGGCGACGGCGGCAGCCAGCAGTCGCGGCCGGTGCGGCGGCACGAGCAGGCCCGTGCGACCGGGGACGACGACGTCGGACACGGCGTTCACCGCCGTCGCGACCACGGGGATGCCGCAGGTCATGGCCTCGACGATCGCGACGGGAAGTCCCTCGTAGCGGCTCGGCAGGGCGAACACGTCGAAGGCGGGCAGCACCTCGCGCACGTCGGCGCGTTCCCCCGCGAGCACCACGCGAGCCTGCGGCAGGGCGCGACCGGCCAGCGTCCGCATCCGTTCGGCGAGCGGGCCGCCGCCGACCCACACCCCGACGACCTCGGGACGGCGCAGCGCGACCATCGCGGCGACGAAGTCCTCCGGGGCCTTCTGGTAGGCCAGCCGCCCGACGGCGCCGACGACGGCCACGTCGGCGGGCAGCCCGAGCAGACCGCGGGCCCGCGCCCGGGTCCGCGGCACGCACGGGGTCGGTAGGCCGCCGGAGGCGACGCCGATCGTGCGGACCCGCTCCGGCGCGGCCAGTCCCCGCCGCACGACCTCGACCGCCACCCCGGTGCCCACGCAGAGCGCGACGTCGGTGATCCGGCCGAGGCGACGTTCGATCGCGATATACGTTCGGCGCCGGGCCGCGGACTGGAACTCGTGGTAGGGCAAACCGTGGAAGGTGTGCACGATCCGGCCCACACCCGAGCGGTGGGCCGCGATCCGGCCCAGGGCGCCGGCCTTGGCGCTGTGGGTGTGCACCACGTCGTCGCGACGGGCCCGCAGCAACCGGGTCAGGTTCCGCAGGGCCGCAACATCGTCAGCCGGGGAGATCGGCGAGCGCAGCGCGGGTTCCAGCAGCACCTCCAGACCCGCCGAGGCCGCCTCGCCGAGCAACCGACTGCCGCTCCCGGCAACGATGCTCACGGCGTACCGGGCGGGATCCAGCGCGAGCGCGCCGCGCAGCGCCACCTCGCCCGCCCCGGCTTCGAGCCGGGTCACGATCGTCGCGACGCGCAGCCGGGAACTCACCACTCGCCCTCGACCGGGCCGAGTCCGGCGTCCACCTCGGCCGCCGAGCCCAACGGCCCGGTGCCGCCGCCCCGCGGCCTGCTGTCGTTGCCGCCCATACCCGTCCACCGCCCAGCCAGGGTTGCCTCGTGCCGCTCCGCTGACGGTACGCGGCGGGTCGACGGCAAGGCCCACGCCGATGGACGAGCGCGGCTACCTCATTCGAACGGCCGGCCCGTCCCTGGCTGCCGAACCGGCGGTCAGACCCCCACGAGCCGGGCGGCCAGGTAGGCCTCGACCTGGTCGAGCCCGATCCGCTCCTGGGCCATCGTGTCGCGTTCGCGGATCGTCACCGCATCGTCGGCCAAGGTGTCGAAGTCGACGGTGATGCAGAACGGCGTGCCGATCTCGTCCTGGCGGCGGTAGCGGCGCCCGATCGCCCCGGCGTCGTCGAACTCGACGTTCCAGTTCCGGCGCAGCACCGCGGCGAGGTCGCGGGCCTTGGGCGAGAGGTCGGCGTTGCGCGACAGAGGAAGCACCGCCGCCTTGATCGGCGCGAGCCTGCGGTCGAGCCGCAGCACCACCCGCTTGTCCACCCCGCCCTTCGCGTTGGGCGCCTCGTCCTCGGCGTAGGCCTCGACGAGGAACGCCATCATCGACCGCCCGACACCGGCCGCCGGCTCGATCACATAGGGCCGGTAGCGGGTGCCCGATGCCTGGTCGTAGAACGACAGGTCGACCCCGGAGTGGTTGGAGTGCGTCGTGAGGTCGAAATCGGTGCGGTTCGCGATGCCCTCGAGCTCACCCCACTCCTGGCCCTGGAAGCCGAACCGGTACTCGATGTCGACGGTGCGCTTCGAGTAGTGGGACAGCTTCTCCTTGGGGTGCTCGTAGTGGCGCAGGTTCTCCCGCGCGATCCCCAAGTCGACATACCAGCGGGTGCGCTCGTCGATCCAGTACTGGTGCAACTCCTCGTCGGTGCCCGGCTCGACGAAGTACTCCATCTCCATCTGCTCGAACTCACGGGTGCGGAAGATGAAGTTGCCCGGCGTGATCTCGTTGCGGAAGCTCTTGCCCATCTGACCGATGCCGAAGGGCGGCTTTCGCCGGGAGGTCGTCTGCACGTTGAGGAAGTTGACGAAGATGCCCTGCGCGGTCTCCGGGCGCAGGTAGTGCAGGCCCTCCTCGGACTCGACCGGGCCGAGATGGGTCTTGAGCATCATGTTGAACTCGCGCGGCTCGGTGTACTGGCCGCGGGTGCCGCAGTTCGGGCAGGGCACCTCCGCCAGGTCCCCCTCGGCGATCTGCTTGCCGGTCCGCTCGGCGTACTCCTCGGCGAGCTGGTCGGCGCGGAACCGCTTGTGGCAGCTGGTGCACTCCACCAGCGGGTCGTGGAACGCGCTGACGTGCCCGGAGGCGACCCAGACCTGGCGTGGAAGGATCACCGACGAGTCGAGACCGACCACGTCCTCGCGGCCGGTGACCATCGAGCGCCACCACTGCCGCTTGATGTTCTCCTTCAGCTCGACGCCCAGCGGGCCGTAGTCCCAGGCCGACCGGGTTCCGCCGTAGATCTCACCGGACGCGAAGACGAAGCCGCGACGCTTCGCGAGCGCGACGATGGTCTCGATCTTGGCGGAAGTCGGCTTGCTGGCCACGAGGCGAACTCCTGCGAGGTGGGACGGGGAACCCCCAGGTTAGCCGTCGCCGTCGCGCGCTCCGGCCGCACCCCACCCGCGGCACGCTGCGTCACCACCGGTGCCATCCGTGCACGACGGCCCCGGACGGCCACTCGATCGAGCCGACCGAGCGTCGCCGTCCGCGGAACACAGCCGATCGCGCCGGACCGCCTACCATGGGGTGAGTGCGGCCGCCGGCGACGATCCGCTTGAAGGCGAGGCCGCCGCCGCGGAACGGGGAGACCATGTCGATCACTGCAGGTGCCGGGCCCGCCGAGGAGCATGTGCACTCCGCGGAGCGCCCCCCCGTCGAGCCGGGCCCGGTGCGTACTCCAGCCACCCTCGCCGCGGCCGGGGACCTGCTCCGCGCGCTCGCCGCACCCGTGCGGATCGCGATCGTGCTACAACTGCTGGAGTCGGCGCGCTGCGTGCACGACCTCGTCGACGCTCTCGGGGTCGCCCAGCCGCTGATCAGCCAGCACCTGCGGGTGCTCAAGACGGCCGGGGTGGTGCACGGCGAACGGCACGGACGAGAGGTTCTCTACTCCCTCGTCGACGACCATCTCGCGCATATCGTCGTCGACGCAGTGGCACACGTGGAGGAGTCTGCATGACACACGCCCGCTCGAGCCCGCCGCGCACGATGCGGGCGACCCGGCAGCGCGCCGCCGTCTCCGCACTGCTCGACCGCCTCGAGGATTTCCGGTCCGCCCAGGAGATCCACGAGTTGCTGCGCCGCAACGGCGACGGCATCGGTCTGACCACCGTCTACCGGACCCTGCAGGCACTCGCCGACAGCGGTGAGATCGACATGCTGCGAACCACCAACGGCGAGGCCGTCTACCGGCGCTGCGCGTCGGCCGAGCATCACCACCATCTGGTGTGCCGGCGCTGCGGCACCGCCGTGGAGATCGAGGGACCCGCCATCGAGACCTGGGCCCAGCGGATCGCCGACGAACACGGCTTCACCGATCTCAGCCACACCGCGGAGATCTTCGGCCTCTGCCGTGGCTGCTCGTCGGTGAGTGCGTCACAGGGCTAGTACACAGCACCGCACGCACGTCGTCGTCTCAATTCGAGACTCCCGGGGCCCTGTCCCGCCGCTAGCGTCCTGCGGACGCACGCAGGGAGGCAGGACAACGTGACCAACGGCAGCATTGCGGAGGCGCCGTCCTCCGTCCGCAAGCTCGACACACCGCAGTCCGGCGAACTCGCCCAACTGGCAGCCGTCTTCGAGGATCTGCAGTACGTGCTGCGCTGCTGTGAGCATCTGGTCACCGCGTTGAACGCGCCCGACTCCGGCCCGGCCCGAGTGGAGACCGACCCCGCGCTGATCGAGGCACTGTGGACGGGCGCGCTCGTCGGGTACGTGCGGTGCTTCTCCGGGCGGACCCGCGTGCTCACCGAGGACGACCTCGGCGCGCTCAACCTCGAAGGCCAGGTCCTCGACTTCCACAATCTGCTCAAGCGGCTGCGCGACCACTACGCGTCCCGGCACGTGAACCCACGGGAGACCTTCACGATCGGGGTCGCGCAGGCCAACGACGGCACCCCGACCGGCGTCGCGGTCGTCTCGGGCCGCCAGCCCGGCGTCGACGACACCACCGTGCGCCAGCTCGGCCGGATCGCCTATGAGCTCTCCCGGCTGGTCGACGGGCGGATGCAGGAGACCCAGCAGAAGGTGCTCGCCGCGGCGGGCGAGATGAACGCGACGGCCCTGGCCGCCCTGCCGCTGGTACACCTGAGCGGCGACTGACCCCCTGGCCGGCTACTCGACGTCCGCGGTCAGCTCGGCGCGGACCGCCGAGGCGTTGCTGACCACCAGCATCAACAGCGTGCCCATCGCCTGCTCGGTCAGTCCTGCGGCCGGGAAGGCGTAGCGCAGCGTGATATCCCAGCCGTGGTCACCCCTGACCGCGCCGAGCGCACCGAACAGCCCTTCCCCGGCCCGCAGCCCCACCCGGGTCGCGATGTCCAGCTCAGCCGGAAGATCCCAGGCGACGACGCAGGTCAGGCTGAGCACCGGCAGTCCCTCCGCCAGCTCCAGACCCTGCAGGACGCACAGCACCTCGCCATGCCGGAACGTCAATGCGCCGTCCGGATCGACGGTGACCTCGAGATAGCGTTCCAGGGCGCGGTGGGCGGTGACGAGCATCTCGGGGATCGGGTTGGCGCTCATGACGCCGTCCCGGGCCGGTCGAGCGCGCCGCCGAAGCGGCGGTCCCGCTTCGCATAGATCTCGACGGCCTGCCAGAGGTGCCGGCGATCGAAGTCGGGGAACAGGGTGTCCAGAAAGACCATCTCCGCGTAGGCCGACTGCCAGAGCAGGAAGTTCGACGTGCGCTGCTCGCCCGAGGAGCGCACGAACAGGTCGACGTCGGGCATGTCCGGCTCGTCGAGGAACCGCGCGATCGTCCGCTCGTCGATCTTGTCGGGGTTGATCCGGCCCTGCGCGGCGAGCCGGGCGATCTGCTTCACCGCGTCGGCGATCTCGGCGCGCCCGCCGTAGTTGACGCACATGGTGAGGTTGAGAACGTCGTTGTGCCTCGTCTTCTCCTCGGCGATCTCCAGCTCCTTGATCACGCTGCGCCAGAGCCGTGGCCGCCGGCCGGCCCAGCGCACCCGCACGCCCATCGCGTGCATCTCGTCGACCCGGCGGCGGATGACATCACGGTTGAAGCCCATGAGGAACCGCACCTCATCGGGGCTGCGCTTCCAGTTCTCGGTGGAGAAGGCGTAGGCCGACAGCCAACGCACACCGATGTCAATGCAGCCGCGGGCGACGTCCATCAGCGAGGCCTCGCCGCGCCGATGCCCCTCGATCCGGGGCAGCCCCCGCGCGTTGGCCCAGCGTCCGTTGCCGTCCATCACCAATGCGACGTGGTTCGGGACGAGCTCGGGCGGGATCGCGGGAGGCCGCGCGCCCGACGGATGCGGCGGAGGCGGGGAGAAGCGGGCCACGGTTGGTCACCCTACGGCCCGGGCTCTCATCGACCGCACGCCCCGCTCACCCCCGGCCGTCGGCGCGGGCGGGCTCCGGGCCCGCGCCGGGCGGTCCTGACCCCGGCGAAGGAGCGGACGGCCGCCGCTCGACCAGCGGCAGCGACCGCAGCTGCCGCTCCAGGTGCCACTGCAGATGCGCGGCCACCAGCCCGCTGGTATCGCGGCGGGTACCGGGGGCGGCCGCGTCGGCGGTGGTCCAGTCGCCGTGCAGCAGCGCGTCGAGGAGCGTGAACGTCTCGCGGGACGGGGTGATCGAGCCCGGCGGGCGGCATCGGGGGCACACCGCTCCCCCGGCCGCGATGTTGAACGCCGCATGCGGACCGGGTGCGGCGCAGCGAGCACAGTCGAGGATCGCGGGCGCCCAGCCCGCGTGGGTCATCGCACGCAACAGGAACGCGTCGAGCACCAGCGACGGGTCGCGCTCCCGACCGGCCAGCGCCCGGATCGCGCCCACCAGCAGGAGATACATCCGCAGCGCGGGCTCGCCCTCCTCGGCGACGAGCCGGTCGGCCGTCTCCAGCACCGCGCAGCCCGCGGTGTAGCGCGCGTAGTCGCTGATCAGCCCGGTGCCGAACGCGTCCACCGTCTGGGCCTGGGTGAGGACGTCGAGCGAACGCCCGGTGTAGCACTGCACGTCGACGTGGTTGAACGGTTCCAGCCGGGCACCCCACCGCGAGCGGGTGCGGCGCACCCCTTTGGCCACGGCGCGAATCTTCCCGTGCCGGCGCGTCAGCATCGTGACGATCCGGTCGGCCTCGCCCAGCTTCTGGACGCGCAGCACCACGCCGGTATCGCGGTACAGGCTCATTCGACGAGCCTACGACGCGTTCGCGATCGCCAACGTCGCTCCGCAGCGGGATTCCGCGGTCTCGGCGGACCGGCGAGGATGCGGATGTGGATCGAGAGCCGTGGCCGACTGATGCGACCCTGACCGGCCCCGATCCCTGGGAGTGGTTCCCCGATCCGCTCGCCGCGCCATCGGGGCTGGAACCGCTCGTCGAGAACCCGCCCATCGTGCGGGCGGCGACGCCCACGCGCCCGGCGGAACCGGCGTCCCCGGCGGAGCCGAGAACGCCGAGGGTGGGTATCGGCGCCGGCATCCCGGTGCCAGCGGCATCGGCGGTCGACGACGCTCGCGGCCCGGCGGCTGCCCAGGCCGTCGTCCCGGTGGCTGCCGCGACCGTCGCGCCGGCACCGCCACGCCTCGCGGAGCCCGGGCGCACCCCGCGACGCGAGCCCCCCGAGCCGGCACCACCGCCCGGGCCGGGCGCGGCGCAGGTGGCCCCGGCGCTCAAGCCCGGCGCGAAACCGGTTGCCCCGCGGCTCACGGCGGGGGCGAAGCCGCTCCCGCCGCGCGGTCCGCAACCCCCGGCCGTACCCCGTCCGGATCCGGGGCCACCCAACGGCCAGTCGGGCCCGGCCCGGCCTCCGGAGGTCAGCGGCGCGGCCGGCTGCGGCTGTCTGCTGTCACTGCTCCTGCCGCCGGTCGGGCTCCTGCTCGGTCTGGTCACGCTGCTGCGCAAGCCCTCGCAGGTGGAGCGTGGGGTCGGCCTCCTGAGCGTCCTCGTCGGCGGTGCGCTGACCGGCCTGCTGCTGTGGCTCCTGCTCTGAGGGCTCCTGCTCTGAGCCATCGCCGCAGCTCACAGCCCCCTGTGAGGGCGTAACAGTGTCAGAACACTGTGACGCACTCACAGGGTCAGAAGCCCAGCTTGCGGAGCTGGCGCGGGTCCCGTTGCCAGTCCTTGGCGACCGTGACGTGCAGGTCGAGGTAGATCTTGGTGCCCAGCAACGCCTCGATCTGGCGGCGCGAGTCGCTGCCCACCTGGCGCAACCGTTCCCCACCCTTGCCGATCACGATGCCCTTCTGGCTCGCCCGCTCGACGTAGATGGTCGCGTGCACGTCGAGCAGGTCGTCGCGCCCCTGCCGCGGCAGCATCTCCTCGATCACCACGGCGATCGAATGCGGCAGCTCATCGCGCACCCCCTCCAGCGCGGCCTCCCGGATCAGCTCGGCGACCAACGTCTCCTCGGGCTCGTCGGTGAGCTCGCCATCCGGGTACAGCGGCGGGCCCTCGGGGAGCCGCGCGACCAGCAGGTCGGCGAGCAGGCCGACCTGGAAGCCATCGACCGCCGAACAGGGCACGATCTCGGCGAAGTCCATCAGGTCGGTCAGCTGGGTGAGCCGTTCGGCGACCTGCCCAGGCCGCGCGAGGTCGGTCTTGGTGACGATCCCGAACACCGGAGTGCGCCCCGCCACCGACCGCAGTTCTCCCGCGATGAACTCGTCGCCCCGGCCGACGGGCTGATCGGCGGGCACGCAGAAGCCGATGACATCGACCTCGGCCCACGTCTCGCGGACGACATCGTTGAGCCTGCTGCCCAGCAGCGTGCGCGGCTTGTGCAGACCGGGCGTGTCGACCACGACGAGCTGCGCGTCCGGCCGGTGCAGGATGCCGCGGATCGCGTGCCGTGTGGTCTGCGGGCGGCTCGACGTGATCGCGATCTTGGACCCGATCAGCGCGTTCGTCAGGGTGGACTTGCCCGCGTTGGGCCGCCCGACGAAACAGGCGAACCCGGACCGGAAGCCCTCCGGGACCTGGGCGAAACCGGTCACGTCTCGTTCCCTCCGGCTCGGCACCGAGATGCGACCCGGGAGCAGGCGTGCGCGCTCACGAGTGCCCCAGGCGCCCGACGATCTCCCGGCCGATCGGCAGCGCGGCGGTCGCGGCCGGGCTGGGGGCGTTGAGCACGTGCAACACCGCGGGCGGGCGGGCGCTCCCGTCCACGCTGCCCTGCTCGACGAACAGGAAGTCGTCGACGAGCGTGCCGTCCGGCTTGACGGCCTGCGCGCGCACCCCCGCCCCCGCCGGGTGCAGGTCGGCGGCCTGAACCTCCGGGAGCATCCGCTGGATCTGCGTGACCATCGCCTTGCGCGACAACGACCGGTGCATCTCGCCGAAGCCGTAGCGCCAGTGCCGCCTGGCGATCCGCAGCATCCCCGGGTAGGTGACGGTCGCCAGGAACTCCGTGGGCTTGATCGCGCCCCACGAGTAGCCCTCCCGGGCCAGCGCGAGCACGGCGTTCGGGCCCGCGTGCACATGCCCGTCGATACCGCGGGTGGCGTGTACCCCCAGGAACGGGAACGCCGGGTCGGGCACCGGGTAGATCAGGCCCTTGACCAGCTCCGCGGCCCGGTCGCCGAAGCCGGAGTACTCGCCCCGGAACGGAATGATGCGGATGCCCGGATCGGCGCCCGCGGCCCTGGCCATCTCGTCACAGCGCAGGCCGGCGCAGACGACCACCTGCGTACCGAGCAGGTCGCCGTCGTCGGTGCGCACCACGACGTCGGCCGCCCGGCGCACGATCCGGCGCACCGCGCGGCCCAGATGCACCTCGCCGCCCTCCTTGACGACGAGTTCGCCGAGCTTCTCCGCGATCGCCCGGAAGTCGGTGATGCCGGTCGACGGCACGTACAGCGCGGCGATCCCGCGCACATGCGGTTCGTACTCGCGCATCCCCGCCTGGTCCAACTCGTGGTTGGGCACGCCGTTGGCGTCCCCGCGCCGCTTGAGCTCGGCGAGCCGCGGCAGCTCCTCGGGCTCGGTCGCGACGACCAGCTTGCCGGTGACCTCGTGGGGCAGGTCGTGCTCGCGGCAGAACGCCACGGTCTCCGCGCAGCCGGCCAGGGCCAGCCGGGCCTTGAAGCTGCCGGGGGCGTAGTAGAGCCCGGAGTGGATGACACCCGAGTTGTTGCCGGTCTGGTGGTTCGCCAGCCGCGGCTCGCGTTCCAGGACCGCGACGGAACGGCCGGACCGGGCGAGCTCGTACGCCGTGGCCAGCCCGACGATCCCGCCACCGACCACGACGACGTCGAACCGCGGGGTGGGTGGCAGCGCCACGCCCGCGACGCGGTCGCGGAGATTCCCCGACTCGGTCGCGGAAAAACCCCGACTCGCGGGGGTCATGTGGCGGCTCCGGCGGTGTAGGTCTGCTGGACAGCGCCGGACGCGTCGGCAACGATCACGGCCGCGGCGGGGGCCAGATCGCGGACGGCGCCCAGCGAGGGGACGTCGATCGCGCCCGCCTCGGTCACCACGGCGGCGGCTTCCAGGCCGGGCGCGCCGCTGGACACCGCGGCCGCGACGGCCGCCTGCAACGCGGTCAGCTGCAGCGACGCAAGGGCGACGGTGGTCGCGACGTAGGTGCGCCCGTCGGTGTCGCGCACGGCGGCCCCCTCGGCGGCCCCGGTGCGGGCCCGCGCGGAGCGGGCCAGAGTCACGATCTTCGCGTCCTCGGGGTCGAGGCCGCCCTGGTCACTTGCGGACATCTGTTCCTTCCCGACGGGCGGTGCCCCCACCGGCCGCGCCCTGCCATGCACCATCACCGTCCCCGTCACCGGGCTCGGCTTCTGTCTCCCGCTGCACCGGGCTGACCAGCACGGTCGAAATCCGCATCCGGCCGCGGGCGTCCTTACCACCCTCGGCCCGCAGCACGAGCCCGGCGACCTCGGCCTCGGCGCCGGGCAGCGGAACCCGGCCCAGCCGCTGGGCCAGCAACCCGCCGACGGTGTCGACGTCCGCGTCCTGCAGCACCGCGGTCAGTTCGGCGCCCAGCTCGCTGTCGGCTCCGCCACCGAAGAGCTCGCCGAGATCCTCGACCGGCAGTCGCGCGGCGACCCGTAGCCTACGTCCGTCCAGCTCCTGGACCTCGGGCACCTCCTCGGCGTCGTACTCGTCGGTGATCTCACCGACGATCTCCTCGAGGATGTCCTCGATGGTGACGACCCCCGCGGTGCCCCCGTACTCGTCGACGACGATGGCCATGTGGTTGCGGGTACGCTGCATCTCCTTGAGCAACTCGTCGATCCGCTTGCTGTCGGGCACGAACACCGCGGGCCGGACGATCTCGGTGAGCGCCACATCGGGCCGGTCGGAGTGCAGGGCCCCGACGAGATCCTTCAGATACACGACACCGGTGATGTCGTCGATGCCCTCGCCCAGGACCGGCAGCCGCGAATAGCCGCTCTTGAGCGCGAGCCGCAACACCTTGTCCACCGGGGTGTCGTGCTCCACCCACATGACGTCCGGGCGCGGCACCATCACCTCACGCACCACGGTGTCGCCGAACTCGAAGACCGAGTGGATCATCTGTCGCTCGTTCTCGTCGACGACCCCGCGGGTGCTGGCCATGTCGACGAGCTCACGCAGCTCGACCTCGGAGGAGAACGGTCCCTCCCGGAAGCCGGGGCCCGGAGTGATCGCGTTACCGACCAGGATCAGCAGCGTGGCCAGCGGTGAGAGCAGCGTGGCCAGCGCCCGGATCGGCGCGGCGACGAGCATGCCCACCCGGTAGGGGTGCTGGCGGCCGAACGTGCGCGGCCCGACCCCGATCAGCACGTAGCTGACCACCACCATGATCACGGCGGCGAGCAGCACCGCCAGCCAGGACGGCGTCACCACCCGCAGCAGCCCCACCGCGAGCAGAACCGTCGCCGCCGTCTCCGCCGCGAGCCGCAGCAGCAACAGGAGGTTGACGTGCCGGGGCCGGTCGACGACGACGGCGGCCAGCGCCCGCGCACCGGGTCGGCCCGCCCGGACCAGGGACTCGACCCGAGCCCGCGAGACGGAGGTGATCGCGGCGTCGGCGGCGGCGAACAACCCGGCGAGCGGCACGAGCAGCGCGGCAATGACGATCATCGTGGCGGTGGCGCTCACGACCTCAACCGTCCTCGAGCCCGACGGTGCCGAGCACCCTGGAGTCGCTGCGCCGCTGGGCCTCCCGGGCGGCGGCATCGGCGCGGGCCCGCCGCCAGTCGCGCAGCAGCTTGTCCTGCAGCGCGAACATCTCGCGTTCCTGCTCGGGCTCGGCATGCTCGTAGCCGAGCAGGTGCAGCACGCCGTGCACGGTGAGCAGGTGCAGCTCGTCGGCGAGACCATGACCCGCCTTACGGGCCTGCTCGCGGGCGAACGCGGGACACAACACGATGTCGCCGAGCAGGGCAGGGCCGATCTCGGGGGCGTCGGGCCTGCGGGTCTCGTCGACCAGCTCGTCCATCGGGAACGCCATGACGTCGGTCGGCCCCGGCTCCTCCATCCAGCGCTCGTGCAGCTCGGTCATCGCCTCCGTGGTGACCGCCGTGATCGCCAGCTCGACCGCGGGGCTCACCCCCATCGCGTCGAGCGCGTACCGGGCCACCGACACGATCAGCGACTCGTCCACGGCGATGCCGGACTCATTGGCGATCTCAATGCTCACGTTGGTTCCCCTGACCTGCTGCCCGGCTCCGAGCGTATCGCCGTGCGCGGGCACCGGTCCGGCCGGTTGGGGTCGAACGTCCAGTCCTCGGGATCGCAAGCGATCGATCCAGCGGGAAACACGATCCCGGTCGCGCCGGACGTCTCGCCGGGATGACGAGCCGAGCGCGACACCCTTGCCCGGCCTGACCGCCGCGGCGCTCGGCGGGAACGGCGGGGCGGTCAGCGCCGCCCGCGCCGCCGCGACTGCTCGGGCCCGGTGCGGGCAGCGCTGGCCAGGCCCCGCCGCTCACCGGCGGCGTCCCAGCGGGCGTAGGCGTCGACGATGTCGCTCACCAACCGGTGGCGGACGACGTCGGTGCTGGTCAGCTGGGCGAAATGGACGTCGTCGACATCGACGAGGATCTCCTGGACGACCTGCAGCCCCGAACGGGTCCCACCCGGCAGGTCGATCTGGGTGACATCGCCGGTCACCACGATCTTCGAGCCGAAGCCGAGCCGGGTGAGGAACATCTTCATCTGCTCGGGGGTGGTGTTCTGCGCCTCGTCGAGGATGATGAACGCGTCGTTCAAGGTGCGTCCGCGCATGTAGGCCAGCGGCGCGACCTCGATCGTCCCGGCCGCCATCAGCTTGAGGATGGAATCCGGATCGATCATGTCGTGCAGCGCGTCGTACAGCGGACGCAGGTACGGGTCGATCTTCTCGTACAGCGTCCCGGGCAGGTAGCCCAGCCGCTCCCCGGCCTCCACCGCGGGCCGGGTCAGGATGATCCGGTTGACCTGCTTGGCCTGCAGGGCCTGCACCGCCTTGGCCATCGCCAGGTATGTCTTACCGGTCCCGGCGGGACCGATGGCGAACACGATCGTGAAGGCGTCGATGGCGTCGACGTAGCGCTTCTGGTTGAGCGTCTTCGGCCGGATCGTGCGCCCGCGCCGGGACAGGATGTCCAGGCTCAACACCTCGGCGGGCGACTCCCCGAGCCGGTCGTGGTGCGCGGCGTTCTCGTCGGAGAGCATCTCGATGGTGCGCGCCACGGTGTCCTTGCCGACCTGCTGGCCACGACCGGCCAGCGTGATCAGCTCGGAGAAGACCCGCTCGGCGAACGCGACGTCGGCGGGCTCCCCCGACAGGGTCAGCTCGTTGCCGCGGACGTGGACGTCGGCGTCGAGGAGCTCCTCCGCGACGCGCAGGCTCTCGTCACGAGAACCGAGCAGAGCGAGCAGGGCGGTGTCGGGAACGGCCATCCGGGACTGGACGACGGGGGCCGGCTCAGTGCCTGTCAAACCGGTAGCGCCTGCCTTCTGCTGCTCTGCTGCTGTGACCACGCGATGGTACCGGCTGGAACCGACGAATCGCCCGGACAATTCCGCCGTCGACCGGCATCCGGCTCATCGGATCAGCTTCTGCACCTCGCGGAACCGGGGATGAGTGCTGTCGCGCAGCCACTCGAACAGCACCATCTCGGTCGTCACCACCTCCGCGCCGTGCTCGCGGGCCCGGCGCAGGGCGGCGTCCCGGTTGACCGGGTCGCGCGAGCCGACCGCGTCGGCGACCAGAACCACGCGCCGTCCCGTCTCGGACAGCCCGATCACGGTCTGCAGCACGCACACATGCGCCTCACATCCGGCGACGACGATCTCGTCACGCCCGGGCGGAAGCAACGTCGCGAACCCCGGTTCGGCCACCGCACTGAAGGCGGTCTTGGCCAGCACGAGCTGGGCGAACCCGGCGAGCGCGGGAACCGTCGGGCCGAGGCCGTCGGGATTCTGCTCGGTCGCCGCGACCGGCACCGCGAGCAACCCGGCGCCCTCCGCGAGCCGCACGGCGTTGGCGAGGACCTGTTCGCCGCCGTGGATCGCGGGCATCAACCGGGCTTGGAAGTCGATGAGCAGCAGCACCGACCGGGGCGCGGAGATCAGCACACCCCTACCGTAACCCGGCCCTAGTGACCCCGGAACGCCTCCGCCAGCCACCACGACCCGCCGTCGGAGGCGATCTTGGCGTCGACCAGCAGCGGGGACGTGCGCGGGCCCGCCACCCAACGGGCGACACCCGCGAGATCCGACGGCGCCCGGACCGTCACCGCCTCGAAGCCGAACCCGCGCCCGATCGCCGCGATGTCGGTCTCCGGGAACCGGACGCATCCGTGGTCGGCGGTGGAGAAATGGTGGAACTCCGCGCCGTACCCGCGGTCGTCGTAGACCACCACCACCATCACGATCGCCAGCCGCGCCACCGTCTCCAGCTCCGCGGCGCTCATCAGCGCGCCACCGTCGCCGAGCGCGGCGACGGTGAGCCGGTCGGGCCGGGCCAGCGCCGCGCCGATGGCGGTGGCCAGGCCCAGGCCGATCGACTGGAAGCCCTGGGTGAGGCAGTACCCGAACTCATCGGGAACATCGAGGTAGACGCTCGGGTAGCCCATGAAGTTTCCCGAGTCCACCGCGACCACCCGCTCGACGGGCAGCACGTCGTCCAACGCGATCGACAGCGTGCGCGGGTCGATCCCCTCCGCCCCGCTCAGATCGTCATAGGGTTCGTCGCGCCAGCGTCCACGCGCGGCGAGCGCGGCCCGCACCGCATCGGTCCGGTACGCCGTCCGGATTCCCGGCAGCGCCGCACGCACCTCGGTGGCGGTGGCGGCGACGTCGCCGAGCACCCCGAGATGGACCGGCCGGTGCGCCCCGATCGCGTCGGCATCGAGGTCGACCTGCGCGACCCGGGTGTCCGGTCCGATCAGCACGCCGTGCCGCGTCGTCCACATGTTCAGCGCACACCCCCAGCCGACGACGAGGTCGGCGCCGGAGATCAGCTCTGCGGCCAGCGGGGTGGCGAACCCACCGGAGATGCCCAGCGACCACTCGTCGTCGTGGAAGAGCCCGGACGCCACGGCGGACGTCGCGAGCAGCGCCCCGGACGCCGCGGCCAGGCCGCGCAGCTCGTCCCGCGCGGCGCGGGCCCCACGCCCGGCGATGAACACCGGCCGCCGTGCCGCCGCGATCAGCTCCGCGAGCGCGGCGACCGCGGCGGCGGCGGGACGGGGCGCCGCCAGCGGCGCCACCGTGGGGACGGGGCCGGTGTCGGGGGCCTTCTCGGCTTGGACGTCCAGCGGCAGGTTGAGCACCACGGTGCGGCGCTGCTGCACCGCGGTGCGGTAGGCGCGCACGGTGTCGGCGAGCGCGCTCTCCGGCGAGTGCACCCGCTCCGCGACCGCGCCGACCGCCGTGACCAGCGAGTCCTGGTCGATCCGGAAGTTGGAGCGGACCGCGGCGCCGCCGGTGTCGGCGGCCAGCACGATCAGCGGGGTGCGGCTCTTGGCGGCCTCGGTGATCCCGGTCAGCGCGTTGGTCAGGCCGCAGCCCTGATGCACCGAGAGGACCGCGGGCCGCCCGCTCATCCGGGCGAATGCGTCGGCCATCGTCGCAGCGCCGCCTTCGTGCCGGGCCGCGGTGAAGTCGACCCCGGCGGCCCGCAGCGCGTTCGTGACATGGAAGTTCCCGCTGCCGACCACGCCGAACGCGTGCCCGACGCCCAGCTCGCCGAGCACGTGGCCGACCAGTTCGGCGACGATCACCGCTGCACCAGCGCCACTGGGCGCGCGGGGCAGGACGGCCCGCCCGCGACCGGTGGCGGCCCCGCGATCATGGCCGCACCGGTGGCCGGGGTCGGTCCGGTCGGATCGAGGATCCTGACGCGGCGGTCGTGTGACGCATCGGGCAGCTCCGGCAGCACAGGCATGGCGGCTCCTCGGCTCAGGGATGCCCAGCATCCCCCGAACCGCCGCGGAAATGCAGCGACTCGGTCGCGGAAACATCGCGACTCGCGGGGAGCAAAGAGTGGCCACGTCGCGGTGGAGATGGGGGGACACCCACCGCGACGTGGCGCCGCCGGCCGAGGGGGACTCTCCGGCGGCCCAGCGGATGCAACATCCGCAGCCCTGTTCCGGTCGCCCTCCGACCGGACCGCTGGCAAGAATAGACCGTTTGCACCCTCAACTGGATACCGCATCACCCGATCGTCAGATCCGGTTCCGCCATCGGGAGGTCAGGACCCCCAACGCACCGAGGGCGACCGCCGCGGCGGTGGAGGCACGCAGCACCTCGGGGCCGAGCCGGACCGCGCGGGCGCCCGCGCCGGCCAACTCCTCGAGCTCGGCATCGGACACGCCGCCCTCGGGGCCGACGGCGATCAGCACATCGCCTCGCTCCGGCAGTTGCCCGGCGACGTCCGCCAGGCCGTCACCGGCAGCCTCGTGCAGCACCAGGGCGACGTCGGCCGCGGCAACCCGCCGCGCCAGCTCGCGGGTGTCGATCGGGTCCTCGACCCGAGGCACCCATGGCCTGCGGGCCTGTTTGGCGGCGGCGCGGGCGGTGCCGCGCCAGCGGTGCAGGGCCCGGTCCCCGCGCGGCCCCGGTTCCCATTTCGCGACGCACCGCGCGGCCCGCCACGGCAGCACCGCGTCGACGCCCGCCTCGGTGGCCAGCTCGACGGCGAGCTCCCCGCGCTCCCCCTTGACCAGTGCCTGGGCCAGCAGCACCCGCGGCGCGGGCGGCTCGACCCACGTCCGATCCACGATCCGGACCGCCAGCGCATCGCGTCCGATCATCGCCTCGACCACCGCGTGCGCCAGCCCGCCGCAGCCGTCGGACAGCACCAGTTCCTCGCCGCGACGCAGCCGCCGCACCGTGGCGGCGTGCCTGCCCTCGGCCCCGTCGAGCACCGCGTCCGCACCGGTCGGCAGCGCGTCGACCAGGAACAGCGGTGCGGTGGTCACCGGCCGCCGAAGGAGTCGCGCAACCGGGAGAACAACCCGTGACCGTTGCGCGACCCGACCGTCAGGTCGGGCTGCTCCTCCCCGCGCAGCCGCGCGAACTGGCGCAGCAGCTCGATCTGTTCCTTGTCGAGCTTGGTCGGCACCACCACGTCGATATGCACCATCAGGTCGCCGTGGCCGTCGATCCGGCCGGTCGAGCGCAGCCGCGGCATCCCCTTTCCGTGCAGCGAGCGCACGGTCCCGGTCTGGGTGCCCGGCTCGACGTGCAACTCCTCGACGCCATCGAGGGTCGGCAACGGCAGCGTCGTGCCCAGAGCCGCCGCGGTCATCGGCAGCGAGACCGTGCAGTGCAGGTCCGCGCCGTCGCGGGTGAACACCTCGTGCGGGATCTCCTCGACCTCGACATACAGGTCGCCCGCGGGTCCGCCGCCCGCGCCGACCTCGCCCTGGCCGGCCAGCCGCACCCGCATCCCGTCGGCCACCCCGGCGGGGATCCGCACGCCCACGCTGCGCCGGGCGCGGACCCGCCCGTCGCCCGCGCACTGCCGGCACGGGTCGGGGATGACCTCGCCGAAACCGCGGCAGGTCGGGCACGGCCGGGAGGTGACGACCTGGCCGAGGAACGACCGCTGCACGGACTGCACCTCGCCGCTGCCGCCGCAGATGTCACAGACGGTGGGGCTGGTACCCGGGGCACAGCCGTTGCCGCCGCACTCCGAGCACACCACCGCGGTGTCGACGGCGAGTTCGCGCTGCACGCCGGTGGCGCATTCCTCCAGGGTGAGCTGCATGCGGATCAGGGCGTCGGCGCCGGGCTGGACGCGGCTGCGCGGGCCGCGCCCCCGGCCACCGCCCGCAGCGCCGAAGAACGCGTCCATGATGTCACCGAAGCCGAACGCGCTGAACGGGTCCGCGCCGCCACCCGCGCCGCCGCCGTTGCTCAGCGGGTCGCCCCCCAGATCGACGATGCGCCGCTTCTCCGGGTCGGTGAGCACCTCGTATGCCGTGCTCACCTCCCGGAAACGCTCCTGCGCCTCCGGGTCGGGATTGACGTCGGGATGCAGCTCCCGGGCCAGCCGCCGGTACGCCCGTTTGATCTCGTCGGGGCTGGCACCGCGTTCGACGCCGAGGATCCCGTAGTAGTCCCGTGCCACCCTTGCGTTCCTCATGATCCTTCGCGCTCAGAGTCGTGCCACTGCGCAGTCAGCGCCCGGCCAGGATCTCACCTACGTACCGGGCGACCGCATGCACCGCCCCAATTGTGCCCGGGTAGTCCATCCGGGTCGGGCCGACGACTCCCATGCCGCCCAGGACCGTACCCAGCCCGTAGCCGATCGAGACGACCGATGTGGCCCGCAGATCCTCGATCTCGTTCTCCTCGCCGATCCGCACGCTGACCAGGTCCCGGTCCTGCGCCGCGGCCAGCAGCTTCAGCACCACGACCTGCTCCTCGAGCGCCTCGAGCACCTGGCGCAGGCTGCCGGGGAAGTCCGCGACGTTGCGGGTCAGGTTGGCCGTGCCGCCGAGCACGAGCCGCTCCTCCGGATGCTCGACGAGGGTCTCGATGAGCACCGTCGAGATCGTGGTGGCCGCGTCACGCAGCTCGGCGGGCACCGCCTCGGGCAGCTCGGCCACCTCCGCGGACGCGGCCGCCAGCGGGCGACCGACCAGCGCGCCGTTGATCCGGGAGCGCAGGGTGGCCACATCGTCGTCGGACAGCACGTCCCCGAGGTCGACGACGCGCTGGTCGACCCGGCCGGAGTCGGTGATCAACACCAGCATGAGGCGGGCCGGGGTCAGCGCGACCACCTCGAGGTGGCGCACCGTCGAGCGGGTCAGGGTCGGGTACTGGACGACGGCGACCTGCCGGGTGAGCTGCGCGAGCAGCCGGACGCTGCGGCGCAGCACGTCGTCGAGGTCGACCGCGCCGGCGAGGAACGAATGCACGGCGCGGCGCTCGGCCACCGACAGCGGCTTGACCTGTGCCAGCCGGTCCACGAACAGCCGATAGCCCTTGTCCGTGGGGATCCGCCCCGCACTCGTGTGCGGCTGCGCGATGAGTCCGTCGTCCTCGAGGACGGCCATGTCGTTGCGCACCGTCGCGCTGGAGACCCCAAGGTTGTGTCGATCCACGATCGCCTTGGAACCGACAGGCTCCTTGGTCGCCACATAGTCGGCGACGATCGCCTGCAGCACCGCGAACCGGCGCTCGTCGGCGTTCATCACCCACCTCCTCGGCACGCCAGGTCGCATCCAGTCTAGGCCGTCGGCACCCGAAACGAGCCGTCCTCGATCGACGTGACGCGCCCCACTGCCGCACATCGGCTTCGCCCACCGGCCCGCCATGATCGGCGTCCGGGAGCCGGGAGCCGCGATTTCCGCGGTCGCGGCCGCCGAATCGCCGATCATGGGGCGGACAGGCCCGACTCGGGCGCGGAAATACCCCGACTCGCGGGCTACAGGAGGTCGCGGACGACGCGGTCGGCGAGCAGCCGGCCGTGGCGGGTGAGGATCGCCCGGCCCGCCGTGAGCGCCGCCGGGTCGAGCAGCCCCTCGGCGGCGGCCCGGCCCGCGGCGGCCCGGCCCGCCTCGTCCAGCAGGCCGGTCGGCAGCCCGGCCGCCAGCCGCAGCCGCAGCATCACCCGCTCCGTCGCCCGCTCGGCCTCGGTCAGCTCCTCGGCCCCGGCCTCGGGCGACCGCCCCGCCGCCAGCAGCTCGGCGTAGCGGGCGGGATGCTTGACGTTCCACCAGCGGCGCCCGGCCAGATGCGAATGCGCGCCGGGGCCCACGCCCCACCAGTCCCCGTCGCACCAGTAACCGAGGTTGTGCCGGCAGGCGGCGTCCGCCCCGCGCGCCCAGTTCGACACCTCGTACCAGGCGAACCCGGCCGCCGAGAGCAGGTCGTCGATGAGTTCGTAGCGCTCGGCGGCGACGTCGTCGTCGGGCGCGGGCAGCTCGCCGCGGGCCACCCGGCGGGCCAGCGCCGTGCCGTCCTCGACGATCAGCGAGTACGCCGAGACGTGGTCGACGTCCGCGGCGAGCACCGCGTCGAGCGAGCCCCGCAGATCCTCGGTGGTCTCCCCCGGCGTCGCGTAGATCAGGTCGAGGTTGACGTGCGCGAGGCCCGCCGCGCGGGCCTCGCGGGCCGCGGCGACGGCGCGGCCCGGGGTGTGCCGGCGGTCGAGCACGCGCAGCACATGCGGCGCCGCGGACTGCATGCCCAGCGACACCCGGGTGAACCCGGCCTCGGCGATGGCCGCGAAGAACTCCGGCGAGGTCGACTCCGGATTCGCCTCGGTGGTCACCTCCGCGCCGACGGCGAGCCCGAACGCATCGCGGATCGCGTCGAGCACCGCGGCAAGCCGGGACGCCCCGATCAGCGAGGGGGTCCCGCCGCCGACGAACACGGTGTCGACCTCGCGCGGCCCGGCCACCGCCGCGGCCCGTGCCAGCTCCCGGCGTACCGCGGCCAGCCAGCCCTCCGGGGACGCCCCGGACCCGGCCAGCTCGCTGGGGGTGTAGGTGTTGAAGTCGCAGTAGCCGCAGCGCGCCGCGCAGAACGGCACGTGGACATAGATCCCGAACGGCATCGCACCAACGGTAGCGCTCCGGGCGGGACGTGCCCGCGCCGGTCCTTCGACCCGGACGACGAGGCGAACGTGAGGCAGGTCACACCGCATCCCGTGGGGTGGCCCCCGGCGCCGGGGGATGGCACGCTATCCGCCGTGACCTCGTGGACCCTGCGGCTCGTGGCCCGTCGCCACGTCGATCTGCAGCGCGTCACGAGCGCGAGCTGTCGGTCGGCCTGCTGATCCCGCGCCGACCCGTCTTCTCACGGACCGACCGTCCCGGCGCCGGGTGCGCCGGGTCCTGGGCCGATCAGGAACCGCGGCGTGCGCCGGCCGCAATTCCGGAGGCCCCACCATGCCCCCTGCCCCCACCGCTGCCCCCCAGAAACCCGCGCGCACCCGCGGCGAAGGCCAGTGGAAACTCGGCCATCGTGAACCCCTGAACCCCAACGAGCGAACCAAACGCGACGACGACGGCCTCAACGTCCGAGCCCGGATCGAGACCATCTACGCCCGCCGCGGTTTCGCCTCGATCGACCCGTCCGACCTGCGCGGCCGGTTCCGCTGGTGGGGTCTGTACACCCAGCGCAGGCCAGGTATCGACGGCGGTCGCACCGCCGCGCTCGACCCCGAGGAGCTCGAGGACGAGTACTTCATGCTCCGGGTGCGCATCGACGGCGGCGCGCTGTCCACCGAGCAGCTGCTCGCCATCGGCGAGATCAGCCAGACCTACGCCCGCGACACCGCCGATGTCACCGATCGGCAGAACATCCAGTACCACTGGATCCGGATCGAGGACGTGCCGGCGATCTGGCAGCGGCTGGAGGGCGTCGGCCTGTCCACCACCGAGGCCTGCGGGGACACCCCGAGGGTCGTCCTCGGTTCGCCGGTGGCCGGGGTCAGCGCGGCGGAGCTGCTCGACGCCACGCCCGCGATCCAGGCCATCCGCGAGCGCTACATCGGCAGCCCCGAGTTCTCCAACCTTCCCCGCAAGTTCAAGACCGCGATCTCCTGGCACCAGGACGTCGCGCACGAGGTCAACGACGTCTCGTTCGTCGGGGTGGTGCATCCCGAGCACGGCCCCGGGTTCGACGTCTGGGTTGGCGGCGGGCTCTCGACGAACCCGAAGCTCGCCCAGCGGCTCGGCGCCTGGGTCCCGCTCGACCAGGTCCCCGAGGTATGGGCCGGGATCGTCGCGGTCTTCCGCGACTACGGCTACCGCAGGCTGCGCCACCGCGCCCGGATCAAGTTCCTCCTCGCCGACTGGGGGCCCGCCCGGTTCCGCGAGGTGCTGGAGCGGGAGTACCTCGGCCGGGCCCTGGTCGACGGCCCCGCCCCGGACGTCCCCGCGGGTCCCGTCGACCACATCGGGGTGCACCGGCAGGTCGACGGACGCAACTACATCGGCGTGGCACCCGCGTCGGGCCGGGTCAGCGGCTCCGCCCTGATCGGGCTGGCCAAGGCGGTCGAGGCGGCCGGGTCGCGCCGGGTCCGGCTCACCCCGCAGCAGAAGATCGTCGTGCTGGACGTCGCCGACGACAAGCTCGACCAGCTCCTCGACGAGCTCGCCGGGCTGGGTCTGCACGCCGACCCGTCGCCGTGGCGGCGCGCCACCATGGCCTGCACCGGGATCGAGTACTGCAAGCTCGCGATCGTCGAGACCAAGGAACGCGCGATCCGGCTGGTCGCCGAGCTCGAACGCCGCCTCGCCGACCTGCACCCCGGCGTCCCCATCTCGATCCACCTCAACGGCTGCCCGAACGCCTGCGCCCGCACCCAGACCGCCGACATCGGGCTGAAGGGGCAGATCGTCACCGACGCCGAGGGCAACCGGGTCGAGGGCTTCCAGGTGCATCTGGGCGGCGGGCTCGGCCTGGACGCCGGGTTCGGCCGCAAGCTGCGGGGGCTCAAGGTGACCAGCGCCGAGCTCGGCGAGTACGTGGAGCGGATCGTGCGCCGCTTCGTGGCACAGCGCGAACCCGAGGAGCGCTTCGCCCAGTGGGTCGTCCGCGCGGCCGAGGCGGACCTCGCATGACCGAACGCATCGTGCCCTACCACTGCCCCTACTGCGGCGACGAGGACCTGCGGCCCGCCGAGCCCGCCGAGCGGGTGCCCCGCGGCGCCTGGTACTGCGCGGCCTGCCTGCGGACCTTCGCCCTCACCTTCGTCGGCCTCGGCGTCGCGGAGGTGTCCCGATGAGCGTCTCGACCCCATCGCGGCTGCGCGAGCTCGCGCGGCGCGGGGCCGCCGAGCTCGGCCCCGACGCGACGGCCGAGCGGGTGCTGGCCTGGACCACGGCGACGTTCGGGGACCGGTTCATCGTCGCCTCGAACATGCAGGACGCCGTCCTGATCGACCTGGCCGCCAGGGCCAAGCCGGACGTCGCGGTGCTCTTCCTGGACACCGGCTACCACTTCGCGGAGACCATCGGCACCCGCGACGCCGTGGCCGCGACCTACGACGTGCGGATCGTCGAGGCGCGACCCGCGCAGACCGTGGCCGAGCAGGACGCGAGCCACGGCGCCGACCTGTTCGCCCGCGAGCCGGACCGGTGCTGTCACCTGCGCAAGGTCGTGCCGCTGCAGCGCACGCTGGCCGGCTACGACGCCTGGGTGACCGGGGTGCGCCGGGTCGAGGCCCCGACCAGGGCGACCACCCCACTGATCCAGTTCGACGAGCGGCACGGCCTGGTGAAGGTCAACCCGCTGGCCGCATGGAGCGACGAGGACATGCACACCTACATCGACGAACACCACGTGCTGGTCAACCCCCTGGTCGCGGCGGGCTACCCGTCCATCGGATGCGCGCCGTGTACGACCAAACCGCTGCCCGGCGCCGACCCGCGCAGCGGCCGCTGGGCCGGCCGCGCCAAGACCGAATGCGGGCTGCACGCATGACGGCCACCCCCGTCGCGGCGGCCCCGGGCCGGGCGGACGCGCTCGACGCCCTGGAGAGCGAGGCCGTCCACATCTTCCGCGAGGTCGCCGGGGAGTTCGACCGCCCGGTGATCCTGTTCTCCGGGGGCAAGGACTCCACGCTGCTGGTGCACCTGGCGGCCAAGGCGTTCGCGCCCGCGCCGGTGCCGTTCGGCCTGCTGCACGTCGACACCGGGCACAACTATCCGGAGGTCATCGAGTTCCGCGACCGGCTCGTGGAGCGACTCGGACTGCGGCTCGTCGTCGCGCACGTGCAGGACTGGATCGACGACGGCAGGCTCGCCGAGCGCTTCGACGGCACCCGTAACCCGCTGCAGACCGTCCCGCTGCTCGACACCATCGCCGAGCACCGCTTCGACGCCGTCTTCGGCGGCGGGCGGCGCGACGAGGAACGGGCCCGGGCCAAGGAACGGATCCTCTCGCTGCGCGACGCGTTCGGCCGCTGGGACCCGCGCCGGCAGCGCCCGGAACTGTGGAACCTCTACAACGGACGGCACGCGCCCGGTGAGCACGTGCGGGTGTTCCCGATCTCCAACTGGACCGAGCTCGACGTCTGGCAGTACATCCGGCGCGAGGGCATCGAGCTGCCGTCGATCTACTACGCGCACGAGCGCGAGGTGTTCCGTCGCGACGGCATGTGGCTGGCGCAGGGCCCGTGGGGCGGGCCGCGGGGGACCGAGACGCTGGAGCGCAGATGGGTGCGCTATCGCACCGTCGGGGACGGCTCGTGCACCGGAGCCGTCGAGTCCACGGCATCCACATTGGATGAGGTGATCGCGGAGGTGACCGCGTCGCGGCTGACCGAGCGGGGCGCCACCAGGGCCGACGACCGGCTGTCGGAGGCCGCCATGGAGGATCGCAAACGAGAGGGTTACTTCTGATGGGCGGCAAGGACCTCCTGCGGTTCGCGACCGCGGGCAGCGTCGACGACGGCAAGTCCACACTGGTCGGCAGGCTGCTGTACGACACGAAGTCGGTGCTCGCCGACCAGATCGAGGCGGTGCATCGCGCCTCCGTCGATAAAGGACTGTCCACTCCTGACCTGTCGCTGCTCGTCGACGGCCTGCGCGCCGAACGCGAGCAGGGCATCACGATCGACGTCGCCTACCGGTACTTCTCCACCCCGGTGCGCGGGTTCGTCCTCGCCGACACCCCCGGGCACGTCCAGTACACCCGCAACACCGTCACCGGCGCCTCGACCGCCGAGCTGGCCGTGCTGCTCGTGGACGCCCGCCACGGGATCGTCGAACAGACCCGAAGGCACGCCGCGGTGCTCGCACTGCTGCGGGTGCCGCGCCTCGTGCTGGCCATCAACAAGATCGACCTCGTCGACTACGACGAGGCCGCGCTGACGGCCATCGCCAAGGAGTTCGCGGGCCTCGCCGCCTCCCTGGGCATCGCTGAGGACGCGGTGCTCACCGTTCCGGTATCGGCGCTGCTCGGCGACAACGTCGTCGAACCCTCGATGCACACGCCCTGGTACGAGGGCCCGACCCTGCTCGCGCACCTGGAGTCGGTGCCGGTCACCGGCCCAGAGGTCGCCGCGCCGTTCCGGATGCCGGTGCAGTACGTCATCCGGGACGCCGGCCGCGACTACCGCGGCTACGCCGGACAGGTCGCCGCCGGTACCGTCAAGCCCGGCGACGAGATCGTCGTGCTCCCGGCGGGCCTGCACACCACGGTCGCGGCGGTCGAGACCGCGGACGGGCCACTGGCCGCGGCCGACGCCGGCCGCAGCATCACCGTGCTGCTTCGCGACGACATCGACGTCTCGCGCGGCGACGTGCTCGCCGCGGCCGCCGACCGGCCGCGCGTCCGCGACGAGTTCGACGCCACCCTGTGCTGGCTGGCCGAGACGCCGCTGCGGCCGGGCGCCCGGCTGCTGCTCAAGCACGGCACCCGTACCACCCCGGCGGTCGTCGGGGCGTTGACCGGGCTGCTGGACACCGACACGTTCGAGGTGCGGATGCCGCAGCAGTTGGAGATCAACGACATCGGCCGAGTTTCCCTGCGCACCGCCGATCCGCTCCCGCTCGACGACTACGGCGACATCCGCGCCACGGGCAGCTTCCTGCTCATCGACCCGCCGACCGGCAACACGCTGGCCGCCGGGCTGGTCGGCACCGCCCCGCTGCTCGACCGCGAGCAGGCCCACACCCCCGGCCCGTAGGCCCAGACGTCCCAAGGACCGCCAGCTCATGCGCTGCCGCTCGATCGCCCTGCTCGCCCTCGTCGCGGTGGGGGTGCTGTCCGCCTGCTCCCGCGCGCCGGAACGAACCGAACCGCCGGGCGCCACCACCCCGGCCGCCGAGGTCCGCCTCGGTCATCTCCCGAACATCACCCACGCCCCGGCGCTGATCGGCATCGCGAAGGGCTACTTCGCCGCCGAGCTGGGCGGCACCACACTCACCACCCAGGTGTTCAACGCCGGCCCGGACGAGGTCAACGCGCTGCTCGGGGGCTCGCTCGACGCCGCGTTCATCGGGTCGGGACCGGCGATCAACGCCTTCGCCCGCTCGAACGGGAAGGCCGTGCGGCTCGTCGCGGGCTCGACATCCGGCGGGGCGCAGCTGGTGGTCCGGCCCGATATCCGCACGCCCGAACAGCTGCGCGGCACGGTGATCGCGACCCCGCAGCTGGGCAACACCCAGGACGTCGCGGCCAAGAAGTGGTTGGCGGAGCAGGGCCTGCCGCCCGGGCCCGGTGGCGTCACGGTGCAGAACCTCGACAACCCCCGCACGCTCGACCTGTTCCGGACCGGCCAGATCGCGGGCGGCTGGCTGCCCGAGCCGTGGAGCTCGCGGCTGGTCGAGGCCGGGGCGAGGGTGCTCGTGGACGAACGCGACCGCTGGCCCGGCGGCCGGTTCCCGGCGACCGTGCTGATCGTCCGCACGGACTTTTTGGCCGCGCACCCGCAGACCGTCGATGCGCTCCTGCGCGCCGAACAGCAGGCCATCGATCTCCTCTCGACCGACCCGGCCGAGGCCAGAGCCGTGGTCAACGCCGAGATCGCGAGGCTGACCGGCGCCGCACTCGAACCACCGGTCCTCGACCGCGCCTTCGCCGGGTTGTCCTTCGGGCTCGACCCGCTGGCCGAGACGTTCCCCCGGCTGGCCACGGACAGCGTCACCGCGGGGGTGGCGACCCGCGAGCCGGACCTGCAGGGCTTCCTCGACACGACCCGGGAGAGATCCGCGAGATGACCGCGACGATCGAGCAGACCCCGCGGCCCCGCTCGGCCGCATCCGCCGTCCGCCTGCACGGCGTCGGCAAGATCTTCGGAACCGGCGCCGCCGCCGTGACCGCGCTGCACGAGATCGATCTCGACGTCCGGCCCGGCGAGTTCGTCTGCCTGCTGGGCGCCTCGGGATGCGGGAAGTCGACGCTGCTCAACCTCATCGCCGGGCTCGACGAGCCGACGACCGGGTCGGTCACCCGTACCGCCGCTCGGCCGTCGTTCATGTTCCAGGAGGCCGCTCTGCTGCCCTGGCTGACCGCGGCCCGCAACGTCGAGCTGCCGCTGCGGCTGGGTGGGCTGTCCCGGGCGGCCCGGCACCGACGCGCGGGCGAGCTGCTGGAGCTGGTCCGGCTCGGTGGGATGCACGCCCGGCGGCCCCACGAGCTGTCCGGCGGGATGCGGCAGCGGGTGTCGCTGGCCAGGGCGCTGGCGGCGACCGGCACCGGCCCGGACGGTCCGGGCCTGCTGCTGATGGACGAGCCGTTCGCCGCGCTGGATGCCATCACCCGCGATGTGCTGCAGGCAGAGCTGCTGCGGATCCAGGCGGCGACCGGCATCACGATCGTGTTCGTCACCCACGACGTGCGGGAGGCCGTCCGGCTCGCGGACCGCGTGGTGCTGCTGTCCTCGCGGCCGGGCACCGTCGTGCGGGAATGGGCCGTCGACGACGACCGGGAGCGGCTGCACGGCGAGATCACCGCGCGACTGCGGCAGGTGATCACGAGTCATGCCGCCTGACGCCGGGCCCACGATCGATCGGCCCGCGCGGGAACCCCGGGCGGAGCCCGACGATGCCGCCGCGGTCGCCGGGCTCGACGCCCTCGATACCCCGGCCGTGCGCCGGCTCGTGTGGTGGCGCCGGGCGCTGGCGGTCGGGCTGCCCCCGCTGGTGGCCTTCGCGCTGTTCGGCGCGCTGTGGCAGGCGGTGTGGGCCTCGGCGATCACCAGCGAGGTCGCGATCCCCGCGCCGGCCGCGGTCGGGGCCGAGATCGCCGCCGTCGTCGCCGACGGCCGGGTGTGGTCGATCCTGTGGACCTCGATCAGCCGGGCATTCCTCGGCTTCGTCGTCGCGCTGCTCATCGCGACCCCGCTCGGTCTGCTGGTGGCCAGGCTCCGCCTCGTCCGGGCAGCGATCGGACCACTGCTGCAGGGCCTGCAGAGCCTGCCCTCGGTGGCCTGGGTGCCCGCCGCGGTGCTGTGGTTCGGGCTGACCGACGCGACGATCTACTTCGTCGTGCTGCTCGGGTCCGTCCCCTCCATCGCGAACGGCCTGGTGGCCGGGATCGACCAGATTCCGCCGATCCTGCCGCGGGTGGGCCGGGTGCTCGGCGCGCGCGGGCTCGCCGGTGCCCGGCACATCCTGCTGCCCGCCGCGCTGCCCGGCTACCTGGCCGGATGTAAACAGGGCTGGGCGTTCTCCTGGCGGTCGCTGATGGCCGCGGAGATCATCGCGGCCGGGCCGCTGCTGGGTGTCGGGCTGGGCGCGTACCTCAAGGAGGGCAGCGACCTCAACAACATGCCGGGCGTGCTCGCCGCGATCGCCCTGATCCTGACGGTCGGGATCGGGATCGAGTTGGTGGTGTTCCGCCCGCTCGAGCGACGCGTGCTGCGGGCCCGCGGCCTGGCGCCGGGCGCCGGGTGAACCCGCCCGCGCTCGTCGCCGTCGCGCACGGCAGCCGCGACGGCCGATCGGCCGCCGCCGTGGCCGCGCTCGCCGCGGCCACCCGTGCACAGGCCCGAAGGCTGGATCTGCGGCTGTCGTTTCTCGACTTCAACGCCCCGGCGCTGCCCACCGTGCTGCGCGCCGTCGCGGCCGACGGGCATCGCACCGTCATCGTCGTCCCGCTGCTGCTGAACACGGCCTATCACGCCCGGGTCGACCTCCCCGCCGCCGTCGCCGCCGCGCTGCACGGGCTGCCGCGGCTGCGCGTCGCGGTCTCCGAGGTGCTCGGCGCGGCGCCGTCGGACCTGCTGGACGCGGTGTGGGACCGGCTGCGGGAGGCCGGGGCCGATCCCGCGGACCCGCGGCTGGGCGTGGTGCTGGCCGCGGCGGGGGCATCGGACCCGGCGGCCAACGCCGCCGTCGCCCGGCTGGCCGCGACCCGTCCCCGGACCGTCGCCGCCTTCGCCGCGGCCGCCCGGCCGGACGTCCCCGAGGCGCTGGCCCGGCTGCGCGCCCAGGGCGCCACCCGGTTCGCCGTAGCGCCCTGGTTCCTTGCGCCCGGCCGGCTGCTCGACCGCGTCCGCGCCGCGGCGCGGGCCACCGATCCGGCCGTGGTGCTCGCCGAACCGCTCGGCAGCCACCGGCGGGTCGCCGCGGCCGTGCTGGAACGCTATCGCGCGGCCGGACGAACGCTGTGGCGCGAGCGGGTCGGACTGCCACTGTCGCCGACGTTATGGCTCCATAACGTTCCAGCCACCCACGTTCCCAGCATGTGATGGCTCCATAACGCGGGCCGGCGTCGGCTGGGCTTCAGCGCAGCACCGCCTGCGTCTGGGTGACCCGGCAGACCAGCCGTCCGGCCGCGTCCCGCACCTCGGTGTCGATGATGATCACCGTCCGGCCCCGGTGCAGCGGTCGGGCCGTCGCCTCGACGTGGCCGCCGCTCACCCCGCGCAGAAAATGCGTCGTCGAATCGACGGTCGCGGTGCCGGTGGCGCCCTCGGGAAGGTTGAGGAACGCGTTCCAGCCGCCGGCCGCGTCCGCGAGGCCGATCAGCGCGCCGCCGTGCAGCATCCCGCCCGCAGTGCACCGGGTCGGGTCCCAGTTCAGCCGCAGTCGGACCCGGTCGGGTTCGGCGGCCACCGCCGAAGCGCCGAGAACGGCGGTGAAGGGCATCACGGCACGCATCCGAGCGGTGAGATCCGTGGTCATGCCGAGAACCTCGCGGACCCGGGTTGCCGCTGTCCATTACCTCGGAGGTCATCGATCGGCCGACCCGCCGACGTTAGGTTCGGTGGGGTGAGCGCCGTACTGACCGCCCCGGCACCCCGCTCTGGTTTCGGCGAGCTACTGCGAACCTGGCGGCGTCGGCGCCGCCTCACCCAGCTCGACCTCGGCATCCAGGCCGACGTGTCGGCGCGTCACCTCAGCTTCCTGGAGACCGGGCGCTCGCGACCGAGCCGGGAGATGGTGCTGCGGCTGGCCGAGGAGCTCGGCGTGCCGCTGCGCGGGCGCAACGAGCTGCTGGTGGCCGCCGGGTTCGCACCCGCATACACCGAACACGGCCTCGACGACGCCGAGCTCCGTGCGGTGCGCGGCTCGCTGGTCCGGATCCTCGACGGCCACGAGCCCTATCCGGCGGTCCTCGTCGACGGCCGATGGAACCTCGTCGCCGGGAACCGGGCGGTCGCGCTGCTCACCGATCTGGTCGCCCCCTGGCTGCTCGCGCCACCGCTCAACGTGCTGCGGGCGAGCCTGCACCCGGACGGTCTCGCACCGCACGTGGCCGACCTGGCGGAGTATGCCGCGCATGTGGTGTCGCGGCTGCGCCGGCAGGTGGCGCGGGCGGCCGATCCGGGCCTGGCCGAGCTGCTGGCCGAGCTCACCGGGTATGTGCGCGACGCCGGGCTCGATCCCGCCGCGCAGCCGCGCGACCGAATCGTGCTGCCGCTGCGGCTGCGCCACCCCGACCAGGAGCTGACCCTGTTCAGCACGGTCGCGGTGCTGGGGGCGCCGCTGGATGTGACGCTGGAGGAGGTCGCCATCGAGTCCTTCTTCCCGGCCGACGCCGCCACCGCGCGGTACCTGCGCACGCGGTTCGGCTGACGCCTGCCGGCACCGGATACGGTCCGGACATGACCTCCCGTACCGCGTCCGATGAGCTGGTCCATCTCGACGTCGCCGACGGCATCGCGACGATCTGTCTCGACTCCCCCGCCAACCGGAACGCGCTGTCGGCCCAGCTGCGCCGCGAGCTGCTCGGTCATCTCGACGCCGCGCTCACCGACGACGCCGTCCGGGTGATCGTGCTGACCCACACCGGCCGGGTGTTCTGCGCCGGGATGGACCTCAAGGAGGCCCGCGGGTCGGACGCGCAGGGCCAGGGCGTCAACGAGTTCCCGGCCATCCTGGAGCGGATCTGGAGCTCGCCCAAGCCCGTCGTCGCCCGGCTGACCGGGCCCGCCAGGGCGGGCGGGGTCGGGCTCGTCGCGGCATGCGATATCGCCGTCGCGGCGCACGAGACGACGTTCGCGTTCAGCGAGGTCCGGATCGGTGTGGTGCCCGCGGTGATCTCGGTGACGGTACTGCCGCGGCTGCTGCCGCGAGCCGCGCACGAACTCTTCCTCACCGGTGAGACGTTCGACGCGGCCCGCGCGGCGGCGATCGGCCTGATCAACTCCGCGGTCCCGGCCGACGCCCTGGACACCGAGGTCGACCGCTTCGTGCAGGCGCTGCGACTGGGTGGTCCCGCCGCGCTGGCCGGGACCAAGGAGCTGCTGCGCCGCGCCCGACCCGCCTCGATGGCCGAGGACTTCGCGCAGATGCAGGAGCTGTCGGCGCGCTACTTCGCGAGCGCGGAGGGCCAGGAGGGGATCCGCGCGTTCACCGAAAAGCGCAGCCCTTCATGGGCCGTGAGTGCGTAACAGTGTTCTAACACTGTTACGCACTCACGGGGGCTCGCCAGCTGGGGTTTCGGCCGCTGAGGCCCAGCGCACGCTCGAAGGCCGGGGCGTCGGCGGGCACCGGCACCTCGGGGCCGAACCAGCCGCCGTCGCGACCCATCGGCGCGATGCCCGCCACACCGGCGAGCACGGCGTCAGCAAGCCCGGCCGGGACCTCGAGCCGCCCGCCGGTCGCCGCCGCGAGGTCCCAGGCGTGCAGCACGAACTCGGCCGTCATCAGCGAGCCGATCGCCGCGGCGGGCATGGCCGCCCCGCCGAGGTGCGAGTCCCCATCCCACACGGCCGGGTCGGTCCAGGCCGACGCGGTGCGCTCACCCTGCCGCGCGCAGGCCCGGGCCCACTGCTCGGCGCGCAGCCCGCGCAGGAACGGGGCGTCGTCGTCGACGCTCCAGGTCTCGTCCCACGGCTCGCGGGTCGCCGAACGCTCGGCGAGCAGCAGCCCGAAGGCGAGGTGGTTGACGAGCCGCCCGACGGTGAAGTCCGGGCACGGGGACGGGTCGGCGTAGCGCTCGACGGGGGCGTCACGGACGGCGGCGACGGCGAGGTCGACGCTGCGGCACAGCTGATCGGTACGGTCCATGCCCCGAGCCTGCCCCCCGGCAGCGGCACCGGTCTTGTAGGAACGCGACACCCGCGGACCCGCTTACCCTGGCAGGCGTGTCTTCCGCCGCACCGGCCGTCGGACCCGCCCTCGACCGCGCGCTGGCCGTGCTGGCCGGCCGGCCGCTGGTCGCCCTGACCGGAGCCGGGGTCTCCACCGACTCCGGGATCCCCGACTACCGCGGCCCGAACTCCCCGTCCCGCACCCCGATGACCTACGACGAGTTCCGCTCCGGCGAGCCCGCGCGCCGCCGCTACTGGGCCCGCAGCCACGTCGGCTGGGCCCGGATGCGCCGGGCCCGGCCGAACGCCGGGCATCGCGCGCTCGCCGAACTGGAACGCACCGGGGTGCTCCGCGGCGTGATCACCCAGAACGTCGACGGGTTGCACCGGGCCGCGGGCAGCCGGGCCGTGATCGATCTGCACGGCCGGATCGCGGACGTCGTCTGCCTGGACTGCCGGCAGGTCACGTCGCGCGACGCGTTGCAGGAGCGGCTGGCCGCCCTGAACCCCGGCTTCGCCGCGGACGCCCGGACCGAGACCGCACCCGACGGTGACGCGGCGGTGGAGGACACCGCGGGCTTTCGCATCGCCGCCTGCGCCGCATGCGGTGGGGTGCTCAAGCCCGACGTGGTGTTCTTCGGCGAGAACGTCCCGCCCGATCGGGTGGCGAGGACCTATGCGCTGGTCGACGAGCTGGCCCCGGACGCGGGCGGCGGCGCGTTACTGGTCGCCGGCTCCTCGCTGACGGTGATGTCCGGGCTTCGGTTCGTCCGGCATGCCCACCGCGGCGGCATTCCCGTGGTGATCGTCAACCGCGGTCCCACCCGGGGCGACACGCTTGCGACACTGCACGTCGACGGCGGCTGTTCGCAGGTGCTCCCGGTGCTCGCCGCCGCAGTCGGTGGCACCCTGGGCGCGGCAGGCTGACGCGTCAGCGGCGCCGGCGCCCCCTGCTCGCCCGCTGCCACCGGCTCACCGTGACGTCGACCGCACGGTCGGCCAGGCCCGCGACGCTCCAGCACAGCGGCAGAGCGACCATCATCGCCAGCAGCACCTGGAACGGGAAGGCGAGCTGCGTCAGCCACAGCTCCACCGCGTCCCACCAGTCGGCCACCGCCCGCACACGTCACACAGTAGACCGGCACCGCCGAGACTAGGGTCCCTGGCATGTTTGCCGTGTACGCCGCAGAGCCGAACGCCGACGCACCGCTGGAGTCGCTGACCGTCGGCGAGCGCCCCGAACCGACGGTTCCCGACGGCTGGGTGGCCGTGAAGGTCCGTGCCGCCAGCCTGAACGGGCACGACATCTGGACCCTGCGCGGTGTGGGGATCAAGCCCGACCAGTTCCCGATGATCCTCGGCTGCGACGGGGCCGGAACCCTCGCCGACGGCACCGAGGTCGTCATCCACTCGATCATCGGCGACCCGGACTGGAGCGGCGACGAGACGCTCGACCCGAGGCGCACCCTGCTCACCGAGAAGTACCAGGGCACGTTCGCCGACACCGTCGTCGTCCCGGCCCGTAACGCGGTCCCGAAGCCCGCGGGCATCTCGTCCGTACACGCGGCCGTGATGGGTACGGCCTGGCTGACCGCCTATCGGATGCTGTTCACCAAGTCCGGTCTCAAACCCGGTCAGACGATGCTCGTGCAGGGTGCCTCGGGTGGTGTCTCGACCGCGCTGATCCAGCTGGGCCGGGCGGCCGGGATGCGGGTGTGGGTGACCGGGCGCACGGAGGACAAGCGCGCGATCGCCGAGAAGCTCGGGGCGCACGCCACGTTCCCCTCCGGCGAGCGGCTGCCGGCCAGGGTGGACGCCGTCTTCGAGTCCGTCGGCGAGGCCACCTGGGCGCATTCGATGCGGGCCCTTCGTCCGGGCGGCACGATCGTGGTCTGCGGTTCCACCAGCGGCCCGAACCCCGGCGCTGACCTGCAGCGGCTGTTCTTTCTGCAGCTGCGTGTGGAGGGCTCGACGATGGGCACCCGGCAGGAGCTCGTCGACCTGCTGTCGTTCGTCGAGGCCACGGGTATCACCCCGCAGATCGGGCTGGAGCTGCCGATGGAGCGGGCCGCGGAAGGATTCCACGCGATGCTCGACGGGAACACAGCCGGCAAGATCGTGTTCACTCGCTGATACGGACCCGCGGGGCGAGCATGCCCTCCATTCTGGAGGTCACCCAGATGCTCGACATAGCAAGTACAGTCAGTCAGCGTGTCAGAGCCACACTATCGGCCGGCGTCGGGATCGGTGACCACCGCCCCGGCGCCGCGGATACCAGGTCTGGTCGAGTTGCTCGACCGGGTCGAACGTGCGGTCACGGTCGCCCTCGTCCCGGTCACCTCGGCGGAAGGCGTCAGCCGGGACGGCTGGCGGGTGCTCCTGATGCTCGCCCGTACCGGCGGATGCAGCATGGGCGAGATCGCCTCACACACCGCCCTCCCCGCTCCCACCGCGACCAGAGTGGTTGATCGCTTGGTGGCGAATGATCTCGCCTATCGGCGCAACGATCCGGTCGACCGCCGCAGAGTCCTGGTGCACCTCGCCCGGGACGGGCGGGCCCTGGTGGAACGCGTGTGCGGCCGGGTCGAACGGCGCGTCGGAGTAGCCCTCGGCTCCGCGCACACCCCCGAACGCGCGCAGCTCGCCGAACTCCTGCAGCTGCTCGCCGAGCGCAGGACCGAGGAGTCGGCGGGACCCAGCAGCGCGAACTCGCCTCCGGACCACGCAGCCGCGCGGCGGCCGGCCCAGCCGCATCGGCTGCCGCCGGACTCTGCAGCCTGCTGAGTCCGGCGCCGGCCAGCGCGTGCCGGCGGATACGGGATGCGCGGGAGGTCCGGACCATCCCGCAGGATCGGGCTACTTCTTGGCCTTGTCCCCGCTCGACTCGGTGGACAGCGCCGCGACGAAGGCCTCCTGCGGGACCTCGACCCGCCCGATGGTCTTCATCCGCTTCTTGCCCTCCTTCTGCTTCTCCAGCAACTTGCGCTTGCGGCTGATGTCGCCGCCGTAGCATTTGGCCAGCACGTCCTTGCGGATCGCGCGGATCGTCTCGCGGGCGATGATCCGGGACCCGATGGCCGCCTGGATCGGCACCTCGAACTGCTGGCGCGGAATGAGCTCGCGCAGCTTGGTGGCCATCATGGTGCCGTAGGCGTAGGCGCCGTCGCGGTGCACGATCGCGGAGAAGGCGTCCACCGGCTCGCCCTGCAGCAGGATGTCGACCTTCACCAGGTCCGCCTCCTGCTCGCCGGCCTCCTCGTAGTCGAGCGAGGCGTAGCCACGGGTGCGGCTCTTCAAGGCGTCGAAGAAGTCGAAGATGATCTCGGCGAGCGGCATCGTGTACCGCAGCTCGACCCGGGTCTCGGACAGGTAGTCCATGCCACCGAGCTGGCCGCGCCTGCTCTGGCACAGCTCCATGATCGCGCCGATGAACTCCGAGGGGGCCAGGATCGTCACCTTGACGATCGGCTCGAAGATCTGCGCGACCTTGCCCGTCGGCCAGTCCGACGGGTTGGTCACGGTGATCTCGCGGGTGTCGTCGAGGATCACCCGGTAGACGACGTTGGGGGCGGTGGAGATCAGGTCGAGGCCGTACTCGCGTTCGAGCCGGTCGCGGGTGATCTCCAGATGCAGCAGGCCGAGGAACCCGCAGCGGAACCCGAAGCCGAGCGCCGCCGACGTCTCGGGCTCGTAGGTCAGAGCGGCGTCGTTGAGCTGGAGCTTGTCGAGCGCCTCGCGCAGCTCGGGGTACTGCGAGCCGTCGACGGGATAGAGGCCGGAGTAGACCATCGGCCGCGGCTCGCGGTAACCGGTCAGCGGCTCGGTGGCGCCGTGGCGCTGGCTCGTCACCGTGTCGCCGACCTTGGACTGACGGACGTCCTTCACGCCGGTGATGAGGTAGCCGACCTCGCCGACGCCGAGGCCCTCGGATGGTTTGGGTTCCGGTGAGACGATGCCGACCTCGAGGAGCTCGTGGGTGGCACCGGTGGACATCATCTTGATTCGCTCACGCGGGGTGATCCGGCCGTCGACGACGCGGATGTAGGTGACCACGCCGCGGTAGGTGTCGTAGACCGAGTCGAAGATCATCGCCCGGGCGGGCGCGTCGGGGTCGCCGACCGGCGCCGGGACCTGCCGGACGACCTCGTCGAGCAGCTCGGCGACGCCCAGCCCCGTCTTGGCGGACACGCGCAGCACCTCGTCGGCGTCGCATCCGACGATGTGCGCGATCTCGGCGGCGTAGCGGTCCGGGTCGGCGGCCGGAAGGTCGATCTTGTTGAGGACCGGGATGATCACCAGGTCCTTCTCCAACGCCAGGTACAGGTTGGCCAGCGTCTGCGCCTCGATCCCCTGCGCCGCGTCGACCAGCAGGATCGCGCCCTCGCAGGCCTCCAGCGCCCGGCTCACCTCGTAGGTGAAGTCGACGTGGCCCGGGGTGTCGATGAGGTGCAGCACGTGGTCGGTGCCGTCGGCGCTCCAGGGCAGCCGCACGTTCTGGGCCTTGATCGTGATGCCACGCTCGCGCTCGATGTCCATCCGGTCGAGGTACTGCGCCCGCATGGCGCGCTCCTCGACGACCCCGGTCAGCTGCAGCATCCGGTCGGCCAACGTCGACTTGCCGTGATCGATGTGGGCGATGATGCAGAAGTTCCGGATGCGCTCCGGCGGGGTGAACGTGCGGTCGGCGTACGTCGTCACTCGAAATCCATTCGATGCGGGGTCGCCCCATGGTCCCACGCATCCCCGACCCGGTCGGCTCCGCCCGTCATCGACCAAAAATTGATATCATCGCGATAGCGTGCGCGCGCCCGGTGACCGCGAACAGGGGAAAAGATGACCATCAACGACGTCCGCCCAGCGACCGATCTGCCGCCCGTGTCGGTCCACATGCCCGAGCCCGCGGTCCGCGAGCGGCCCGCCGCGGGCGCATCCGGGTTCCTCGGCCTGCTCGCGGGCCTCGTCCTGCTGCTCGGGGTCGGCGGCGGCGGGCTCGCCATGGCCGCCGGAGGTCAGGAGGGGGCCGGCGCGGCACTGGCCGTCGTCGGGCTGCTGACCGGCACGCTCGTGCTGCGCGGGCTCACCACGGTTGCCCCGGGCGAAGCCACGGTGCTGCAGTTCTTCGGCCGCTACACCGGCACCGTGCGCACCCCCGGGCTGCGCTGGGTCAACCCGCTGACCAGCAGGCGTAAGGTCTCGACCCGGATCCGCAACCACGAGTCCGACGTGCTCAAGGTCAACGACTCCGACGGGAACCCGATCGAGATCGCGGCCGTCGTGGTCTGGCAGGTGGCCGACACCGCCCGCGCGGTGTTCGAGGTCGACTCGTTCGTCGAGTTCGTACACACCCAGACCGAGACCGCCGTGCGGCACATCGCCACCAGCTACCCCTACGACTCCCACGACGCGGGCCTGTCGCTGCGGCAGAACGCCGAGGAGATCACCGAGCGGCTGTCCATGGAGATCAGCGAGCGGGTCGAGTCGGCCGGGGTGCGGATCGTGGAGTCGCGCCTGACCCACCTCGCCTACGCCCCGGAGATCGCCGGCGCGATGCTGCAGCGCCAGCAGGCGGGGGCGGTCGTCGCCGCGCGGGAGCGGATCGTCGAGGGCGCGGTCGGGATGGTGGACATGGCGCTGGCCCGGCTGTCCGAGCGCGAGATCGTCGAGCTCGACGAGGAGCGCAAGGCGGCGATGGTGAGCAACCTGCTCGTCGTGCTGTGCGGCGACCGGGCCACGCAGCCGATCGTCAACGCGGGCTCGCTGTACCACTGATCCGTGGCCGAACGGAAGAGCTTTCTGTTGCGGCTGGACCCGGCGGTGCACGACGCGCTCGCCCGCTGGGCCGCCGACGAGCTGCGCAGCACCAACGCGCAGATCGACTACCTGCTACGGGAGGCGCTGCGGCTGGCGGGCCGGCTCCCCAAGGACGCCGCCGCCCCGCGGCCGCGGGGCCGCCCGAAGGCGGGCGACTAGCGGCGCCGCGCCGCGGTGGACGAACATCGTCCGCAGCACCACCAGTCGAGGCCGAGAGCCAGGAGGTATCCGTCCGATGTCCGTCACGCCCATTCCGCCGTTGGACCGCAAGCAGGCCGCGCACGCCGTCCTTGCCGCGAAGCAGCGGTTGAGTGTGCGCTGGGAGGCGCTCGCCAAGGCCGTCGGCCGGTCCGTCGAGTGGACCACGTCCGCGCTGCTGGGTCAGCAGACCCTCACCCCCGAGCAGGCCGGCGCCGTCGGGTCCGTGCTCGATCTCGACCAGGCCGTCGTCGAGGCCCTCACGCTGCCGCCGGTGCGCGGCGCCGAGGCCGTCGACACCACCGACCCGCTCGTCTACCGGCTCACGGAGGTGGTCCAGGTGTACGGCGCGACGATCTCCGAGCTGGTCCGCGAGGAGTTCGGCGACGGCATCGTGAGCGCCATCGACTTCGAGCTGGACCTCGAGCGGGTCCCCGACCCGAAGGGCGACCGGGTCAAGATCACACTGAACGGGAAGTTCCTGCCCTATCGCGCATGGTAACCGCCCCGGCGTGGGACGTTCGGCGCGCTCCCGCCCCTGCCGGGGCGGTTCCCGAACCGTCCCGTCGCGCTGTTAGCATGGTCAGCCGAGCGCTCGGCGTGCTCGCTCGATCCGGGTCTGTCCCTGATCCGGGTTGGCGCCGCCGGAGCCCCGTCAGCGTCCCAGGCAGGAAGAACTCGAGGCAGAAGCGTGGCCAACATCAAGTCCCAGATCAAGCGGGTCAAGACCAACGAGAAGCGCCGGCAGCGCAACAAGTCGGTCAAGTCCGCCGTGCGGACGGCGGTTCGGCGCTTCCGCGAGGCCGCCGAGGCCGGCGACACCGAGAAGGCCATCGAGCTGCAGCGGGCCGCCTCCAAGGCGCTCGACAAGGCCGCCAGCAAGGGCGTGATCCACAAGAACCAGGCGGCCAACCGCAAGTCCGCGATGGCCAAGCGCGCCAACTCCCTGAGCGCTAGCGCGTAACTGCGGACGGTTCCGGGGCGATGTCCCCGTAGGGCCGGAGCGGCCCAGCGTGACGGCGATGGCGCTGCCCACTCCCGCGGGGCAGCGCCATTCGCATGCCATCCGCATACCATCGCCCGTCCGTGATCAACGGTGTAGGGCGCGGGCCTCGGCGATCCGCCGCACCGCACGCTCCAGCGCGTAGCCGGGATCGACCGCGGCCCCCTTGACGTCGGCGTTGACCGCCGCGGCCGCCGCGAACGCCGCCGCCAGCGCCTCCGGACGCCACGCCCGAACCTGCCCCTGCGCCTTGCGGATCTTCCACGGCGGCATGCCGAGCGCCCCCGCCAGCCGGTTGGGATCGCCCCGCCCGGCCGCGCCGACCTTCGCCAGCGTCCGCACCGCGTCGGCCAGCGCGTCGGCGACCAGCACGGGGGCCACCCCGAGCACCAGCGCCCAGCGCAGCGCCTCGAGCGCACCCGCCTGATCCCCCGCCACGGCCTTGTCCGCCACCGCGAAACCCGAGACCTCGGCGCGGCCGCGGTGGTAGCGGCGCACGGCCTGCTCGTCGACCACCCCGCCGGTATCGGCAACCAGCTGCGCCGTGACGGCGGCCAGCTCGCGCAGATCGGACCCTACCGCCTCGAGGACCGCGGCAACGGCACCATTGGTGATCTTCCCACCGAGCCGCCGGACCTCTCCTCGGACGAAGTCGGCTCGCTCCTCCTGCCGGGTGATGCGCTCGCAGCGGGTCAGTGCGGCGCCGGCCTTGCGCAGGTCATCGGCGAGCGACTTGCCGCGCGCTCCGCCCGCGTGCAGCACGACCAGCACGATGCCCTCGGCCGGTTCGGCGACGTACCGGGTGATCGCCGCGGCCAACTCCTTGCCCGCCTCGTGCGCGCCCGCGATCACCACGACCCGGCCCTCGGCGAACAATGAGGGGCTCAGATGCTCGGAAAGCTGCCCCGGGCTCAGGTCCGCGCTGCGGAGGCGACGCACCTCGACCTGCGGATCGGTCGTCTGCGCCACGGCCACCACCGCTCGCACCGCGCGCTCCACCAGCAGCTCCTCCTCGCCCACGACCAGGTGCAGCGGGGCGGGGGCCGAGGCGGCGGGTGGGGTCACGCTCGCCATCGTGGCCCACCGGTGCCCGGGACGAAGACCCGGCTCCCACATGGCGGGACCCGGCTGGGCAGCTCGACCGTCGGTGTCGTACCGTTGCCCCACCCCGCGGCCCCACGGTGCGCGGGACACAACCGAACATGGCTCATCCAGAGGGGCAGAGGGAACGGCCCGACGAAGCCCCGGCAACCGGCGTCGCGTGAGCATCGCGCGCGACGATCACGGTGCCAATTCCGACCCGCGGAGTGCGGGGAAGATGAGGAGACCTCACGATGACTCTGACCGCCGACCTCGCGGCCACCACCGCTCTCGACCTCGGGCCCGCTCGCGCCCTGTCCTGCCGCGAATGCGGCCACCGGACCGCGCTCGCCGCCGAATTCGCGTGCCCCCACTGCTTCGGCCCGCTCGAGGTCGCCTACGAGTTCACCGGCATCACCCGCGACTCGATCGAGGCGGGCCCGAAGTCGATCTGGCGCTACCGTCACCTGCTTCCGGTTCCCGGCGACGTGCAGTCCCACCCCAACACCGAGCCCGGCCTGACCCGGCTCATCGAAGCCGACCGGCTCGCCGCCGCGCTGGGCGTCCGGAAGCTGTGGGTGAAGGACGACACCGGGAACCCGACCCACTCCTTCAAGGACCGGGTCGTCGCGGTGGCCCTCGCCGCGGCCCGCGAACTCGGTTTCACCGTGCTGTGCTGCCCCTCCACCGGCAACCTCGCCAATGCGGTCGCCGCCGCGGCGGCCAGGGCCGGCTGGGACTCGGTCGTACTCATCCCGTCCTCGCTGGAGAAGGCCAAGATCCTCACCACCGCCGTCTACGGCGGCACTCTGCTCGCCGTCGACGGCACCTACGACGACGTGAACCGGCTCGCCACCGAACTCGCCGCCGACCACGAGGACTGGGCGTTCGTGAACGTCAACGTCCGGCCGTACTACGCCGAGGGCTCCAAGACCCTGGGGTACGAGGTCGCCGAGCAGCTCGGCTGGCGGCTGCCCGAGCAGATCGTCGTCCCGGTGGCCTCGGGCTCACAGCTGACCAAGGTGGACAAGGGCTTCACCGAGTTCGCCACACTGGGACTGGTCGAGCCCACCCCGTACCGGGTGTTCGGGGCCCAGGCCACCGGCTGCTCACCGGTCGCGAAAGCGTTCGAGGACGGCCACGACGTCGTCACGCCGGTCCGCCCCGACACGATCGCCCGGTCGCTGGCCATCGGTAATCCGGCCGACGGCCCCTACGTGCTCGACGTCGTCCGCCGCACGGGCGGGGCGATCGGCCACGTCAGCGACGAGGAGGTCGTCGAGGGGATCCGGCTGCTCGCCCGTACCGAAGGTGTGTTCGCCGAGACCGCGGGCGGGGTCACCGTCGCGACCGCCAAGAAGCTCCTCGAGGCCGGTGCGCTCGACCCGGACGCCGAGACCGTCCTGCTGATCACCGGGGACGGGCTCAAGACCCTCGACGCGGTGACCGATCGGGTCGGCCCGACCGCGACCGTACCCTCCACCAGCAAGGCCGTCCGCGAGGCCCTGGCCCAGCACGGCTGACGACGACGCGGGCAGCCGATCCGCCGTCGCCCACCTCATGGCTCCTTGACGCGCGAAATCTGCACGCTCGAGGACGTCGTGGCTCCATGACGCGGGTGAGGCGGCGGCGACGGCGTGCGGGTAGCGGGTCGCCGCGGCTGACGAGTGCCAGCTCGGGTGGGCCGGGGCCATCGCCGACGATGACGGCGGTGTCGCCGGCCAGATCGGTTCGGCGTACCGCCACCCCCGCCTCGGTGAGGGCGTTCATCAGGTGCGGGCTTGGGTGCCGGTAGGTGTTGCCGGCCCCCACGCTGACCAGGGCGACCCGCGGTGCGACGGCACTCAGGAAGGCCGCGGAGCTGTAGCGCGAGCCGTGATGCGGCATCTTCAGCACGTCGGCGCGCAACGGCACACCGGCATCGAGCAGATCCGCCTGACCCGACAGCTCGATGTCCCCGGTGAGCAGCACCGTGCCCGCCGCGGTCGCCGCCCGCGCGACGAGCGAACCGTCGTTGACCGCGGTGCCATCGTCGGGATCGACCCGGTCCGCCGGATGGACCGGACCGATGACCTCGAGCGTCAGCGCGGGCCAGACCAGCCGTTGCCCGGCCGCCAGCCCGACGAGCGGCGCGCCCGCCGCCGCGCTGTGCCGGCTCACCTGCTCCAGAGCCCAACGCGGCTGCCGGGACGGCCCGACCGCGACCGCACCGGTCGCCCGCCCGCGCAGTGCCCCGGCGAGCCCGCCGACGTGGTCGGCGTGCAGGTGGCTGAGGATGACGAGGTCGAGTGCGTGGATGCCGAGCCTGCGCAGGCAGTCGTCGACCGGCCCGCCCTCCGGGCCGGTGTCGATCAGTACGGCTCGCCCGGGATGGCCGGTGGCGAGCACCAGCGCGTCACCCTGGCCGACGTCACAGGCGACGACCGCCCAGCCGGCGGGCGGCCAGCCCGGCGGCGCGATCCGGGCCGGGACCAGCACCAGCAGCAGCCCGAGCAGCACCGCCAGCAGCACCGCGCGCCGCCGCGGAGAGCGTCCGAGGGCGATCGTGGCCAGCAGCGCACCGGCGAGCAGCAGCGCGCCACCCCAGCCGGCGGGCCAGGCCACCACGGCGCCCGGGACCGCGGCGGCCCGGTCGGCCACCGCGACCAGCCAGCCGACGGCGGGCCCGGACAGCCAGGCACATCCCGTGGCCAGTGGCCCGCTGAGCGGGGACAGCACCGCCGCCAGCACGCCGAGCACGGTGGCGGGCGCGACCGCGGGCACGACCAGCAGGTTCGCGACCACCGAGACCAGGCTGACCTCGCCGCTGAGGCCGGCGATGAGCGGAGCGGTGGCGAGCCCGGCCGCTGCGGGCACGACCAGCGCCTCGGCCGCACCCGGCGGAACACCGCGGCGGCGCAGCGCGCCCGCCCAGCCGGGCGCGACCAGCACCAGCGCCGCCGTGGCCAGCGCGGACAGGGCGAAACCCGGATCGATCGCCAGCCGCGGATCGGCCAGCAGCAGGGCCAGCACCGCGACCGCGAGCGCCGGGACGGCGGAGCGGCGTCTGCCCAGCGCAAGGGCCAGGAGCACCACCCCGCCCATGACCGCGGCGCGCAGCACGCTCGGCGACGGCCGGGCCAGCACCACGAAACCGAGGATCGCCGCGCCGGCACAGACCGCGGCGAACCGCGGGTCGGTCCGCAGCAGCCGCAGCAGACCGAGCACCGCGCCACCGATGATCGCGAGGTTCGCGCCGCTCACGGCCGTGAGGTGCGTGAGCCCGGCGACGCGGAAGTCCTCCTGGACCTCGGCCTGCATCCCGCGGGTGTCGCCGATCGCCAGACCGGGCAGCAGTCCCGCCGAGCCCTCCGGCAGCACCCGCGCGGCGTCCCGCAGGCCGTCGCGCAGCAGCCCTGCCGCACCCTGCCACCACGAGGGCGGACCGACCTCACGCGGTGGCCCGTCCACCCGCAGCACCGCGACCGTCAGGTCCCGGCGCTGGGCGGGCGCCAGGCGTCCCTCGGCGGTGAGCTGCTGCCCGGGCAACAGCCCGGCCCATCCCTGCGGCGGCGCGAGCACGAGCACCCGGCCCGCGGTCGCCCAGGTCGCGTCGCCGACCTGGGCGCCGCGCAGCTCGGCGGGTACCAGCACCTGGGTGACCCCACCGGGTCGCGAGCCGTAGCCCGCACCGCGCAGCGGCCGGGGGTCGTCGGACAGCTCGAGCCGCAGGACCGCCGACGTACCGCGCTCGGCCGCGACCGCGAGCGGGTGACCCTGGATGAGGACCGTGTGGGTACTCACCACAACCCCAGCCGCGGCGGCGGCGCCCACGGCCGCGAGCACCGCGGCCGACCAGCGGTGCCGACGGGTCCAGGCGGCCGCGGCCACGACCGCGGCCACCCCGGTCACGGTCCCGGCGGCGACCGGTCCGGCCAGCAGCCCGAGCAGCACCATCGTCCAGACCGCCAGCGCGGCCGGGAGGAGCCGAAGGTCGACGCGCGCCCGTGGCTCGTCGCCGCCGGGACTCGGCTGCCGCGCGGCGGCCCACCGGGGCGAGCCGGCCGCGGCGGCCATCAGACCGTCACCAGGTCGCGCAGCTGACCGAACCTGCGCGCGCCGATGCCCTCGATCTCGCGCAGCTGCTCGATCCGGCTGAACCGGCCGTTGCGGGTGCGCCACTCCACGATCCGCGACGCGGTCACCGGCCCCACTCCGGGCAGGCCGTCAAGCTGTTCGACGGTGGCCCGGTTCAGATCGATCTTGCCGTTGGTCCCGCTCGGAGCCCGGCCCGGGCCCGCCACCAGGACGCCGCCGCCCCCGTCGGGCGTCACCGGCACGCCGATCGCGATCTGCTCACCATCGACGACCCGGCGAGCCAGGTTCGTGCCGGAAAGATCGACGCCCGGCAACGGGCCACCGACCCCGTCGATGACGTCGGCGACCCGCGACCCGTCCGGCACCCGCACCAGCCCGGGCCGGGCCACCTTGCCCACGACGCTGACCACCAGCGGCGCGGCCGGGTCCGGCGCCGCGCCGCCGGCCGGGTCCGGGTTGACGGTGGCCAGCCCGGCGGGCGGCACGGCCACCGGCTCGGGCCGCGGCCGGCCCGCCCAGACCCCCACCGCGGCGAGGACCGCCGCGATCGCCGTGACCAGCGCCAATGCGACGGCACCCGGACGACCGGGATCCAGCCGTGCGTCGCGCCATCCCTCGGGCACCCACCTGAGCACGGCCGAGCCGGCGCGGCCGCGAAGGGCCGCCCCGACCCGGGTCCGGGCACGACCAGGCCGGGACTCGGCGGGTGCCACGGTGACCGGCAGCGGCACGGTCGGCGGCTCACCAGCGGGATGCGGGCACCCGTCGGGCGCGCCCACCACGCGGGCGAGCCTCCGTCCGGCATCCTCTGACCCCACCACGGCGACGACCGTATGGCCGGACAGGGCGTGGCGGCTCGGCGTCCGTACCGGCTGTGGACAGCCGAACCCCGATGGGGATCACCGGTTCGCCCCGCCGTCCGCGGCCACGAATCGTCGGTATCGGATGGCAGTATGGGCCGGGCCGCCGTCAGCCCTCCCGACGCGGCACTACCACGACCCCCAGCAGGCCCGCCCCGCCGTGCGCCCCGATCACCGCGCCGACCTCGGACACCAGCAACTGCGCGGCGTCCGGCAGCCGCTCCCGCAGCCGGTCGGCCACTTCCTCCGCCCGGTTCGCGGCCCCCAGATGGTGGACGGCGAGGTCGGCGCCCGGCCCCGCGGTCTGCGCGGCGAGATCGACGAGCCGCTGCACGGCACGCGCGGTGGTCCGCACCTTCTCCAACCCCATGATGCGCCCCTCGGCCAGGTGCAGCAGGGGCTTCACCGCCAGCGCGGTCCCGAACAACGCCGCCGCCGCCCCGATCCGCCCACCGCGGCGCAGGCGGTCGAGGTTGTCGACGGAGAAGAACACCCGGCAGCGCGCGGCCACATCGGCGGCCGCGGCCTCGACCTGCGACTCGTCACCCCCGGCATCGGCGGCGTCGGCGGCGGCGAGCACCGCGAAGCCGAGCCCCATCGCCAGCGCCCTGGAGTCGACGACCCGCACCCGGCAGGCGTCCACCTCCTCCGCGGCCAGCCGGGCGGCCTCCCAGGTCCCGGACAACTCGCGCGACAGATGCACCGACACGATCCCGCTGGCCCCCTCGGCGAGCGCCTCGCGGTACACCTCGGCGAAGGCGGCGGGTGCGGGACGGGAGGTCTGCACGTCGAGTCGCCGGTCGGCGAGCGCGGTGGTCAGCTCCGCGGGCCCGATGTCGGCGCCGTCGCGACCGATGCGGTCGCCGATGCGCACCTCGAGCGGAACGACGCGGATCCCGCGCCGAGCCGCAAGGCCGGGTGGAAGATAGGATGTCGAATCGGTCACAACGGCGACGGGCACGAGCCACCCTATGTCACAGGCGCGCGGCGGGGCGCGTTTCCCGGGGTGAGCCGTGTCGCCAGCGTCTCGGCCAGCGCCAGGCCGACCTGTGCGTGCGCCTCCCAGCCCCAGTGCATGCCGTCCGGGTTACCGCGGCCGTGGCGGATGTGCTCGCCCACCAGTGCCGGGAGGTCCAGCAGCGCGACCTCGGCGGCGGTGGCCCAGGCCGAGATCGCCCGCTCCGTGGCCGGTCGGCCGGAGTGCACCCCGGCGTACGCAGCCGCCCGATGTACCGAGGGCAGCATCGCCACGACCGGGATGTCCGGCCGGATCGTCGTCACCGCCCGCCGGCAGCGCTCCAGGTATCCGACGGTGAGCCGTGGCGGCAACGCGACGGGGCCACCGCCGGGCAGTGCACCGAGCAGGCGGCTGAGTGTGGGCTGGGCCCGTCGGTAACCGGAGCGGACGGCGCGGCGCAGCGGTTCGGGCCGCAGCACCGGCATCAGCTCACGCAGCGCGGTCGGCAGCGGCGAGGGCAGGCTGTCCATCCCGCCGAGCCCGAGTACCAGCGCGTCGACCTCGGGTAACACACTCCAGACGCGGGGATCGTGGGTCAGTGCGTGCCAGGCGTGCCGGGCCGTCCAGCCGATGCCGGCCACCAACTCCGCGCGTCCGCCGAGCGCGGCGGCGGCCACGTTGGGCCACAGCCGCGGCTCGTCGGCGGGTTCGGCGCGCACCGGGCCGTGGAAGGCCAGGGAGTCGGCCAGCACGAGCAGGACCGGGCCTGCCCCGCCGGTCTCGCGACATCCACCGCCCATCGACCGAGTATGCGCGGGAACCGGTCCGTGGCCGTCACACGGGGGACCGGCCCGCGCGGCGAGCGGGGTCGACCTGGCCTACCCCGCGACACCCACGTTGTATCCGGACAGTCGCCAGCGCGGATGATCACACCGCCGGGCGAGCACGGCCCAGCGGGCGTTGCCGATCCCGCCGATCGACGGCCATACGCTCTCGGGCAGTTCGAGCAACCCCGACACCAGGCCGGCGATGAGCCCACCGTGCGCGACCAGCAGCACCGTCGCCCCGTCACCGGCGACCGGTCCGGCGAGCTCGGCGTCGAGCTCCTGCACCACCGGCAGCGAGCGGGCGACCACCTGAACCCGCGACTCGCCACCGGGCGGAGCCCAGTTCGGGTCGGAGCGCCACGTGGCGATCGCCCCCGGCCAGTCGTCCTCGATCTCCTCGACCGACCGGCCCTGCCACTCACCCAGGTGGGTCTCGCGCAGCCGGGTATCGAGCTCGATGGGCAGGCCGGTGGCGACCGCGACCTCGCGGGCGGTGTCGACGGCGCGGCTGAGATCGGAGCTGACGAGCCGCACCGGCTGGAACTTCGCCAGCTCCGAAGCGGCGCGCAGCGCCTGGGCCCGGCCCTCGTCGGTCAGCTGGGAGTCCACATGTCCCTGCATCCGACCGGCGAGGTTGTGATTGGTCTGCCCGTGCCGAAGCAGAATCAGCCTGCGCAGGCTCACCCGGCGGCGTCCGTGCTGCTGCCGGCCGCGCCGGCGTCCGCGGAATCGGCGTCGGAGGCGGCCACATCCGGGAACGAGATCCGCGGACAGTCCTTCCACAGCCGATCCAGCCCGTAGTAGCCGCGTTCTTCCGCGTGCTGCACATGCACGACGACGTCGGTGAAGTCGAGCAGGACCCAGCGGCCCTCGCGTGCTCCCTCGCGCCGGGTCGGCTTGACACCGTGCTCGCGCAGTTTCTCCTCGACCTCGTCCACGATCGCCTGAACCTGACGCTCGTTGGGGGCCGAGGCGATCACGAAGCAGTCGGTGATGACCAGCTTGTCGGACACGTCGAGGACGACGATGTCGCTGGCCTTCTTGTCCGCTGCGGCCACCGCGGCCACCTTGGCCACGTCGAGCGCCTGATCGGTCGCCGTCACAGTTCCCCTCTCCGTGCGCACCGGCACTTCACCGCCGCAACGTACCGATTGTCCCAGCCCGCGGTGCCGCCGGTGCAGCGGGTTCGCCGGTGTCTGCCTGCACTGGACAGTCGCCTTCACGACGCTGATACTCGAAAGACCATCTGAATCTCTTCTACGGCTATCGACACAATCCGAAATCTCCGGGAGCGGATCGATAGATCGGGTATGCCGCTTTCGGCCTCCCCGATTAACCGGTTCTCGCCGGACGATATCTGGAGGAATCGGCGGAACCGATCTCCGCCGAGGCCCTATCAGGAGAGGGAGGCAAGTGATCATGGTTGAGCACGCCGACCGTGGGGCTCCTGTGATCCCGGCAGGCACGACGGTGGCCAGGGACATTCCCGTCGGTTCCCGGGTGACCGAGGCCGATTTCGGAGCCGGAGCGGAGCCTGTCGGCCCGCAGGAGGTTCAGGTCGGCGCCGGCGGCGATCCATTGATGATCGGCATACCTGTTTTCGTCGTGGGCTCCCTCGTTCTCGGGATGGCGTTGATCGGAGTGGTTCCCGCGGCCGCGCTACCCGGCATCGTCCCGGTGATCTTGGCCGCGACCGCGCTGTTCCAGACCATCAGCACAGTGTGGGCGGCGCTGCTCGGACAGGGAATGGTCGCCTGCATCTTCGCGCTGTTCGCCGGATTCTGGGCCAGCCTCGCCGGGCTCCTGCTCGGATTGACCCACAACTGGTACGGCGTCGCGGCGACCCAGTCTGCGAGCCAGATTCAGTTGATGTTCTTCATCGCCTGGGACGTCGTGTTCTTCTTCCTCGCGCTCGTCATGCTGCGGCTACCGTCCGTCTACCCGGCGATCCTCGTGTTGGTGCTGGCCGCGGTCACGATGGTGATCCTGGGGATCGAGTTCCCCAGCGCCGCGCAACCCCTGAACGTCGCGGCCGGCGCCTGCGTGCTGGCCTTCTGCGGGCTGGGCATGTGGGTCTTCCTGCACATCGGCTCGGTGGCACTCGGCGGCCCGCCACGGCCGGCGCTGGGGCCGGCGTTGCTCAAGTAGGACGGCGCTCGCCGCCGGTCGCCGTCCCACCGACGAGACCGGCCGCCGCGGACCGGTACAACCGTCGCTTACTGATGTACTGGACGACGCCGTCGGGCACCAGGTACCAGATGGGCCTGCCGTCGTGGACGCGGCGGCGGCAGTCGGTGGACGAGATGGCCATGGCGGGAACCTCGACCAGCGTCGTGGCCCCCTCCGGTAGATGATCATTGCCGAGCTCGTAGCCGGGCCGGGTGACCCCGATGAAATGCGCGTAGCCGAACAGCTCGTGGACGTTGCGCCAGGACAGGATCTGGGCCAGCGCGTCGGCACCGGTGATGAAGAAGAGCTCGGCGTCGGGCAACGCCGCATGCAGGTCGGCAAGGGTGTCGGTGGTGTAGGTGGGTCCACCGCGGTCGATATCGACCCGGCTCACCGAGAACCGCGGGTTCGACGCCGTCGCGATCACGGTCATCAGGTAGCGGTCCTCGGCGGGGCTGACGTCGCGTTCGGTCTTCTGCCACGGCTGCCCGGTCGGGACGAAGAGGACCTCGTCGAGGGCGAAGAGGTCGGCGACCTCGCTGGCCGCCACGAGGTGACCGTGATGGATGGGGTCGAACGTCCCGCCCATGACCCCGATCCTGCGCTGCACCCGCGAAGGGTAATGTGTCGCGGCCCCGGAACGGGCGCCGGCCCGGGGACCGGGTGGAACTCGACCAGGCGCCTCGACCCCGTGCGGAGTCACACCGGCAGGAGCGCCTCGACCACCTCGGCGAGCTGCCCCGCCGTGCGGCACTCGTGCATCGGCAGCACCTCGCCGTAGCGCAGCGCGGCGGAGTCGCCGCTGCCCCACTGCCTGCGGGGCTCGGGGTTGAGCCAGTGCGCGTGCCGGGCCTGGCCCACCAGCCTGCGCAGCACGGTGAGATTCGGGTCGCGGTAGTTGTTGCGGGCATCGCCGAGGATGAGCAACGAGCTGCGCGGGGTGACCGCGTCACCCCAGAGCTCGGCGAAGGTGCCGAACGAGCTGCCGTAGTCGCTGTGCCCGTCGAACGAGACGAGCCGCGCCTCGCGCAGCACCCGGTTCATCACGCCGGACAGTTCGGCCCCGGGCTCGAACAGGTGGGTGACCTCGTCGGCGCGCTCGACGAACGCGAACACCCGCACCTTGCTGAACTGTTCACGCAACGCCTGGACCAGCAGCAACGTGAAGTGGCTGAACCCGGCGACCGACCCGGAAACGTCGCAGAGCACCACCAGCTCCGGGCGGCCGGGACGACGGGTCCGAAAGGCCGGTTTCGTGGGTACTCCCCCGGTGGACATCGAGCGGCGCAGGGTCCGGCGCATGTCCAGCTCGCCGCGTTTGGCGTGCCGCCGCCGCACGGCCAGCCGGGAGGCCAGCCTGCGGGCCAGGGGGTGAACGACGCGCCGCAACCGGGCGAGCTGTTCGGCATTAGCGGCGAGGAACTCGACCTGCTCGGTCTGTGTGGGCACCGCGGTCCTGGCGGTCTGCTGTCTGCCCCGCGCCTCGGCGGTCCGCCTGCGTACCTCGTCGTTGATCATCGCCCGGAAGCGTGCGATCCGCTCCCGGATCTCCCGGCGCGCAAGCTCGGTGGCGAACCGGCTGGGCTCCTCGTCGTGGGCCGCGCGCAGGTCGTCCATGATCCGGGCGAGCAGCGTCTCCGGGGACAGCATCCGCAGCGCCTGGTAGGCCGACCAGCGCGGGGCGGCTTCCCCGTGCCCCACGCCGGGGCCCGCCCCGCCCGATCGGCCGAGCGCCTCGACGACGGCGCGCGCGAGCTCGGCCAGCGCGGCGTCATCGCCGTCGCGCAGCAGGTCGGCGAGGAGCTCGCGCAGCGCGTCGATGTCGACCGGCCCGTCGTCGCCGTCCCCGAGGCGCGGGACGTCGACCTCACCGCTGCCCGCGCCGATCGCCGCCGGGAAGTACAGGTCGAACAGGGCGTCATAGACCTGGCGCTGACCGCAACGGCGCAACAGCGCGGCGGCCAGGCCCGCACGGACCTGCTCGCGCTGCAACAGATCGAGCACGGCGAGGACCTCGGCGGCCGCGACGGTCTCCCCCGGGCCGACCGCCACACCGTGCTGGCGCAGTGCCCCGACGAAGTCGACCAGGTGCCCGGGCAGCCCGTGCGCGGGACCTGCTCCCGGATCGGCGATCCCGGCGGTGTCCATCGCACCATCATGCCTGGGCGAGGGGTTCAGTTGAGGCGCAGCTCGGCGGCCGCCCTGAGCTGGTCGGACTGGTGCTTGAGCACGACCCCCAGGGTCGCGCGGACCGCATCGTCGTCGAGGGTGTCCAATCCGAGCGCGAGCAGCGTGCGGCCCCAGTCGATCGTCTCGGCCACCGACGGCGCCTTGCGCAACTCCAGCTCGCGCAGCACCCGCACCGTCCGCACCAGAGCCTCCACCAGCGACTCCGTGAGCTGCGGGACCCTCCTGGCCAGGATGCGCCGCTCCAGGTCCGCATCCGGGAAGTCGAGGTGCAGGAACAGGCAGCGCCGCTTGAGCGCCTCGGACAGCTCGCGGGTCGAGTTCGAGGTCAGCAACGCGAACGGCCGCCGCGTCGCGACGATCGTGCCCATCTCCGGGACCGTCACCTGAAAGTCGGAGAGCACCTCCAGCAACAGGCCCTCGACCTCGACGTCGGCCTTGTCGATCTCGTCGACGAGCAGCACGGTCGGCTCGGACCGGCGAATCGCGGTCAGCAGCGGGCGGGGCAACAGGAACTCCTCGGAGAAGACATCGTCCCGCGTGGAGTCCCAGGACTCGTGCCCCTTTCCCGCGGTGATCCGCAGCAGCTGCTTGGCGTGGTTCCACTCGTACAGCGCGCGGGCCTCGTCGATGCCCTCGTAGCACTGCAGCCGGACCAGCCCCGAGTCCGTCGCCGCGGCGACGGCCTTCGCCAGCTCGGTCTTGCCGACCCCGGCCGGGCCCTCGACCAACAACGGCTTACCCAGCCGATCGGCGAGGTAGACCGTGGTCGCCACGGCGGTCGAGGCCAGGTAGCCGGCCGCGGCCAACCGCTGGACCACCTCCGCGACCGAGCCGAACAGCGGGGACTGGGGAGCGCTCACCCGAGCCATCCTGCCGTGCGGTCACCGGGTTGTCAGGGTGGCCCGCCACCATGACGGGGTGCCCCGGATGACCCGACCGACCGAGCCCGAGCTGCGGGTGCGGGCCGAGCAGGTGCTGGACACGCTGGCCGGCCCCGGCGCGAGGCTGCGCGCGGACCAGTGGACGGCGATCCGGGCGCTGGTCACCGAACGCAGGCGTGCCCTGGTCGTGCAGCGCACGGGCTGGGGCAAGTCGGCGGTGTACTTCGTGGCCACCGCGCTGCTGCGGGCCCAGGGCGCCGGGCCCACGGTGATCGTCTCTCCGCTGCTGGCGCTGATGCGCAACCAGATCGATGCGGCCGCGCGCGCCGGTATCCGCGCCGCGACGGTCAACTCCGCCAACATCGAGGACTGGGACGCCGTCTACGCGGCCGTCGAGGCGGGCACCGTCGACGTGCTGCTGGTCAGTCCGGAGCGGCTCAGCAACCCCGACTTCCGCGACCGGGTGCTGCCCCGGCTCGCCGCGACCGCGGGACTGCTGGTGGTCGACGAGGCGCACTGCGTGTCGGACTGGGGGCACGACTTCCGGCCCGACTACCGCAGGCTGCGGGCGCTGATCGCCGAGCTGCCCACCGGGATACCGGTGCTGGCCACCACGGCGACCGCCAACGACCGGGTCGTCACCGACGTCACCGAGCAACTCGGGCTGGGTGGTGCCGAGGCCGACACGCTCGTGCTGCGCGGCTCGCTCGACCGGGCCAGTCTGCGGCTGTCCGTGGTGCGGGTGGCGACCCCCGCGGCGCGGCTGGCCTGGATCGCCTCCCGGCTCGATGCGCTGCCCGGTGCGGGCATCGTCTACACGCTCACGATCCAGGCGGCGCAGGAGGTCGCGGAGTTCCTGCGCGAGCGGGGGCACGCGGTCGGGTGCTACACCGGCAAGACCGATCCCGAGACCCGGCTCGCCGCCGAGGCCGATCTCATGGCCAACCGGGTCAAGGCGTTGGTCGCGACGAGCGCGCTCGGCATGGGCTTCGACAAGCCCGACCTCGGCTTCGTCATCCACCTCGGCGCGCCGGCCTCCCCCGTCGCCTACTACCAGCAGATCGGCCGGGCCGGGCGTGCGCTCGACCGCGCCGAGGTGATTCTGCTGCCGAGCCGGGAGGATCGCGACATCTGGGCGTACTTCGCCTCGCTGGCCTTCCCGCCCGAACCCCTGGTCCGCCAGACCCTCGGCCTGTTGTCGCAGGTACCGCAGTCCACAGCCGCGCTGGAGACCCGGATCGACCTGTCCCGGACCCGGCTGGAGATGCTGCTGAAGGTCCTCGACAGCGACGGGGCGGCCAGGCGGGTCACGGGCGGCTGGATCAGCACCGGGCAGGAGTGGGTCTACGACGGCGAGCGGCACCGCCGCATCGCCGCCGCCCGCACGGCCGAGCAGCAGGCGATGCTCGACTATCTGGACACCGACGGGTGCCGGCTGGCGTTCCTGCGCCGCCAGCTCGACGACCCCGACGCGACCGCCTGCGGGCGGTGCGACGTCTGCACCGGGACGGTCTGGTCCCCGCAGGCCGACGCCGCCGCGATCGAGGCGGCCGCCGAGCGGATCGGGCGGCCCGGGGCCGAGCTGGCCCCGCGCAGGCAATGGCCGACCGGGATGAGGGAGCTCGGCGTCGCGGCCTCGGGCCGGATCCCCGCCGGCGAGCTGGCCGAACCGGGCCGGGTGATCGGGCGCCTGTCCGACATCGGCTGGGGGGTCCGGCTGCGCGAGCTGGTGGACGGCGAGGACGGGCCGATCCCGCAGGACGTGCTCGACGCGTGCGTGCGGGTGCTGGCGGCGTGGGACTGGAGGCAGCGACCGGTGGCGGTGCTCGGCGTCGGCTCGCGTACCCGCCCGCGTCAGCTCGACCGGCTGACCCAGCGCCTGGCCGAGATCGGCCGCCTGCCGCTGCTCGGTACGCTCGCCCCGACCGGGCCGCGGCCGGGCGCGCACGAGAACTCCGCACATCGGCTCGCCGCGGTCTGGGACGGCTTCGACACGGGCTCGCTACCCGATCTGTCCGGCCTCGATGGCCCGGTCCTGCTCGTGGACGATCTGGTCGACAGCGGCTGGACGATGACCGTCGCGGCCCGGGCGGTGCGTCTCGCCGGGGCACCCGCGGTGCTGCCGTTCGCGCTGGCTCAGGTGGGCTGAGTCGGCCGCGCCCAGCCCAGCAGCAGCCTGCTGAACTCCTTGTCGATCACGGTCCTGCCCGCGGGGACGGCGGGCGGCTCGCCGGACGGGAGCACCGCGGCGATCACCAGATCGGCCGCGTTGAGCCTGCCCAGCGCGTGCCAGCGGCGCACCATGCGGCCCAGGCGTGCGGCGGCCGGGCCGCCGGCCGGGCCGAATACCTGCACAGCCGCCGGGTGGAGGCGCCCGGTGCCCGGACGGCCGCGCGGATCGAGCACCAGCAGGGCACAGTCCTCGCCCGGCTCCCCATCCACGAGCGCCACCGTGCCGCGGTCCGGGCCGATCCGAAGCAGCCGCCGTGCCAGCGGGCTCTCGGCCGCCTCGCCGCTGGCCAACACCCGTAGGGTCGACCGATCGGCCAGCGCGAGCCAGAGCCCGAGCCCGTCCCACAGATCGGCCGGGCCGATCGGCACCCCGGTGGCCCGTACCGGTCCGGGTTCCTGCAGCGCCGCGGCGACCGCGGCCGGATCGACCGTCGAGTCCTCGGCGACCTGTATCAGCAGGCCGTCGCCGGTCGACGCGGCGCGGGTCGCGGGCCCGGCGCCGATCCCGCGCAGCCGGATGAAGGCGCAGCTGCGCACGGAGTCGCTGCGCAGCGCACCGTCGCCGCCCAGGTCGAACGCCACCGAGAGCTGGCTGCCGCGCACGGCCAGCGGCAGCACCAGCCGCCCGCCCGGCACGAGCTGCTCGACCCATTCCGGGCGTACGTCCCAACTCCCGACGGTGAGGATGATCCGGTCGAACGGGGCGCCGTCCGGGTGGCCGAGCGCCCCGTCGCCCACGACCAGCTCGACCCCCTTCACCGCAGCGGCCCGCAGGTTGTCCTCTGCCTGGGCGATCAGCTCGGGGTCGATGTCGATGGCGGTCACCGACCCGGACGGCCCGACGATGCGGGCCATGAGCGCGGCGTTGTAGCCGGTCCCCGCGCCGATCTCGAGCACCCGCTGCCCCGGGCACAGACCGAGCTGCTCGAGCATGATCGCCATCATCGACGGCTGGGAGGCCGAGCTGATCGCGACGCCGCCGGCGAACTTGGTGGCGATCGCCTCGTCGGAGTAGGCGGTCTCGATGGTGCTACCGGGCAGGAACAGATGCCGCGGCACCGTGGCGAACGCATCGGCCACCGCCGGGGACCGCACCCGCGAGCCCCGGCGCAACTCCTCGACCAGGCGGGAACGTGCCCGTTCTGGGGAGACCATCGCCGCCCAGTGTGGCAGCAGCCCGGCGGGGTGTCAGGAACCCGGAACGGCGCAGCGCCGTTTGCTCGCAGCGAAGCCGGTCATCGGCACGAGGTCGTCAGCGTGGACGACCTCGCGCCGCTGCTCGGGAGGCAACTCGTGGGTGCGCCGGCCCATCAGCGCGGGCAACTCGGCGGCGTCATAGCTGACGACGCCGCGCGCGACCACCACCCCACTCGGCCCGACGAGGTCGACGACGTCACCGGCGACGAAGTCCCCGCGGGTGCCGTGGATCCCGGCGGCGAGCAGCGAACGCCTGCGGCCGATCACGGCGGCGACCGCGCCCGCGTCGATGTCCAGCCTGCCCCGCACGTTCGCCGCGTGCCGCAGCCAGAACCGCCGTGCCGACATCCGCCGCCCCGAGGGCCGAAACGCCGTGCCCGGCTTCGGCCCGTCGACGGCGGTGTCCAGCGCGGCCGCGGCCTCCTCCGCGGAGGCCAGCAGCACCGGGATCCCCGACGCCGACGCCATCGCCGCCGCGGTGATCTTGCTCGCCATCCCGCCGCGCCCGAGGCTCCCGGCGCCGGGGCGGCCGATCTCGACGGCCTCCAGATCGGCGGGCGCATCGACCTCGGTGATCAGTGTGGATCCGGCGCGGCGCGGGTCGCCGTTGTAGAGCCCGTCGACGTCGGAGAGCAGGATGAGTGCCTCCGCGCCCAGCAGGTGCGCGACCAGCGCGGCGAGCCGGTCGTTGTCGCCGACCCGGATCTCGTCGGTCGCCACCGTGTCGTTCTCGTTGACCACCGGCAGCGCGTCCAGGCCGAGCAACCGCTCCAGGGTGCGCTGGGCGTTGCGGTAGTGCGCGCGACGGATCATGTCGTCGGCGGTGAGCAGGACCTGGCCGACCGTCTGGTCGTAGCGCGCGAACGAGGCGGCGTAGGCGTGCGCGAGCAGGAGCTGCCCGACGCCGGCCGCGGCCTGCTGCGTCGCGAGGTCACGCGGGCGGCGGGTCAGCCCGAGCGGGGCGAGCCCGGCCGCGATCGCACCGGACGACACGAGCACCACCTGTGTCCCGGTGGCGCGGCGGGCGGCGATCGCATCGACGAGCCGGTCGAGCCGCTCCCCGTCGAGCCCACCGTCCAGGCTGGTCAGCGATGACGAGCCGACCTTGACGACGAGCCGGCGAGCGGCCGCGATCCGGGCGCGGGCGCTCACCGGAGCTCGCCGTCTGCATGGTCGGCCTCGGCCGCCAGCTCCTCGTCGGTACGGTGGCGGCGCCGTTCCAGCTTGGCGGCCTTGCGTTCGGCCGCGCTGACCCGGGCGCTGCGCTCCAACCGGCGGTCCGTGCCGCGCCGCGACAGCATCACCGCGACGCCGGCGGGGGTGCTGGGTTCCCAGTCGAAGGTGACCTCGCCGATGGTCACCGGGCATCCGGGCTCGGCCCCGGCCTCGGCCAGGGCCTCCTCGACCCCCAGCCGGGCGAGCCGGTCACCCAGGTAACCGACGGCCTCGTCGTTGTCGAACGGGGTCTGCCGGATCCACCGCTCGGGACGGGCGCCGCGGACGATGAAGCCACCGGGAAGCTCCCGGTCGGGCTCGATCGTGAATCCGGTGTCGTCGACGGCCCGCGGGCGAAGGACCACGCGGGTCTGTTCGGCGACCGGCTGGGCCGCCCGATGGGCCCCGACCTGCTCGCCCATCGCGAACGACAGCTCGCGCAGCCCGGTCCGGGTCGCCGTCGAGATCGGGAAGACCGGCCACCCGAAGCGTCTCTGCAGCTCGGGCGTGACGAGTTCGGCCAGCTCGGCGGCATCCGGGACATCGATCTTGTTGAGGGCGATCAGGCGGGGCCGCTCGGCGAGCGCCCCGCCGAGCGCCGGGATGTAACGGGCCAGCTCGTCCTCGAGGGCCTGCACATCCGAGACCGGATCGCGGCCCGGCTCGTAGGTCGCGCAGTCCACGACGTGGACGAGCACCGAGCAGCGCTCGATATGGCGCAGGAAGTCCAGCCCCAACCCGCGGCCCTCGGCCGCCCCCGGGATCAGGCCCGGCACGTCGGCGATCGTGTAGACGACCCCGTCGTGGTCCCGGCCGCTCGGGCTCACCACACCGAGCTGTGGGACGAGCGTGGTGAACGGGTAGTCGGCGATCTTCGGCCGCGCCGCCGACAGCGCCGCGACCAGGGACGACTTACCCGCCGACGGGAAGCCGACCAGCCCGACGTCAGCCATCGAGCGCAGTTCGAGCACCAGGTTCCGGCTCTCGCCCGGCTCCCCGAGCAGCGCGAATCCCGGCGCCTTGCGGGCGGGCGAGGCCAGCGCCGCGTTGCCGAGCCCCCCACGACCACCCTCGGCCGCGACGAACCGGGTGCCCGCCCCGATCAGGTCGGCGATGATCGCGCCGCGCTCGTCGAACACGACCGTGCCGTCGGGCACGCGCAGTTCGAGGTCCTCGGCGTTGGCGCCGGCGCGGAACCCGCCTTGGCCCTGCTTGCCGTTACGGGCGGTGGCATGCGGTCGGTGATGGAAGTCGAGCAGGGTGTGCACGCTGGGGTCGACCACGAGGACGACCGACCCGCCGCGGCCGCCGTTTCCTCCGTCGGGGCCGCCGAGGGGTTTGAACTTCTCCCGGTGCACCGAAGCGCAGCCGTTGCCGCCCGCCCCCGCGGTGGTATGCAGCACGACCCGGTCGACGAACCGCGACATCGGACGACGTCCCCTCGTAGTTCTGAACAGAAACGGCGGACCACCCCTCGGGGCGGCCCGCCGTTCTTGGTTCTCGAATGGTGCCCAGCAGCCCTCAGGACTGCACCGGCACCACGTTCACGGTCTTGCGACCGCGCTTGGTCCCGAACTCCACTGAGCCCCCGACCAGCGCGAACAGCGTGTCATCCCCGCCGCGGCCGACGCCCGCACCCGGGTGGAACTTGGTGCCGCGCTGGCGGACGAGGATCTCCCCCGCGTTGACGACCTGGCCGCCGAAGCGCTTCACGCCGAGGCGCTGTGCGTTGGAGTCACGCCCGTTGCGAGAGCTGGACGCGCCCTTCTTATGAGCCATTGCCCAAGCCTCCTACTTCGCGATTGCGGTGACCTGGACCTTGGTCAGCGGCTGACGGTGTCCCTGCCGCTTGTGGTACCCGGTCTTGTTCTTGAACTTGTGGATGCGGATCTTCGGGCCCTTGGTGTGCTCGAGGACCGTGGCGGTCACCGAGGCGCGGGCCAGGGCGTCCGCGTCGGTGGTGAGCTCGTCGCCGTCAACGAGCAACACGGCAGGCAGGCTGATCTCCGCGCCCGGCTCGCCGTCGATCTTCTCGACGGTGAGCACGTCGTCGACGGCCACCTTGTATTGCTTACCGCCGGTCTTGACGATCGCGTACATCGTTGACGCACGACTCCTGAAATCGGGGGACACCACATACGCGCTCATCACAGCACGCCGCCAGCGCCCACGAATGCTCGCAGGAGCGGCTCCGGTCTCCCAGGGTACGGAACGGATTTCGAACGGGTCAAACCGGGTCCCCCCCAGCATCGATGCCGGTCGGCGGCCCGGCCGGGCGGGAGGCGCCGCGCCGCGCCCGCCGCGGGCGCACCGCCGTGGACGGCTGCGGCTGATCGGGGATAGTGGCCGGCACCGGGGCCGCCTGGGGGACCTCCCCGGGTAGCGGTGCGGTGATCACGGTGGCGGCGGTCCCGGTCGAGGGCGCCCCGGCCGAGCGCGTCACCCGGCCGCGGCGGCGCGGTCGCGCGGCCGCCTCGGCGTTCCCGGTCGCGTCCCCGGTCACGTCCGCGGTGGCGGCCGGGCGCGGCGCGGGCACCGTCGGCGCGGCCGGAACGTCGGTCACGGGGGCGGGGTGCTCGGGCTCCGCGGTGGCGGCGGCGCTCGTCGTCTCCTGCGGCGTGCCGTTGGCCGCGGAATGACTGTCGGCGGCGTGGCCATTCGGCGTCGACACGTGCAGTCGGTCGGCAGAAGCCGTGGTGGCCGCCGCCACCGCGGCCGCAGCCGCGGCGGCACCGGTGGTGCGGTACTCCTGCTGCGCGCGCTCGTCGGGAACGGCCTCGTCGGCGCGGCGCGCCCGGCTCCGCGCGCGGCGGTCCTCGCGGTCACGGCGCGGCTCGACCGGCTCGGTCGAGACGATCACACCCCGGCCCCGGCAGTGCTCGCACGGGGTGGAGAAATGCTCGAGCAGCCCGCCACCGACCCGCTTACGGGTCATCTGCACCAGCCCGAGCGAGGTCACCTCGGCCACCTGGTGGCGGGTGCGGTCGCGGGCCAGGCATTCGGTGAGCCGCCGCAGCACGAGGTCACGGTTGGCCTCGAGCACCATGTCGATGAAGTCGATGACGATGATGCCGCCGATGTCGCGCAGCCGCAGCTGACGGACGATCTCCTCGGCCGCCTCCAGGTTGTTGCGGGTGACGGTTTCCTCGAGGTTGCCGCCGGCCCCGGTGAACTTCCCGGTGTTGACGTCGATGACCGTCATGGCCTCGGTCCGGTCGATCACCAGCGTGCCGCCCGAGGGGAGCCAGACCTTGCGGTCGAGCGCCTTGAGCAACTGTTCGTCGATCCGGTACTCGGTGAAGACGTCGGCCGGGCCGACATGGCGATGCAGCCGGTCCGACAGCTCGGGCGCGACGTGCCCGATGTAGTTCGACACGGTGTCCCAGGCGTCGTCGCCGGACACGACGAGCCGGGAGAAGTCCTCGTTGAACTGATCCCGGATGACCTTGATGAGAAGGTCGGGCTCCTCGTAGAGGAGGCTGGGCGCCTTGGGTTTGTTCGGCCCGGTCGCCTCCGCCTTGTTCTTGATGACGTCCCACTGCGCCTGCAACCGGCGGACGTCGCGTTCGAGCGCCTCCTGGCTCACGCCTTCCGAGGCCGTCCGGATGATCACCCCGGCCTCGTTCGGGACGATCTCCTTGAGCATCTCCTTGAGCCGCCTGCGCTCGGTGTCGGGCAGCTTGCGGCTGATCCCGGCGGCGCCGCCGGAGGGGACATAGACCAAGAACCGGCCCGCCAGGCTGACCTGGGTGGTCAACCGGGCACCCTTGTGCCCGATCGGATCTTTCGTCACTTGGACGAGAATGCTGTCACCGCTGGTCAGCGCCTGCTCGATGCGGCGGGCCTTGCCGTTGAGCCCGGCGGCGTCCCAGTCCACCTCGCCGGCGTACAGCACCGCATTGCGGCCACGACCGATGTCGACGAAGGCGGCCTCCATGCTCGGCAGGACGTTCTGCACGCGCCCGAGGTAAATGTTGCCGACCATGGAGTTTCCGGTGCCGTTCGCGCTGGAACCGCCGGTGACGAAGTGCTCGACGAGCACGCCGTCCTCGAGCACCCCGATCTCGACGCGGTCACCCTGCTCCCGCACGACCATCGAGCGCTCGACGGACTCGCGGCGCGCGAGGAACTCGGCCTCGGACAGGATCGGGGAACGGCGACGACCGGCGTCGCGACCGTCCCGCCGGCGCTGGCGCTTGGCCTCCAGCCGGGTGGACCCGCGGACACTCTGCACACCGTCCGGAGCGTCGTCGTCCGCCGACCGGTCGCGCGCGGGCCGGATCTTGGTGACGGTGCCGGGCGGGTCGGCGACGGCGTCGAGGTCCCCGTTCTCGTCGCCGGATGCGCGGCGGCGGCGCCGACGGCGCCGACGGCGCGTCGCGCCCATCTCGTCCTCACCGGCGTCCTCGCCCTCGGCGTCGGCGTCGGCGTCGGCGTCGGCGCCGGCGTCGGCCGCGACCTCGGCCTCGGCGGGCTCCTCCTCGGGCTCGGTGTCGACCTCGGCGGCGGACTCGTCGGTCTCGTCGTCACCGGGCTGGGCACCGTCCGCGCCGCGGCCGCGACCCCGCCCGCGCCGCCCCCGGCGACGGCGACGACGGACGCCGCCCTCGTCCTCGGCCGACTCGTCGGTCTCCTCGACGGCGGACGTCTCGGCCGCCGCGGCGGGCTCGTCGGCCGGGACGGTGCTGACCGGGGCCGGCTCGGGCGGGGCCACGGGCCCCGCTTCGCGGCGGGCACGCGTCGGCCGTTCCGGTGGCTGGAACACCGGGGCGGGTGGGGCGAACAGCGGGGTCAGCGGCGCCTCGCCGCTTCCGGGCTCGGCGGCCGCGGGGGTCTCGACGACCGCGGTGGCCGCCCCGGGGGTGGCCGCTTCGGCGGCACCCTCACCCACCGGGCCGGCCTCGGGAACCCCAGCAGGCTCCGCGGCCTCGGTGGCGTCAGCGGCCTCCAGGACCTCGGCGGCCGCAGCGGTCGTTGCGTCCGCGACGGGGGTGTCGACATTCGCGGCCTCCTCGGGCCGCAGCCCCGCGAGGATCTGCTCGGCCACGCTGCGCCCGACGCTGGACTGTGCGCTGCGTACCTCGATGCCCTGCTCGTTCAGGATCGCCAGCACCTCACGGCTCGTCCGCCCGATCAGCCGGGCGAGCGCATGCACCCGGACCCGTTCGGGCAGGTCGGCCAGCGCGGAAGGCCCGCCGTTGCTGCCGGCGGGCGCGTCATCGTTCGACATTCAGCTCCTTCGCCCCCGGGCGCCCCCGAATCGGGAGGCGGCCGCGCAGGGGCCTTGCGTTCTCTCCCCACGCGGTGCGCGGAGAGCAATCCTCGGCGGCGGTGCTTCGACGTCGTACCGAAGGCCGGCTGGCGCCGGCAACGCACCGAACGCGTCCGGTCAGGACCGGGTGGTGACCCGGTCGGGGTCGAACGGCTCGGCGAGGCGGCCCCGGTCGTCGAGCAAGCCCTGGGCCAACCGGGTCACCTTCGCGGGCACCGGCGGCCGAAAGCCTGCGACAACGTCGAGTGCGCCCAACACGTCGTCGGGTCGAACGGCAGGTGTCATCTGCCGGACGACCGCCGTCAGTATCGCACAGTCCGCAACTGTCCCGGCGGTGCTCGAAGGCGAGGACCCGTCCGTCGCCGTGACCGCGGCCGATGCCAATCCGGCCCGCACATCGACCTCGCGGCGACCCGACGGGGTCATCCGCTCGACGACCACGCGCTCGCGCGCCAGCAACGCCTCGACCGCCGCGGCCAGCTCCGCCGCCGCGACGCCCGGCAGCTCGATCCGCCAGCGGCTGGCGTTGATCCGCTCGGCCAGCGGGGGTGGCTCGGCGACGACGGCGGTCAGCACGTCGAGCCCGTCGGGAAGCACCGCGTCGAGCTCGGCGACCAGCATGTCGGGATCGACCTCGCGGGTCAGTCCGATCTCCAGGTACTCGGCCTCACTGGCCGCGCCCGTGGGGGCCGCGCCGAGCCAGGAGATCCTCGGGTGCGGGCTGAACCCGTGCGAATGCGCAACGGGCACCCCCGCCCGCCGGACGGCGCGTTCGACACTGCGAGCGATGTCACGGTGAGACAGGAAGCGCAGCCGGCCGCGCTTCGCGAAGCGCACCCGGATCCGTTGGACCGTGGGTGGGGCCGGGTTCGCCGCCTCACCGGGCCGGACGCGTGCCATGCCGCCAGTCTAGGGACCCGACGTTCCGCAGCGTCGTCGCCGTCCCGCGAGCGGAGGCCCCACTGCGAGGGCGGCGAGCGGCACGAGCACCAGCCAATCCTGCGGGTCGGTCAGCATGTCGACCAGCAGCCACGGGGCGTTGGGCAGCCCCGGCGAGGCGAGGAGCAGCCACGCCGCCCCGGATCCGACCACCCCCGCGCTCACCCTCGCACCGATCGCGGCGCCGAGCACCATCGCGGCGAACTGGGTGATCAGCGCGTTCTGCACGGCCGCAACGGCGAGGCCGGCAGGGGCTCCGATCCCGGCCGCCCCAAGCCCCACCGCCGCGGTGGTGATCGACAGTTCAGCCAGACGCAACCACCGCGCCCGGCCGACGGCGCCCTCGTCGAGCCAGCGCAACCGAACCGGGGCAGGGCGGCCCCCAGCACCCCCACCAGCACCGGTGCGAGCGCCCCGGTCACGACCGCGGGGTAGGTCGCGGCCGCCAGGTCGGTGCGCAGCACGGGCGCGGGCACCCGAGCGAACGCGGCGGCCAGTGCCGCGGTGACCCCGATGGCGACCATGCGTTGCGGCAGGCAGCGCGCGTGCAGATGGGCACAGGCGAGCCGGGCCGTGGTCACGTCGGCCGGACCGTCCGCAAGAACCAGTCCCACTGCTCGGCCTCGGGCCTGGTCAGCAGCGCCTGGACGGGCGAGCCGTAGCCGGCCACCTCGACACGGGCGGGCCCCTCCAGCGCCCGCGCGGCCAGCCAGGCTCTGGCCGGCCGCAGGTCGACTTCAGCCCGACCGGGCGCCAGCCGCTCGATCAGCCCGTCGGCAAGGGCCTGTGCGACCTGCACCGAGCCCGGTCGGTTGCCGGCGATGTACAGCGGCGCGTCGGCGGCGCGGCGGGCCAATCCGATCTCGGTCCACCCGCGGACCGGCAGCTGCTCCGGAACACCCGCCAGCATCCGGCGACCGACCCCGCCGTAGCGAGCCGCGAGGAAGCCGTGGTCGGGCCACAGGCAGACCACCCCGTCCGGAGTGCAGTGCCGGGTGCCGTCCACGTCGGTGAGCAGCTGCGCCTTTGGCCCGCCGGTGGCGGCGAGGCCCATGGCCGCGCCCACCGGCAGCAGGGTGACCATCGCGGCCGCCACCGCCGCAACACCGGTCGGGCGCACCAGCCAGCCCGTGACCGCGGCCGCGCTCGCGGCAAGGAGCAGGTAGAACGCAGCCTGCAGGCCCTGCACGATCGGCCGAGGCGCCGCCGCGGCGCCGAGAAAACCCGAGTCGACCACGGTGAACAGGGCCGCGACACTGTCCGACTCGGCGGCCAGCACCACGTTGCCGAGCAGGCCGAGCAGTCCCGCCAACGCCACCGCGACGAGCACCGGGACGAGCCAGCCGAGCAGGACTCCCAGCGCGGCGTGCGCGACGACCGCGGCGGCGCCGGCCGCGACCCATATCCAGGGCAGCGGCGGCGGGAACACCGGGTTGACCCGCGCCGTCGCGGCGTACCCGGTGACCAGGACGAGCAGATACCCCGCCAGGCCCCACAAGGCGACCACCGCGACGAGCGAGGCGACCACGGCAGCCGGGGGGCGGACACCGGTCACGGCCGACGGGTGCGCGGCGGGCCGTAGCACGCGGCGCGCATCCAGCGCGCCGGCGAGGATCACCATCGGGAGCAGGAGCACAAGATGTGTGGTGGCGCGCAGGGTGGCATCGCCCCAGCTGCCCACCCAGCTCCCATCGGTCAGCAGCCTCGCGACCGCCAGCACCGTCCCGAGCGGGACTAGCAGGCGGGCTGTGCTCGTCCGCAACAGGGCTCTCATGCCGGTACCGAGTCCTGAAGACCCAGGTAAGCCAGGTCGAGGTCCTCGGGTCGGGCAGGGTCCAGCGCCCGGCCGAGCCGCACCGCGGCCGCGTCGGTCAGTCCCCGGAGCGGACCGTGGAACACGATCCTCCCCGCCGACATGACCGCCACGGCGCCGCCGAACCGGCGCAGGTCGTCGAGCACGTGGGTGGACAGCACGACGATCCGCCCGTGGGCAAGCTCGGTGATCACGTTCGCCAGCACGGTGCGCTGTTCGGGGTCCAGCCCCGCGGTCGGCTCGTCGAGTACGAGCAGTCGTGGTTCGTGCACCACCGCGGCCGCGAACCCGAGGCGCCGGCGCATTCCACCGGACAACGTCCGGACCCGGTCGCCTGCGCGGTCGGCCAGGCCGACGGATTCCACCGCGCGCTGAACCGCGTACCCGAGCTGGCGCCGCCCGAGGCCCTTCAACCAAGCGGCGAGCGCCACGGTGTCGCGCACCGACACGCCACCGGCCAGGTCCGGCTCCTGCGGCAGGTACCCGACCAGGCTCTGCCACCGGCCGGTCTCGGCGGGTGTGTGGCCGCCGAGCCGGACGCGCCCCGACGTCGGTCGTTGCACCCCGGCAAGCGCGCGGAACAGGCTCGATTTGCCCGCCCCGTTGGGCCCGACGACCGTGGTGACCCCCGGCCCGAATTCGGCCGATGCGCCGCGGACCGCGGAGCGCCGGCGGTGCCGGACCGACACCTCCTCGACGCACAAGATGCCTACCTCGGCGAGGTCCTCGGCCGTAACCAGTGCGCCCTGACGAAGCCCTGCCCGAACTGGGACTCCTGTCGGGCCGTCACCCGGGCGTCGAAATGGAACCGGCCCCGGCTCCACGAGACGCCGGTCTGGGTGGCGGGACCGTCGCACGCCCGGCCGTTGTAGCGGTGCACGACTTCGTCGGGCAGGTAGTCCCGATCGCGAACGAGCTGGACTCCGTAGGTGGAGTCGCACGCGGTGCCGTCGAGGTCGGAGGTGACCAAGCCATTGCTCACCGCGGGTGCCGCGAAGTCCGAGTCCGGATCCGCGGGAAGCCGCTGGTTGCCCAGTCTCGTGGCGTCGAATCGATACTCAGCACCCGCCGCCCAACCGACCGCGGGCAGGCCAACAAGCAGCGCACCGGCCGCTGCGACGGTGGCCACCCACCGGAATGCCCTCATCGTTCCGCGTCCGGGTCGTGATATTCGCGCACCGTGGCGATCCGTGGCTGTTCCTCGACGGCGTACCGCCAGGACCGCTCGGGCTCGGGCTCGGGGCCGCATTGATACCACTCGTACCCGAGCCGGTCGGTGAACTCCCGCGGCGGGGGGCTGTACAGATCATGGAAGAAATAGAATCCCTGCTCTCGCGCACTGAGCGCATAGCCACCGCTGGTCGGATCGATATGTGGGTCGGGGATCCGCCGCCCCAACCGCCAGTCCCCGATCCGGTACCGAATGTAGACCGCGAGATCCTGCCCCACCCAGCACTCGTCGACGGGCGGCGGCAGCGGCTCCAGGCCCCTCTCCTGCTCTCTCCATACCAAATCGACAAACTCCTGGGCCACCGCGGTTGCCCACTCCGCGGTCAGCTCCACCACCGGCCGCAGCGGCGTGTTCTCCTCGGGCCGACCGAGCGGCCGATCGTTGTTCTCGCTCATGCCGGAGAGACGTTCTGGACATTGCTCACCCAGGAGGGGCATTCAGCGACATCAGGTCTACCGAATACACAGTAGGCAGTAATCACACCCTTCTGGCCACCCATGTTCGGATCCTCTCGAAAGTCGACCACGGCTTTGAGGGGGATTCGCTCGACTTCCTCGCATCGACCGGAGACATCGCATCGAAACCTTTGAGCGAAACCTCGGTACGTTCTTGCTGAACCGTTTAACTCTCCACCATTGGGATTTTGGATAATTTTCTCGATGAGCTTGACATTCGTGATCTTGTGCTTGTGGTAGATCTTGTCCCACCCGAATCCGGCAATGCCGACCTAGTAGCCGCGCCGCATGACGACCGGCCGACCTGCCGCATCCGTGAAGCTGTGCACCACCTCACGCTGATAGTCGAAGGACGGAGGCGCTGCCAGCGCGACCGACGGCATCGCCATCAGCAACGCGGACACCAACGCTGCCACAGTCCATGCCCTGCGCGTCGTCATTACTCCATGCGTCCACAGATCAACTGTGAGTCACAGTAGCGAGGCGTGAGGGCGGCAGAGCGGCATCACCAGAAGATCACCGGAACGTGGCCTACGGCTCCGCTCGGGCTACTGCGCCGCCGGGTGCAGCACCAGGATCGACTCTCCCGCCGGGGCGAACCCGGCACGGCGGTAGAAGGCGGCGCTGCCCGGCGTCGGGGTGAGCAACAACCTTCGGTAGCGGCGGGCGCGGGCGTGCTCGACGGCCGCCGCGAGCAGCGCCCGCGGTACCCCCCGGTCGGCGAAGGAGCGCAGCACGAACGCGTTGCCGACCTGCCCGACGCGCCCGCTGCGGGCCCCCGGGCGCGGCATGTGGACGGTCTCCACGACGTTGATCGAGCCGACCGCCGTCCAGCCCGCCCGCTCCGAACCCGCCTCGGCCAGCCAGAAGGTCCGGCGCGGCTGCTCGATCCGCCACCAGTCGGCGAACGTCTCCTCGAACCCGGGGTCGGGTACGGGGTGGCCCAGGCGCTCCTCCAGCCAGGCGCGGCGCAGCCCGGCCAGCGCCGCCACGTCGCGCTCGTCGGCGACGCGGATCGTGAACCCCGGCGACGCGACCCGATCAGCCACTCGCAAACCGGTTCCCGCCGACAGGGTTGACCACCGTCAGCGGGAGCAGGGACGTGCCGCTCGGACCCACCTGGATATCGGTGCCGGTCGAGGGACAGACACCGCAGTCGAAACACGGCGTCCACCGGCAGTCGTCCTGCTCCCGCCCGTCGAGAGCGTCCTGCCAGTCGTCCCAGAGCCAGTCGCGGTCCAGCCCGGAGTCGAGGTGGTCCCAGGGCAGGATCTCCTCGCGCCCGCGCTCGCGGGTGGTGAACCAGTCGAGCGAGACGCCCAGCGGCTCGAGCTCCGCGACGGCCGCGCCGGTCCAGCGCTCGTAGGAGAAATGCTCGCTCCAACCGTCGAACCGGCCGCCCTCGCGCCATACCCGCTCGATCACCCGGCCGACCCGGCGGTCGCCGCGAGCCAGCAGTCCCTCGATGAGCGAGGGCTGCCCGTCGTGATAGCGCATCCCGACGTTCCGGCCCAGCTTGCGATTGCTGTTGACCGCGGCCCGCAGCTTGCGCAGCCGGTCGTCGACGACCTCGGGCGAGGCCTGCGCGGCCCACTGGAACGGGGTGTGCGGCTTGGGCACGAACCCGCCGATCGAGATGGTGCAGCGGATGTCGTTGCGCCCCGACGCCGCCCGACCGGCTTCGATCACCCGGTGCGCCATCCCGGCGATCTGCACGACGTCGTCGTCCTCCTCGGTCGGCAGCCCGCACATGAAGTAGAGCTTGACCTGCTGCCAGCCCTGTGCGAACGCCTGCGAGACGGTGCGGATGAGGTCGTCCTCGGAGACCATCTTGTTGATCACACGCCGGATCCGTTCCGACCCGCCCTCGGGGGCGAAGGTCAGCCCGGAACGGCGGCCGTTGCGGGAGATCTCGTTCGCGAGGTCGATGTTGAACGCGTCGACCCGGGTCGAGGGCAGCGACAGCGACGTGTTGGTGCCCTGGTAGCGGTCGGCCAGGCCCTTGGTGATCTCGGCGATCTCGGAGTGGTCGGCCGACGACAGCGACAGCAGCCCGATCTCGTCGAAGCCACTGGCGCGTACCGCCCGATCGACCATCTCGCCGATGCCGGCCAGGGACCGCTCACGCACCGGCCGGGTGATCATGCCGGCCTGACAGAACCGGCAGCCCCGGGTACAGCCGCGGAAGATCTCGACGCTCGCCCGCTCGTGCACCGTGTCGGCCAGCGGGACCAACGGCGTCTTCGGGTACGGCCAGTCGTCCAGCTCGACGGTGGTGCGCTTGTGCACGATGCGCGGTACGCGTTCGTCCACCGGGACGACCGAGGCGATCGTGCCGTCGGCGGCGTAGTCGACCGCGTACAGCGACGGCACGTAGCAGCCGTCGGTCGCGGCCAGCCGCAGCAGCAGCTCGCGGCGCCCACCGGGGCGGCCCTGTTCCTTCCACTGTTTCACCACGTCGGTGATGTCCCCGACGACCTCCTCGCCGTCCCCGAGCGCCGCGACGTCGATGAAGTCCGCGATCGGCTCGGGATTGAACGCCGCGTGCCCGCCCGCGACGACCACCGGATGGTCGAGGCCGCGGTCGGTCGCGCGCAGCGGGATGCCGGCCAGGTCGAGAGTGGTGAGCAGGTTCGTGTAGCCCAGTTCGGTGGCGAAGCTCACGCCGAGCAGGTCGAATGCGCCGACCGGGCGATGGGCGTCGACGGTGAACGCCGGAACGCCGTGCTCGCGCATCCGCGCCTCGAGGTCGGGCCAGACGGCGTAGCAGCGCTCCGCCAGTGCGTCGTCCCGCTCGTTGAGCACCTCGTAGAGGATCATGACGCCCTGGTTGGGCAGCCCGACCTCGTAGGCGTCGGGATACAGCAGGGCCCACCGCACCGCGGCGGACTCCCAGTCCCGCTGCTGCGCGTTCAACTCGCCGCCGACGTACTGCACGGGCTTGGCGACATGCGGCAGCAGCGGCTCGAGTATCGGGAAAACGGACGCCGGGGTCACGCTGCCCCAGGGTAGCCCCGCCACGACGGGCCGCCGCAGCCACGTCGCACCGGCCCCCATCCCGCCGCCACATGAGCGGCTCAGGCGCCCCTGGGCGACGCCTGTGCCACTCATGTGCGGTCAGGTCCGGCCGGATGCGACGGCTCGGGTCAGCCGAGCAGACCCGCGGTGCGCAGCGCGGCGCGGACCGCGGGCTGATGGGCCTCCTCGAGCGGGACCAGCGGGAGCCGGATGCCCCCGCCCATCAGCCCCAGCTCGGCCAGCGCCCACTTCACCGGGATCGGGTTCGGCTGGAGGAACAGCGTGCGGTGCAGGTCGGCGAGCTCGGCGTCGATGGCCCCCGCGGTCTCGGCGTCCCCGGCGATCGCCGCCGCGCACATCTTCGCCATCCCCTCCGGGGCGACGTTGGCGGTCACCGAGATGTTGCCGTGGAACCCGGCGAGCATGCTCTCCCGCGCGGTGGCGTCGTCACCGGAGTAGAGCGCGAAGTCCTCCAGGCCGAGCGCGACCAGGTCCCGGACCCGGCCCAGGTCGCCGAGCGCCTCCTTGATCCCGACGATGTTCGGCACCGCCGCCAGCCGCGCCACGGTCGCGGGCAGCATGTCGCATGCGGTGCGGCCGGGGACGTTGTAGAGGATCTGCGGGATGTCGACGGCCTCGGCGATCGCCCGGAAGTGCCGATACAGGCCCTCCTGCGGGGGCTTGTTGTAGTACGGCGTGACGAGCAACGCCGCGTCCGCACCCACCTCCTTGGCCGCCTGGGTGAGGTGGATGGCCTCGGTCGTGCTGTTCGCGCCGGTGCCGGCGATGATCGGGACCCGGCCCCCGGCGACGTCGATGGTGCGCCGGATGACGTCGGTGTGCTCGTCCACATCGAGGGTCGCCGACTCACCCGTGGTGCCGACCGACACGATGGCCGACGTGCCGGCCTCGATCGTGCGGTCGACGAGCTTCGCCAGCGCCTCGTGGTCGACCGAGCCGTCGGCCCGCATCGGGGTGACCAGCGCGACGATACTGCCGGTGATCATGGTTCATATCCTCCGCCGTGTGTACCGATGTCGCACGCTACCCGGCGAGCGGATCGGCGCGCGCTCGGTGCCGCTCCCCCACGCCGGATCCGCGGCCCTACTTCAGCAGTAGCACGTCGAGTCGCCGGGCCGCCACCACGACCCCGAACGCGATCATGACCGCGAAGTACCCGAGGTGGCCGAGGACGCCCACGTGCACCGCACCGGTGGTCAGCGCGCGCATCAGCTCGACGGCGTGGAAGAGCGGCAGGCACTCGACGACAAGCTGCAGCCAGCGCGGATAGATCGAGAGCGGATAGAACGTCGTCGCGAACAGGAACATCGGCAGCACCGCGAGGGTGACCAGGTCGAAGTCCTGCCAGGAGCGCATGAACGACGTCGCCGCCATCCCGATCGCGCCGAACGCGAACGCCACCACCAGCGCCGCGGGCAGCGCCAGCAGCGCCCACGGGGAGCTGATCAGCCCGAATGCGGCCATCACCGAGAGGAACCCGGTGGCGTACAACCCACCGCGCAGCAACGCCCAGCCGATCTCCCCGAGCGCGATGTCGATCGGCCCGAGCGGGGTGGCCAGCATCGCGTCGTAGAGCCGGGCATAGCGGAGCTTGAAGAACACGTTGTAGGTGGAGTCGAACACCGCCCCGTTCATCGCCGACGCGGCCAGCAGCCCCGGTGCGATGAACGCCGCGTAGCTGAGCGGGGCGCCGCCGGGACCGGGCAGCTCCCCCACCAGCGAGCCGAGGCCCTGCCCCATCGCGATGAGGTAGAAGATCGGCTCGAAGAACCCGGACACGACCGCCAGCCAGGTCCGCCGCGACGCGGTGGCCGACCGGAGCAACAGCATCCGGGCCCGGCCCGCGTAGCTGCCGGCCGGGAGCAGCCGCAGCGCGAGCGGGAGGTCCGGGACGGTGGACGGGGCGCTCATGGGGTCAGCCTCCGCTGGAACAGCCGCGTCACCAGCACGGCCCCGACCACCAGTAGCACCAGCAGATACGCCACGTGACCCACGGCCGCGAGCGGCTGCCACCGGTCGAGCGCCGCCGATCGAGCCAGCTCGGTGCCGTGCCAGAGCGGGGAGACCCAGGCCAGCGGCTGCACGATGGCGGGCAGCCGGTCGATCGGGAAGAACGTGCCCGAGAACAGCGTCATCGGGATCACGACGAACCGGAACAGCCCGGTGAACTGCGAGCCCTCGTTCTCCACGGTGGCCGCGAACGCCATGACCAGCGCGGCCACCGCGGTGCCGGTGATCGTCGCGGCGAGCAGCGATATCGCGATCCCCGGACCGGTCACCCCGCCGAACGCCGCGATCACGATCACATACACCGCGCCGGAGGCGACCATCCGCAGCGCGATCCAGGCCAGGTGACCGAGCCCGATCTGGGTGCCGGTCAGCGGGCCGGCCGCCATCGCGTGGTACACCCGCTGCCATTTGAACCCGGACAGCACCGGATAGGTCGACTCGAACGCGGCGCTCTGCACCGCCGACATCGCCAGCAGCGCGGGTGCGAGCCACACCAGGTAGCCGACGCCGCCCGTGGCCACCTCGACCCGACCGCTTCCGCTCACCAGCGCGCCGAAGCCCACCCCGAAGGCCAGCAGGAACAGCAGCGGCTGCAGGACCGAGGACACAACGGTGGCCCGCCAGTTGCGCCGGTACCAACGCCAGTAGTGCTCGACGACGATCCCGATCCCACCGATGCGGCCCGGAACGCGCCCGCACGCCTGCGGGACGGGGACGACCGCGGTGCTCGGTCCGGTCATCAGTCCACCAGGGTCCGGCCGGTGAGCCGGAGGAAGACGTCCTCCAGCGACGAACGACGCACCAGAGCCGACAGCGGTCGCAGTCCGGACCGGGCCACGTCGGCCTGCGTCCGTTCGCCGTCCTCGGTGTAGAGCAGGAACCGGTCGGGCAGCTCCTCGACCCGCTCGAGGGGGCCAGGGAGCTCGACCGAAGCGGGCCGATGCTCCGGAAGGAAGCGCAGCTCGAGGACCTCCCGGGTGGAGTAGCGCTCGATCAGCTCGGCGGGTGAGCCCTCCGCGACGATCAACCCGTCGTCCATCACGACGAGCCGGTCGCACAGCTGTTCGGCCTCGTCCATGTAGTGGGTGGTGATGATCTGGGTGACGCCCTCGCGTTTGAGCCGGTACAGCCGGTCCCAGAGCAGGTGCCGGGCCTGCGGGTCGAGTCCGGTGGTGGGTTCGTCCAGCAGCAGCAGCTCCGGGTCGTTGACCAGGGACCGGGCGATCGTCAACCGCCGCTTCATGCCGCCGGACAACGGCTCCACCGGCTCCTCGGCGCGCTCGCGCAGCTGGGCGAACTCCAGCAGCTCGGCGGCCTTGGCCCGAACGTGCCGTCGGGACAGCCCGAAGTAGCGCCCGTAGATCTCCAGGTTCTCCCGGACCGAGAGCTCCGTGTCGAGGTTGTCGAGCTGCGGGACGACCCCGATCCGGGCTCGGATCCGCGGGCCGGCCGACCCGGGATCCATGCCCAGCACCTGCAGCGACCCGCCCGAACGCGGCGAGACGCAGGCGATCATCCGCATGGTCGAGGACTTGCCCGCGCCGTTGGGCCCGAGAAAACCGAACACCTCGCCGCGCGCGACATCGACGTCGATACCGCGAACCGCCTCGAACGAACCGAAGCGTTTGCGAAGGTCCCGCGCCTGCACCAGAGCATCGGACACGCCGGAAACGCTAACCCGGCGCCACGACGGAATGGGCGGGGTTCGCGGTGTCAGAGGCTAGGGAACCACAGCTTGATCTCGCGCTCGGCCGACTCCGGCGAGTCCGAGCCGTGCACCAGGTTCGACTGGGTCTCCAGCCCGAAGTCACCGCGGATGCTGCCCGGGGCGGCCTTCTCCACCGGGTCGGTGCCGCCGGCCAGCTGCCGGAAGGCAGCGATCGCGCGCGGACCCTCGACGACGGCGGCGACCACCGGGCCGGAGGTGATGAACTCGAGCAGCGAGTCGAAGAACGGCTTGCCGTCGTGCTCGGCGTAATGCTGGGCGGCCAGCTCACGGTCGACGGTGCGCATGTCGAGAGCCACCAGGTCGAGCCCCTTGCGCTCGATCCGGGCGACGACCTCGCCGACGAGCTTGCGCTCGACGCCGTCGGGCTTGACGAGGACCAGGGTGCGTTCAGTCACGCCGCCAGCGTATCGGCGGGTCAGGTGGCCACCGGCTGCAGGGCGGCGGCGCCGAAGGAGACGTTGAACCGGTCGCACCAGATGCTCACGCTGGTGAGCTGGGTGAGGTCGACGTCGGCGGGCACCGGGTAGTTCGAGCTCCCGAGGTTGCCCTTGAGGTCACCGAGGTCGACGTAGCGGCCGTCGTCGAACACACCCCAGCCCGCACGGCCCGGCAGCACGGGCGCATCGGTGAGCCACACGTTCAGGTCGGGCCCGTTGCTGGTGTCGAGGTTCTCCAGACGCAGCACCCGCGAGCCGTCGGGCAGCGCGAACACCGCCACGGTGCCCGTCGTCGCGTGCTCGTGGCTGATCAGATCCCCCCTGGCCAGCAGCACCGGCCCGGTCGGTGCCGCGGGGCCGGCGGGTGCGCCGGCCACGACCGGGGCCGCTTCGTCGACGCTCTGGTCGATGAACAGCTTCCACGGCTGGAACAGCGCCAGTGCGGCGATCACCACGACCGCGCCGACCGCGAGCACCACCCAGGTGACCGGACGACGCAGCAGCGGACGGCGGGTGGTGCGAGACATATCACATGGTATCCGCCGGATCCGGTTGATCGCCGCCGTTCGCTGCGCGCCGCTGGGCGGGCAGCTCACCGCGCTGCATCTTGCGGGCCACGTCCCGGCGCATCAGCAGCAATCCGCCCCAGACCAGCGCGAACACCACGCCCATCACGCCGAGCGCCGGCACGAACACCGCAAGGGCGATCATCACGGCCTGCAGGGCGAGGGCGAGGCCGAGCCCCCACCGGCGGCGCTGCAGCCCGGCGGTGACGATCAAGGCGGCGGCCAGCCCCAGCACCGCTGCCACGCCGGCCGGGGTCGCCCCCGCGCCGAACTTCGCCAGCACGAGCATCGCCAGCAGTACCACGATCGACTCGAGCACGAGCGTGGCGGCGAACACCCCCCGTACGCCCTTCATCGGGTCGGGGTTGGGCGCCGCGGGCCCGGTCATGACGGGTCCTTGCCGAACAGCCTGCGTGCCTCACCGGCGGTGACGACCGACCCCGTGATGACGACGCCGACGCCGGAGTCGCCACCCTCCTCGGCCAGCTCCACCGCCTGCTCGATCGCCTCGCCGAACACCGGCTCGACGCTGACCCGGTCGGCACCGAACACTTCGACGGCGAGCGCGGCGAGCGCGTCGGGATCCATCGCCCGCGGCGACGAGTTCGCGGTGATCACGACCTCGTGCACGACGGGCTCCAGTTGGGCGAGCAGGCCGCGGGCGTCCTTGTCGCTCAGCACGCTCAGCACCGCGACGAGCCGGGTGAACCGGAACTCCGAGGTCAGCGCCGCGGCCAGGGCTCGAGCGCCGTGCGGGTTGTGCGCCGCGTCGGCCAGTACCGTCGGGGGCCCGCCACGACTCAGCCGCTCCAGGCGCCCCGGCGACTGCACCGAGGCGAACGCCGCACGCACCACGTCGGGGTCCAGCGGCTGCTGCGGCCCGGCGCCGACCAGCGCCTCCGCCGCCGCGAGCGCCAGCGCGGCGTTGGACGCCTGGTGCTCGCCGTGCAGCGGCAGGAAGATCTCGTCATAGCGACCGGACAGCCCTTGCAGCGCGAGGCGTTGACCGCCCACGGCCAGCTCGCGCTCCCGGACGCCGAACTCGGCCCCCTCCCGGGCCACCTGCGCGTCGACCTCGGCAACCCGTTCGAGGAGCACCTGGGCCACCGCCGGGTCCTGGGCCGCGAGCACCGCCACCGATCCCGGCTTGATGATCCCGGCCTTCTCCCGCGCGATCCCCCGCAGGTCGTGCCCGAGGTAGGCCGCGTGGTCGAGCCCGATGGGGGTGACCACGGCCACCTGGGCGTCGGCCACGTTGGTGGCGTCCCAGCGGCCGCCGAGACCGACCTCGAGGATCGCGGCCTCGACCGGGGCATCGGCGAACGCCGCGAACGCCATCGCGGTGAGCACCTCGAACTTGCTCAACGCCGGACCGTCACCCCGGTTGGCGTCGACCAGATCGACGAAGGGAACGACCTCGCGGTAGATCTCCACGTAGCGCTCCGGACTGATCGGCCGGTTGTCCAGGCTGATCCGCTCGGTGGCCAGCAGCAGATGGGGGCTGGTGTACCGGCCGGTGCGCAGGCCGACCTGACCGAGGATGGCCTCGATCATCCGGGCCGTCGAGGTCTTGCCGTTCGTGCCGGTCAGGTGCACCACGGGATATCCACGCTGCGGCTCGCCCATCAGGTCGACCAGGGCCCGAATGCGATCGAGGGACGGTTCCATGACCGTCTCCGGCCAGCGCCGGTCCAGCTCGGCCTCGACGGCGAGGAACTCCGCGAACCCGGCCACACTCGACTGCGCCGGGACGACGTCGATGCTCTCGCTGCCACGGATCGCGTCGAGAACGTGGGAGATCACCGCGTCCTGGGCGGAGGCTTCACCGTTGCGGGAGATCTCGACCTCGTCCGCACCCTCGGTCCCGTTCCCGGTGGGGTTCATGAGCTCGCAAGGGCCTCCAGTCGTGCCGTGACCCGTTCGATATCGGCCAGCGCCGCCGCGCGGCGGGCCCGGATCCCGTCGACGACCTGTGCGGGCGCCTTCTCGGTGAACCGGGGGTTACCGAGCTTCTTGTCGGCCTGGTCGAGCTCCTTGCGCGCCGCGTTCAGGTCGCGCCCCAGCCGCGCCCGCTCGGCGGCGACGTCGACCGCGCCGGAGAGATCCAGCTCGACGCGCGCACTGCGGTTGCCGGGCAGGCCGACCTCGACCGTCGCGGTCGGCGCGAAGCCGTCGGACGGCCCGTCGAGCCGGGTGAGGAACCGGATCGCGGTCTCATGCCCGGCCAGACCGGCCTCGTCCAACCCGACGAGCCGCGCGGCGACCGAGCGCCGGTCGGGCAGCCCCTGCTCGGTGCGGAACCGGCGCAGCTCGGTGATCAGCCGCTGGAGCGCCTCGACCCGCGCGGTCGCCGCCGCGTCGGGCGAGGCACCCACGTCGGTGGGCCACGGGGCGATGACGACGGACTCCCCGCCGGTCAACCCGGTCCACAGCGCCTCGGTGACGAACGGGATGATCGGCTGCAGCAGCCGCAGCAGCGCGTCGAGCGCGTGGCCGAGAACGGCCCGGGTGCCCTCGGCCAGCTCCGGGTCGGCCAGCTGCGGCTTGGCCAGCTCGATGTACCAGTCGCACAGCTCGTCCCACGTGAAGTGATAGAGCGCCTCGGTGGCCTTGGCGAACTGGTAGTCCTCCAGCAGCGCGTCGACCTGCTCCCGGACCTCGCGCAGCCGCCCGAGGATCCAGCGGTCGGCGTCCGTGCGCATGCCCTCGGCGGGCAGCGGCAGTGCGGGCGAGGCACCGTTGGCGAGGGCGAACCGGGTGGCGTTCCACAGCTTCGTGATGAAGTTGCGCGCCGCGACGACGGCGTCCTCGCCCAGCGGCAGATCGGTGCCGGGGTTGGCCCCACGGGCGAGGGCAAAGCGGACCGGGTCGGTCCCGAAGCGGTCCATCCAGTCCACCGGATCGACCGTGTTCCCCGCGGACTTGGACATCTTCTTGCCGTGCTGGTCGCGGACCATGCCGTGCAGGGCGATGGTGTGGAACGGCGGCTCGCCGTCCATCGCGTACAGGCCGAACATCATCATCCGGGCGACCCAGAAGAACAGGATGTCGTACCCGGTGACCAGCACCGACGTCGGGTAGTAGCGCTCGAGGTCCGGGGTCCTGTCGGGCCAGCCGAACGTCGAGAACGGCCACAGCGCCGAGGAGAACCAGGTGTCCAGGACGTCCTCGTCCTGGTGCCAGCCCGGGCCCGACGGCGGCTGCTCGTCGGGGCCGACGCAGACGACCTCACCATTCGGCCCGTACCACACCGGGATGCGGTGGCCCCACCACAGCTGCCGTGAGATGCACCAGTCGTGCATGTTGTCCACCCAGCCGAACCAGCGCGGCTCCAGCTCCTTCGGGTGGACGGTGACCCGGCCGTCCCGCACGGCGTCGCCCGCGGCCTTGGCCAGCGGCCCCACCTTGACGAACCACTGCATCGACAGCCGCGGCTCGATCGGCTCGTACGGCGCGCGCGACGAGTGACCGACGCTGTGCCGGTACGGCCGCTTCTCCGCGACGATCCGGCCCTGCGCCCGCAGCGCCTCGCGCACCGCGACCCGCGCCTCGAAGCGGTCCATGCCGTCGAACTCGGTGCCGGTGCCGGTGATGACGCCGCTCTCGTTCATGATCGACGGCATGGGCAGGCCGTGCCGCCGGCCGATCTCGAAGTCGTTGGGATCGTGCGCCGGCGTCACCTTCACCGCACCGGTGCCGAAGGTCGGGTCGACGTGGGCGTCGGCCACGATCGTGATCTTCCGGCCGACCAGCGGCAGCGTGATCTCGCGACCGACGAGGTGGGCGTAGCGCTCGTCGTCGGGGTGCACCGCCACCGCGGTGTCGCCGAGCATCGTCTCGACCCGGGTGGTGGCGACGACGACGGAGTCCTCCCCATCGCCGTAGCGGATGGAGACCAGCTCGCCGTCGACCTCCTTGTGCTCGACCTCGATGTCGGACAGCACGCTGCGCAGCGCGGGCGACCAGTTGACCATCCGCTCGGCCCGGTAGATCAGGCCGTCGCCGTAGAGCCGCTTGAAGATGGTGGTGACGGCGCGGTTGAGCCCGTCGTCCATGGTGAAGCGCTCGCGCGTCCAGTCGACGCTGTCGCCGAGGCGGCGCATCTGGGCGAGGATCGCCCCTCCGTGCTCGTCCTTCCACTCCCAGGTGCGTTCGATGAACGCCTCGCGGCCCAGCTCGCGGCGGCTGGTGCCCTCCGCAGCGAGCGCCTTCTCCACGAGCGCGTGCACCGCGATCGAGGCGTGGTCCATCCCGGGCAGCCACAGCGCGTCGTAGCCCTGCATCCGGCGACGGCGGATCAGCACGTCGATGAGCGTGTGCTCGAAGGCGTGGCCGATGTGCAGGCTGCCCGTGACGTTCGGCGGCGGGATCACGATGGCGTACGGCGGCTTGCCGGACGTGGGGTCGGCCTCGAAGTAGCCGCGATCCACCCACCGCCGGTACAGCCCGCCCTCTACCTCGCCAGGGTTCCACTTGGCGGGCAGCTCGGACGTACGCGATGGGAGGGTTTCGGTCACCCCGCAAGTCTACGAGCCGGACGCCACCGGGCTCCGCGACCCCATGATCATCAGTTTGGAGTCCTGAGCTGCGCGAACCGCGGCTTCGGGCGCCGAAACGGCGATCATGGTCCGGTGGGCAGCAGCGCGAGGTGCAGTCGGTCGAAGCCGACGACCGGGCCGAGCCCGCGCCGGCGGATCCGTTCGACGTCCAGGGCGCGCACCGAGCCGCTGGAGGGCTCGTAGACCCGCCAGCCGCGGTCGGTCCCGGCCAGCGCCAGCACGTAGTGCCGCGGCACCAGCGAGCCGACGAGCAGCGGAACCGGGCGGCCCGCGGCCAGCGCGGCGGCCACGGCCGCGCTCAGGGCGGCCACATCGGCCGCCGAGGTGTCGTCGACGAACCGGACCCGGTAGCGCCCGGCGTGCGGCGCATGCTCGTGCAGCCAGCGCACCATCCCCCAGGGCGTGGTGCCGAGCGCCCGCGGCCAGAGCCGATTGGACTCCCGGTGCACCTGCCGCTGCCGCGCATCGAACCCGATGCGCGCCAACCGGTCCGCCTCGGCCGGATCCGCCCACGCGGCCAGCGCCACCAGCACGGCGCTGCCGCAGGTCGTGCCGTCGACCTGGTCGAGCCGGATGCCGTCGCAACGCTGCTCGCCCAGCGCGTTGCCGAGCAGCGGCCGGCCCCGGGGCGCCACCGCGCCGATCCGGCCGCCGGCCGTGTCACCGACGGTCAGCAGCTGCGCCCGCCGCGCGATCCCGCACACCGTGCGCACGCCGAATCACCCCAATCCCGCTCGGCCGCACCCGCCGGGGGCGTCCGGACGACGGCGGCCGCCGAGGTGAGCGCCGCCCCGGACGTCACGGCCCGAGGGCGGCTCAGCCGCGAGCCTGCTGGTCATCCGCCTCGCTGCCCCAGCCGTCGGCGAGGCTGCCGATCTTCTGGGCGAAGTCGCGCGCGGCGACCGCCGGATCCGCCGCCCGACCGGCGGCGAGGCCGACGAGGAACGCGGTCACCGGTGCGGCCGGGCGGCTCACGCCGTGCGCCACGTCGGAGGTGAGGTCCAGCACCAGGTCGACGGTGGCGTCACTCTCCACGGCCGCTTCCAGGCCGAGTTCGCGGGAGACGGCCTTGACCCACTCGGACATCGCTTTCGATTCGTCGCTCACAGCTCGCAACCTAGGCCCTCCGCGGGCCGACCGAAAACGCGGCCGAAGCGCCCGCCTTACGATGGGGCGTGTCCGCGCATCCCCTCGACGGCATCACCGTCGTCTCGTTCGAGCACGCCGTGTCGGTTCCCTACGCCACCCGGCTGTTGGCCGACCTCGGCGCCGACGTGATCAAGGTCGAGCGGCCCGGTGGCGGCGACTTCGCCCGCGCCTACGACACCGCCTGCGGGGAGGTCTCCTCCTACTTCGCCTGGATCAACCGCGGGAAGCGTTCGGTGGTGCTCGACCTCAAGGACGCCGACGGCCTGGCCGCCGCGCGGCGGCTCACCGACCGGGCCGACGTCGTCCTGGCCAACCTCGGCCCGGGCGCCACCGCCCGGCTCGGACTCGACGGTGACACCCTGCGCGCGCGGCGCCCGGAACTGATCACCTGCGAGCTCACCGGCTACGGCGACGACGGACCGTCCCGCGGGCGCAAGGCCTACGACGCGCTGATCCAGTCCGAGGCGGGGCTGCTGGAGCTGACCGGAGACGGCGCCGTCACCGCGCGCACCGGGATCTCCGTCGCCGACATCGCCGCTGGGGTTCAGGTGCATGCGGGCGTGCTCGCCGCACTGCTGCACCGGCAGCGGACGGGCGAGGGCGCGACCCTGCGGATCAGCCTGCTCGAAGCCCTGGCCGAGTGGATGCACCAGCCGATGCTGTACGCCCTCGGAACCGGCGCCCCGCCGCCGCGCACCGGGGCTCATCATCCCTCGATCGCCCCGTACGGGCCGTTCACCTGCGGGGACGGGGGCGCGGTCCACCTGGCCGTGCAGAACGAGCGGGAGTGGGCCCGACTGTGCGACGTCGTGCTCGACGATCCCCGGCTCGCCACCGACCCGCGCTTCGCCACCGTCGCCGACCGGGTCCGCAACCGCGCGGAGCTGCATGCCGAGCTGCACCGCCGATTCGGCGCGCTCACCGCGTCGCAGGCCGGGACCCTGCTCGACGCCGCCGACATCGCGTGGTCGAGCGTCGGACACGTCGCCGGGCTGCCCGAACACCCGCAGCTGGTGGCGCGCAACCGCTGGCGGTCGGTGCCGGTGCCCGGCGGCGCCGACGTCCCGATGCTGGTGCCTCCGGTGGACTCCTCGGCGTGGGATGCGCCCGAAGCGCACGCCGTCCCCGCTCTGGGAGCCAGCACGGGCGAGGTGCTCGCCGAGCTCGGCTACTCCCCGCAGGAGATCGCCGCCCTCACCGGGGACCCAGCGCACGTCGTGGAGCCACGATGCGCTGGAACCTGCCCGGACAGGAACGTCATGGAGCCATAGCGCGCTGGGACGTGCACAGCGGGTGGGGCTCAGGCCGAGCGCTCTCGGCGCTCCCGGCGCGGCGGCTGCCGCGGGACGATCGTCGGGTTGACGTTCTCCCGCACGGTCTGCTCGGTCACGACCACCTTCGCCACGTCGTCGCGGCTCGGGATGTCGTACATCGCCGGGTGGAGGACCTCCTCCATGATCGCGCGCAGCCCCCGGGCGCCGGTGCCGCGCAGAATCGCCTGGTCGGCCACCGCCTCCAGCGCGTCCTCGGTGAACTCCAGCTCCACGCCGTCCATCTCGAACAGCTTGCGGTACTGCTTGACCAGCGCGTTACGGGGCTCGGTGAGGATCTTGACAAGGGCGTCCTTGTCCAGCGAGGTCACCGAGGCGACGATCGGCAGGCGGCCGATGAACTCGGGAATGAGCCCGAACTTGATCAGATCCTCGGGCATGGTCTCGGCGAAGCTCTCGGCCGCGCTCAGATCGTTCTTGGAACGGATGTCGGCGCCGAAGCCCAACCCGCGCTTGCCCACCCGGTCCGCGATGATCTTCTCAAGACCGGCGAAGGCGCCCGCCACGATGAACAGCACGTTCGTCGTGTCGATCTGGATGAACTCCTGGTGCGGATGTTTGCGGCCGCCCTGCGGCGGGACACTCGCGGTGGTCCCCTCCAGGATCTTCAGCAGCGCCTGCTGCACGCCCTCGCCCGAGACGTCGCGGGTGATCGACGGGTTCTCCGACTTGCGGGCGATCTTGTCGACCTCGTCGATGTAGATGATCCCGGTCTCGGCCCGCTTCACGTCGTAGTCCGCGGCCTGGATGAGCTTGAGCAGGATGTTCTCGACATCCTCGCCGACGTATCCCGCCTCGGTCAGCGCAGTGGCGTCGGCGATGGCGAACGGGACGTTGAGCAGCTTGGCCAGGGTCTGCGCCAGGTACGTCTTGCCGCACCCGGTGGGGCCGAGCATGAGGATGTTGGACTTCGTGAGCTCGACGCCGTCGCCGCCGTCACCGCGGCCCTTGTCGCCGGCCTGGATCCGCTTGTAGTGGTTGTAGACCGCGACCGAGAGCGTCCGCTTCGTCGGCGTCTGACCCACGACGTACTGGTCCAGGAAGTCGTGGATCTCGGCGGGCTTGGGCAACTCGTCGAGTTTGACCTCGCCTGCCTCGGCCAGTTCCTCCTCGATGATCTCGTTGCACAGGTCGATGCACTCGTCGCAGATGTAGACGCCAGGGCCGGCGATCAACTTCTTGACCTGCTTCTGACTCTTCCCGCAGAACGAGCACTTGAGCAGGTCACCGCCGTCGCCAATGCGTGCCATGAGTGCAGACCCCAGTCCCTCCGGCGCGCCCGGCGACGCGCCCGTGTTCGTGACGGTACCTGCCGAACCCGCTCCGATGGGAGCACGAAGACCCCGAATCGGGAACGGGTCGGCAGGCGGTCGGCTCAGCTAGCCGACCACGGACAGCTTCCGGCTCTGGATGATCTCGTCGATGATGCCGTAGTCCTTGGCCTCCTCGGCGGTGAGGATCTTGTCACGTTCGATGTCCTCGTGCACCTGATCGGGAGTGCGCCCGCTGTGCCTGGCCAGCGTCGTCTCCAGCAGGCGGCGCATCCGGGAGATCTCGGCCGCCTGGATCTCCAGGTCCGACACCTGGCCATAGACGCCCTCGGTCGCCGGCTGGTGGATGAGGATCCGGGCGTTCGGCACCGCGAGCCGCCGCCCCGGCGTGCCCGCGGCGAGCAGCACGGCCGCGGCCGAGGCCGCCTGCCCGAGGCAGACCGTCTGGATGTCGGGCCGGATGAACTGCATCGTGTCGTAGATCGCCATCAGCGACGTGAACGAACCGCCCGGCGAGTTGATGTACATGCTGATCTCGCGGTCGGGATCGGCCGACTCCAGGCACAGCAGCTGGGCCATGACGTCGTTGGCCGACGCGTCGTCGATCTGCACGCCGAGGAAGATGATCCGTTCCTCGAACAGCTTGTTGTACGGGTTGGACTCCTTGACTCCGTAGCTCGTGCGCTCGACGAACGACGGCAGCACGTACCGGGACTGGGGCATCTGCACGCTCACCGCGCACTCCCGTTCTGGTTGGCGTCGGGAAGCTGCCCGGCGCGGGTGATCACGTGGTCGACGAAGCCGTACTCGAGGGCCTCCTGCGCGGAGAACCAGCGGTCCCGGTCGAAGTCGGCCATGATCCGCTCGACGGTCTGTCCCGTGTGCTCGGCGATCAGCTCGGCCATCTCCCGCTTGTGCCGCCGGAACAGCTCGGCCTGGATGGCGATGTCGGACTCCGTGCCACCGACGCCCGCCGACGGCTGGTGCATGAGGATCTGACAGTGCGGCAATGCGTAGCGCTTGCCGCGGGTTCCCGCCGAGAGCAGGAACTGCCCCATCGAGGCGGCCAGCCCCATCCCGAAGGTGGCCACGTCGCACTCGATGAACTCCATCGTGTCGAAGATGGCCATCCCGGCGGTGACCGAACCGCCCGGCGAGTTGATGTACAGCGAGATGTCCGCCGTCGGGTCCTCGGCCGACAGCAGCAACATCTGCGCCGCGATGCGGTTGGCGATGTCATCGTCCACCTGCTGACCGAGAACGATGATCCGTTGCTGGAGCAGCCGTTCGTACACCGAGTCGGACAGCGTCATGCTCGTGGGCGCGGAACGCATCTCCACCCGACGGAAATCGGCACTGCGGTCCGCGCTGCGCGGGCCGATGTCCTGCTGCGTCACTTCACTCTGCCTTCTGCTCGCTCGCGTGGAAATCATGGAAGGCCCAGGCGGACCCGGAGCCGTCGCGATCTGTGAGACCCGACCCTACGCGGACCCGGGGCCACCTGACCGAGACCAACGCGGTTGTTCGCTGTCGGCGCAGCGGGCAGCCGCCCACGTCACCTCAGGCGCTGGTCGACGCCGGCTTGTCGGCCCCGGAAGCCTCGGACTGCTCGGTGACCTCGGACTGCTCGGTGACCTCGGACTGCTCGGTGCCCTCGGCCGAGTCCGATGCCTGCGCCGAGTCCGACGCCTCCGCGGCCTCGTCCTCGGCGCCGTCCTCGGGACCGAACAGCTCGGCCAGATCGACGACGTTGCCCGAGCTGTCGGAGACCGTCGCCGCCCGCACGGCGGCGACGAGTGCCTTCGTGCGCCGGACGTCGGCGTAGATCGTCCCGAGCTGACCGGCCTGCTGGATTCGCTTGACGAACTCGTCCGGCGCCATCCCGTACTGCTGGGCCTGGAAGATGATGCGCTCGGTGAGCTCCTGGTCGTTGACCGAGACCTCCTTCGCGTCGGCCAGCGCGTCCAGCACCAGGCGCGTCTTGACCGACTTCTCGGCGTCGGCACGCGCCTCGGCGTCGAACTCCTCGCGGCTGCGCCCCTGCGAGCCGAGGAACTCGGCGAACTTGTCCTCGTCGTGGTCGAAGGCGTGCACGGCGTCATGCAGCCGGGAATCGACCTCGGCCTGCACGACGCTCTCGGGCAGCGGCACCTCGGTGGCCTCGACGATCGCCTCGAGGACCTTGTCCCGGGCCTGCGCGACCTGTTCCATCCGGCGCATGCGGGCGAGCCGCTCCCGCAGGTCCGCGGTGAGCTCGTCGAGGGTGTCGAACTCGCTGGCGAGCTGAGCGAACTCGTCGTCGGCGTCGGGCAGGTCGCGCTTCTTGACCGAGGTGACGGTCACCGTGACCTCGGCGTCGCGGTCGGCGTACTCGCCGGCGACCAGCTTGGTGGTGAACGTCTTCGACTCACCCGCGGACAGCCCGACGATGGCCTCGTCGATGCCCTCGATCAGACCACCCTTCCCCACCTGGTAGGAGAACCCGGTGGTCGTCGCCTCCTCGACGGGGGTGCCGTCGACACTGGCGGACAGGTCGATCTGGACGAAGTCGTCCGTCTCCGCGGGCCGGTCCACTCCGGTCAGCGTGCCGAACCGGCCCCGCAGCTGGTCGAGCTGCTCGGTGACCTGCTCGTCGGTCACCTCGACGTCGTCGACCGACACCGAGAGGCTCTCGAGGTCGGGGAGGGTGATGTCGGGCCGGACGTCGACCTCGGCGGTGAAGGTGAGCTTGTCCCCGTCGGCGAGCTCGGTGAGCTCGATATCCGGCCGCCCGATCGGCTTGACCTGCTCCGACGCGCTGACCGCCTCCCCGTACTTGGCCGGGATGGCCTCGTTCACGACCTCGTCGAGGACGACGCCGCGACCCAGCCGGGCCTCGAGGATGCGCGCCGGAGCCTTGCCGGGGCGGAAGCCCGGAATGCGCACCTGCTGGGCGATCTTCTTGTACGCGCGGTCGAAGCTGGGCTTGAGCTCGTCGAACGGCACCTCGACGTTGATGCGGACGCGCGTCGGGCTGAGGTGCTCGACGGTGCTCTTCACGGTGGTACTCCTCGAACTGGCGGACTGTAGTCGGAGACGGCGGGTCCGGCCGATCGCCGGGGCGATCAGGCGGCATCACCGGTTCGCGCGAGTCTAGGCGAGACCGGCATGCCGGCCCCAGCCGCCCGCTGCGTGCCCGGCACCGCCGTGCGGCCCGCGCCGGGGCGGCGGAACGGTGGGCGCGTCCTCGGCGATGTCGAAGAAGGTGACCTCGACCGCGACCGGGCCGAGCACGTCGCGCACGAGCGCGCCGATCTCGTCGGACAGCCGGGGCAATGCGACGCCGGGCCGCACGACCACCCCGACGTGCGCCGACCCCGCACCCACCTGGACCCCGAGCACACGGCGCCGACCCGGAAGGTAGGAGGCGACGGTGCCGTACGGACCCCCGTCGAGACGCACGACGCCACGGTGACCGAGCACGGCAGCGGCCACCGCGTGGACAGGGTCGTCGGCGGGGGCCGCGGGATCCGGCACCCGCCCAGAGTACGTGGTCATCACCGGTTACGCCCGGTCTCGCGCCCCGGGTGCGACTATGCTCGCCGGCGCGGCTCGACCATCGGTGGGGGGTGCGCGGCCCGCGTGCCTCGACCGCAGGCGAAGTGAGCGGAGAGCGGTGACGGCAACGCAGCGCGCTGACGATCACGATCTGTCCCGGCACGTTTCCGCCGCCCCACACGGCGGCCGGACCGACGGCTCGGGGCTCGACGAACCGACGCTGGTCGTGCGGGCCCAGGAGGGAGACCTCGGCGCCTTCGACGTCCTCGCGCGGCGCCACCAGGCCGCGCTCTACCGGCTGGCGGTGCGGGTGCTGGGCAACCGGGCCGACGCCGAGGACGCATTGCAGGACGCCCTGCTGGACGCGTGGCGGCGGATCGGCGGGTTCCGGGGCGAGGCCGACTTCTCGACCTGGATGTACCGGATCGTGACGAACCGGTGCCTGGGCCTGCTGCGCGGGCGAGGGCCCGCGCAGCCGGTGGCCGAGGTGACCGACGGCGGGGCCGAGGTCGTCCCCAACCCCACGCGACAGCCCTCGCCGGAGGGCGCCGCCGAGTTCGACGCGGGCCTGGCGGCGCTGCGGGCGGCGGTGGCGGGGCTTCCCGTGCAGCAGCGGGTCTGCTTCGTCCTGCGCGAGCTGGAGGGCCTCGGCTACGCCGACATCGCCCGGATCACGGGCGCGAGCGAACCCGCCGTGCGCGGCCGGATCCACCGGGCACGCACCCGGGTGGCGGAGGTGATGCGGCCATGGCGGTGATGCTGCACGCCGATACCGCGGCCGCGGGGCGCCCGATCGAACCGCTGCCCTGCGGTCGCGACGCCGCGCAGGTCTGGGACCACGCGACGAGCCGCCGCCCCGACGCCCACGAGCTCGGCTGCCCGCACTGCACCGCGGTGGCCGCGGATGCCCGCGGCCTGGCCCGATTTGTGCACCGGATCGCGGCCGAGCCGCTGGATCCGCCGCCGTCGCTGCTCGGCCGGGTGATCGGGGCGGTCTCGCTCGAGCGCTTCCCGCACGATTTGGTGACGTTGGAGTCACCGCACGGGCCCGTCGCGCTGAGCCGGGCCGCAGCCGCCGCGGTGCTGCGCCACGGCGTCGATCAGCTGGACGGGGTGCGGGCTCGCAGCTGCCGCATCGAGCAGCCCGATCCGGGTGCGCTACACGTGGCGATGACGGTGACCGTGCGCTTCGGGGCGGACCTGACGACGCTGGCGGCGCGGGTGCGCAGCCGGGTGCTGGCCGAGGGCGAGCAGACCCTCGGACTGCCGGTGCGCCGGGTGGACATCGAGATCGTCGACATGTTCGACGTGCCGGGGGTCCCGAGGTGAGCGGGGTTCCCTACCACGTCGGTGAGCGGCTGCTGGCCCGGCTGGCGGCGCGGCACGCCCGGCAGGTGCCCGGGGTCGTCGGCGTGTATCCGGGCCGGGTACCGGCCCCGCCGGACCTCGCGGGTCCGGCGCGAGGTCACCCCGCCGTCGCGGGCGCCTCCGCGCGGGTCGACGACGGGTCGGCCGAGGTGACGATTGCGATCATCACTCGGCTGGGCGAGAGCTGCCGCGACGTCGCGGTGGCGGTCCAGGAGGCGGTCGGCGCCGCACTGTCCCGCGACACCGGCCTCACCGTCGAGGTCAGGGTCGTCATCACCGACGTGCTGCTCGACTAGCTTTGCGCACGCGCAGCTCCGAGCACGCAGTCGCCGCAGATTCCCCCGCCTTCGACCCGGTAGTAAAGGCAACAGGACCGGCGCCGGAAGGTCCATTCGACATCGGGCGGGCTCGGCGGCAGCCGTTCCCCCGATCCGGTGAACGGGCCGCGATCGAGCACCGCGCCGGCGATGCGGGCGGCGCGCGCCGCGGCGGCGGGACGGCCGGTACCGATGAGCCGTTTCCCGGCCGCCACGCTCGACGCCGCATTACCCCACAGCAGCCGCTCGGAAATGCGCACCTGTGCGCGCACCGCCGCGACCAGCGGGGCCAGGTGCTCCTCGACCAGCAGATCGGTGAACGCCCGGGCCGCGGCGGCGGGATCGGCGGGCAGCGGCTCGGCCGCGGGGTCGGCGGCCCACAGCGGCCAGGGCCCGGTCACCGAGACCCGCCAGTGCAGCGAACGCGCCGTGAGCAGCGGCAACGCGCCGTGCAGGATGACGACCGCGAGCGGCGCGGAGAGGATCCGGGCGGCCAGGCCCTGGAACGCGATCGAGGCGGCGACGCGGTCGTCGGCGCCGTCCAGCACCCGCCGAACGTGCGCGATCCGGGCGCGCAGCGGCTCCGGGTCCGTGTACAGGTCGGCCATCGGGCGCCAGGTCGGATCCACCCGTTCGGCGGGGTTGGTCATCACCTCGAAGAAGGGGCCGTATCCGGCCACGTCGGCGAGCACCGCCCGGATGTCCACCGCTTCTACCACTCGAATTGCTCCTGAAAGTCGTCGTTTGGGCGTTATGCCGGGACAGGCCGATACGACCAAATGGTTGAAATTCGCCATCCTCCCGGACTTGATTGTGATCACAACGTAGTCGTGGTGGTCACTCGCCTCGTCACTGGCGCATTCACCGGCTGGCATGCGACTCTTTAGCTTGGTCGACCGCTCTCGACGCTGTGCGCGGTCGCGCTGTGCGATGGACAGGCTGACGTTCGGGTCACGCCGGCCGGGCATCGCACATGGAAAGCCCACCGGAGCGTCACGCTTCGCTCCGGGACCGCACCGACCGGACGGGCTCCCGGGTCAACACGGGGAGCCTCGGATCCTGGCTCGGTCCGCCATGTGTACACGTCGTCGTCCCGATGCGTCGATCGTCGGGGTGCACAGAGACGACAGGAGGAGCCGTTGGCTGCGATCAGCGACCAGGCCCACGCCCCGTTGGGCGTGATGAAAAGTCCCACCGAAGGCCTCTACGCCCGCGACCATGAACACGACGCCTGCGGCGTCGCGATGGTCGCCGACCTCGCCGGACGGCGCGACCACAGCATCGTCCGCAAGGCGCTGACGGCGCTGCTGCGCCTTGAGCACCGGGGAGCACGGGGCGCGGAGGCCAACACCGGTGACGGGGCGGGGATCCTGATCCAGATCCCCGACACCTTCTTCCGCGAGGTCGTCGACTTCGAGCTGCCGCCGGCGGGGACGTACGCGGCCGGGATCGCGTTCCTGCCCGCCGAGCGCGCCGAAGCCGACGTCACCGTGGAGAAGATCAACGCACTGGCCGCGGAGGAGGGACTGCGGGTACTGGGCTGGCGCGAGCTGCCCACCGACCCCGACAAGGCCGACCTCGGCCCGACCTCGCTCGCCGCGATGCCCAGCTTCCGCCAGCTGTTCCTGGCGGGCGCCGAACGGGACAACCCGCCCACCGGGATCGACCTGGAGCGGCGCACCTTCTGCCTGCGCAAACGGGCCGAGCACATCACCGGGGTGTACTTCGCCAGCCTCTCCCCGCGCACCATCGTCTACAAGGGCATGCTCGCCGAGCCCCAGGTGGAGGCCTTCTACCCGGACCTGTCCGACGAGCGGGTGACCACGGCGCTGGCGGTGGTGCACTCCCGGTTCTCCACCAACACGTTCCCGGCGTGGCCGCTGGCCCACCCCTACCGCTACGTCGCGCACAACGGTGAGATCAACACCCTGCGCGGCAACCGGAACTGGATGGCCGCCCGCGAGGCACTGCTCGCCTCCGACGTCCTGCCGGGCGACCTGCAGCGGCTCACCCCCGTCGTCACCCCGGACGCCAGCGACTCGGCGACCTTCGACGAGGTGCTGGAGCTGCTGCATCTGGGCGGCCGCAGCCTGCCGCACGCGGTGCTGATGATGATCCCCGAGGCGTGGGAGAACCACGCCGAGATGGACCCGGCGCGCCGCGCGTTCTACGAGTACCACTCGACGCTGATGGAGCCCTGGGACGGCCCCGCGCTCGTCGCGTTCACCGACGGCACCGTGATCGGCGCCGTGCTCGACCGCAACGGTCTGCGCCCGGCCCGCTACTGGGTCACCGAGGACGGGCTGGTCGTGCTGGCCTCCGAGGTCGGCGTCCTGGACGTCGACCCGGCGACGGTGGTGCGCAAGGGCAGGCTCGAGCCGGGCCGGATGTTCCTGGTCGACACCGCGGCCGGCAAGATCGTCGACGACGACGAGATCAAGGGCGAGCTCGCCGCCGCGCATCCGTACGCCGACTGGCTGCACGCCGGTCTGGTCCGGCTCGAGGAGCTGCCCCCGCGCGCCCGCGAGCACATCGCGCACTCCGCGCTCGTGCACCGCCAGCAGTCGTTCGGCTACACCGAGGAGGAGCTGAACGTCCTGCTCCGCCCGATGGCCGCGAGCGGTGCCGAACCGATCGGGTCGATGGGCAACGACGCGCCGCTGGCGGCGATCTCGCAGCGCCCTCGGCAGCTCTACGACTACTTCACCCAGCTGTTCGCGCAGGTCACGAACCCCCCGCTGGACGCGATCCGGGAGGAGCTGGTCACCTCGCTGCAGAGCCAGCTGGGGCCCGAGCAGAACCTGCTCTCCCCCGGCCCGGCGAACTGCCGGCGGCTGCTGGTGCCGTTCCCGGTGCTGGGCAACGACGACCTCGCCCGGATCATCCACGTCAACGACGACGGGGAGTTCCCCGGCTTCGCCTCGCACGTGGTGCGCGGCCTGTTCACCGCCGCCGAGGGCGGCGCCGGGCTGGTCCGCAGGCTCGAGGAGATCAAGGCCGAGGTGTCGCAGGCGATCTCGGACGGAGCCCGGCTGATCGTGCTGTCCCAGCGTGACGTCGATGCGGCGCATGCGCCGATCCCGTCGCTGCTGCTGACCGGCGCCGTGCACCAGCACCTGGTGCGGGAGCGGACCCGGACCCGGGTCGGGCTCATCGTCGAGTCCGGCGACGCCCGCGAGGTGCACCACATCGCGCTGCTGATCGGCTACGGCGCCGCCGCGGTCAACCCGTTCCTGGCCATGGCGGCGGTCGAGGATCTCGCCGAGCGCGGCGACATCCCCGGTGTCGACGCCGAGACCGCCACCAGGAACCTGATCAAGGCACTGGGCAAGGGCGTCCGCAAGACGATGTCCAAGATGGGCGTCTCGACGGTCGCGTCGTACACCGGCGCACAGATCTTCGAGGCCATCGGGCTGGGTCGGGAGGTCATCGACTCCTGCTTCACCGGCACCAGCTCGCGGCTGGGCGGCGTCGGCTTCGACGTGCTCGCCGAGGAGGTGCTGCGCCAGCACCGCAAGGCGTTCCCGGCGGACGGGGTGCGACCCAGCCACCGCGCGCTCGAGGTCGGCGGCGAGTACCAGTGGCGCCGCGAGGGCGAACTGCACCTGTTCAACCCGCAGACGGTGTTCAAGCTGCAGCATTCGACACGCTCGGGCCGCTACGAGATCTTCAAGGAGTACACCCGCGCCGTCGACGACCAGGCGCAGCGGCTGATGACGCTGCGCGGGCTGTTCCGGTTCGTCGAGGGCGCCCGCCCGCCGGTGCCCATCGATGAGGTGGAGCCGGTGGAGTCGATCGTGAAACGGTTCGCCACGGGAGCCATCTCCTACGGCTCGATCTCCCAGGAGATGCACGAGACGCTGGCGATCGCGATGAACCGGCTCGGCGGCAAGTCGAACACCGGTGAGGGCGGGGAGAACCCCGAGCGGTTCATCCCGGACCCGGACGGGGACTCCCGCCGCAGCGCCGTCAAGCAGGTGGCCTCCGGCCGCTTCGGCGTGACCAGCGAGTACCTGGTCAACGCCGACGACCTGCAGATCAAGATCGCGCAGGGCGCCAAGCCCGGTGAGGGTGGGCAGCTGCCGGGCAGCAAGGTCTACCCGTGGATCGCCGAGACCCGCTACTCCACCCCGGGCGTCGGACTGATCTCCCCGCCGCCGCACCACGACATCTACTCGATCGAGGACATCAAGCAGCTCATCCACGACCTGAAGAACGCCAACCCGGCCGCGCGCGTGCACGTCAAGCTGGTCAGCCAGGTGGGCGTGGGCACGGTCGCGGCGGGCGTGGCGAAGGCCCATTCCGATGTCGTGCTCATCTCCGGGCACGACGGCGGCACCGGCGCCTCACCGCTGTCGTCGATCAAACACGCCGGTGGGCCGTGGGAGCTGGGCCTGGCCGAGACGCAGCAGACGTTGCTGGCCAACGGGTTGCGTGACCGGATCGTGGTGCAGACCGACGGCCAGCTCAAGACCGGCCGCGACGTCATGATCGCCGCGCTGCTCGGCGCGGAGGAGTTCGGCTTCGCGACCGCGCCGCTGGTGGTGTCGGGCTGCATCATGATGCGGGTCTGTCACCTCGACACCTGCCCGGTCGGCGTCGCCACCCAGAACCCCGAGCTGCGCAAGCGGTTCGACGGGCGCCCCGAGTACGTCGTCAACTTCATGCGGTTCGTGGCCCAGGAGGTCCGGGAGTACCTGGCCCAGCTCGGTTTCCGGACGCTGCAGGAGGCGATCGGGCACGCGGAGCTGCTCGACACCGATGCTGCCGTGGCGCACTGGAAGACCGAGGGGCTGGACCTGCGTCCGATCTTCCACACGCCGCCGCTGGCCCCCGGTGCACCCCGGCACTGCACGAGTTCCCAGGACCACGGCCTGGAAAAGGCCCTGGACAACACCCTGATCCAGCTCGCCGAGGGCGCGCTCGCCACCGGCGACACGGTCCGGCTCGACCTGCCGGTGCGCAACGTCAACCGGACGGTCGGCACGATGCTCGGCTACGAGGTGACCAAGCGGTGGGGCGGGCAGGGCCTGCCCGACGACACCATCGACATCACGCTCACCGGCTCGGCCGGGCAGTCGTTCGGCGCGTTCGTGCCCCGGGGGATCACCCTGCGGCTGGTCGGGGACGCGAACGACTACTTCGGCAAGGGGCTGTCCGGCGGGCGGCTCACGGTGCGGCCCGACCCGGCGGCGCCGTTCGCGGCCGAGGAGAACATCATCGCCGGCAACGTGATCCTCTACGGGGCGACCTCCGGTGAGGCGTTCATCCGCGGCGTCGTCGGGGAGCGCTTCTGTGTGCGCAACTCGGGTGCGCTCGCGGTCGTCGAGGGGGTCGGCGACCACGGCTGCGAGTACATGACCGGCGGCCGCGTCGTCGTCCTCGGCAAGGTCGGGCGCAACTTCGCGGCGGGCATGTCCGGCGGTATCGCCTACCTGCTGGACCTGCCGCGACACCGGGTCAACACCGAGATGGTGGACCTCGACCCGCTCGACGACGACGACCGCGAGTTCCTGCGCACGACGGTGGAACGGCACCACGCGGAGACCGGTTCCGCCGTGGCACGCACGCTCCTGACGGACTGGGACGTCGCCGTCGAGCGCTTCGGCAAGGTCATGCCGAAGGATTTCAAGCGGGTTCTGCAGGCCCGCGCGCAGGCCGAGCGGGACGGCCGGGACGTCAACCAGGCGATCATGGAGGCGGCACATGGGTGACCCGAAGGGCTTTCTCACCACGCCCCGGGAGGCACCCACGCGCCGTCCGGTCGCCCTGCGCCTGCTGGACTGGCGCGAGGTCTACGAGGATTTCCCGCACGACCGCCTCGAGGCACAGGCCGGGCGCTGCATGAACTGCGGCATCCCGTTCTGCCACCAGGGCTGTCCGCTCGGCAACCTCATCCCGGAGTGGAACGACCTGGTCTACCGGCGCGACTGGCGGGAGGCCTTCGAACGGCTGCACGCCACGAACAACTTCCCGGAGTTCACCGGGACGCTGTGCCCCGCACCGTGTGAGGCGGCGTGTGTCCTGGCCATCAACAGCGACGCCGTCACGATCAAGCAGGTCGAGGTCGAGATCGTCGACCGGGCCTGGGACGAGGGCTGGGTGACCCCGCAGCCGCCCGAGGTCAAGACGGGCCGCACGGTCGCCGTCGTCGGTTCCGGCCCCGCGGGGCTGACCGCGGCCCAGCAGCTCACCCGAGCCGGGCACGAGGTCGTGGTGTTCGAGCGCGCCGACCGGATCGGTGGGCTGCTGCGTTATGGCATCCCCGAGTTCAAGATGGAGAAGTCCCGCCTCGACCGGCGCCTGCGCCAGATGCGCGAGGAGGGCACCCTGTTCCGCGCCTCGGTCGATGTCGGGACCGACGTGACCGCTGCGCAGCTGCGGGACGACTTCGACGCGGTGGTGCTCGCCGGCGGGGCCACCGCCTGGCGCGACCTCCCGGTGCCCGGCCGTGAGCTGGACGGCGTCCACCAGGCGATGGAGTACCTGCCGCTGGCCAACCACGTGCAGCAGGGCGATATCGACGAACCGCCGATCACCGCGCAGGGCAAGCATGTGGTGATCATCGGCGGCGGCGACACCGGGGCCGACTGCCTGGGCACCGCGCACCGTCAAGGCGCCGCATCCGTGACCCAGCTGGAGATCATGCCGACACCGCCGCAACGCCGGACGCCGGGGATGCCGTGGCCGACCTACCCGATGATCTATCGGGTCTCCTCGGCGCACGAGGAGGGTGGTGAGCGGGTGTACTCGGTCAGCACCACCGAGTTCGTCGACGACGGCGCCGGCGCGGTCCGGGCGCTGCGACTGGTCGAGGTGTCCCGGGGCGCGGACGGCAGGTTCAGCCCCGTCGCGGGTACCGAGCGGGAGATCCCGGCCGACCTGGTGCTGCTGGCCATGGGCTTCGTCGGCCCGGAGAAGGGCAGGCTGCTGGCCGACCTGGGCGTGGAGTTCGACGAGCGCGGCAACGTCGCGCGCGACGAGGACTTCATGACCAGCGCCGACGGGGTGTTCGTGGCCGGCGACATGGGCCGGGGTCAGTCGCTGATCGTGTGGGCGATCGCGGAGGGCCGGGCGGCGGCCGCGGGCGTCGACCGCTACCTGACCGGCCGCGACGTGCTGCCTCGCCCGATCGACCCGACGGACCGGCAGATCGCCTGAGCAGTGCCGGTACGTGAGTGGCGCATGCGTCGCGCGGTGACGCGTGCGCCACTCACGCGGCGAGCGCCGGAAGGTTGTGGGCGACCCAGCCGGCCACCTCGGTGAGCAGCTCCGGATCGACCGGCCTGCGCAGCTGCGAGCGGTAGGTGCGCAGGCTGGCAGGCCGGGGGTCACGGCGCAGGATGTGCGTGAGATCCGGCGTGCGGCGCGTCTCGACCGGGCCGGGCACGAGCTCGGCGATCGCGGCGAGGTCGTCCGGGTCGACCTGCAGGTCCTTGTCCCCGGTGATCGCCAGCACGGGGACGGTGATCGCGGCGAGATCGGGCCGCGGATCGTGGGCGAGAAACTCCCGCAGCCAGCGGGCGTTGACCCGCGCACCGCGGACCCGGGCGATGTCCGTGGTCGTGGCCTTGATCCGGGCGATCGAGGCCGCCTGCTGCCGGTGGATGTCGGTGCGCAGCAGCTTCAGCAGCAGCGCCACCGGCCGCGGTAGGTCGTCACCGATCATCCGGGCCTGCCAGAGCAGCACCTCCTCCCCGGGCTGGGCCGGGCAGGCCAGCAGCACGACCGCCGCGGTCCCGCCGCGGGCCCCGAGTGCCGCGGCGTGCAGCGCACCCTCACTGTGGCCGATCACCGCCACCGCGTCGGCCCGCACCTCCGGCCGGGCCCGCAGCGCGGCCAGCGCCGCCTCGGCGTCCTCGCGGTTCTGTACGAAGCCGGCGGCCTTCCAGTTGCCGGGCGTGGCGCCCACCCCGCGCCGGTCGTAGCGGAACAGCGCCACGCCGCGCTCGGCGAGCGTCCGGGCGAGGTCGCCGCCGAGGGCCAGTTTCATCCGGCCGGCATCGGAGTTGCGGTCCACCGGGCCGGACCCGGGCAGGAGCAGGGCGGCCGGATGCGGACCCGTCCCCAGGGGCAGGGTCAGCGTGCCGGCCAGCGCCACACCGTCCGGGCTGTGCGCGTCCATGGCCACCTCGCGCACGCCCGCCGCGGGGTTCATCGACGTCCTCGGCGAAGGTCGCGCGCCACCCGCTCGGGCTCGTCGACGCTGACCACCAGCTCCTCGAACGGCATGTCGGCCAACACCACCCGCACCGCCGGACGCCCGGCGCGGGCGACGGCGAACGACTTCGCGCCGCGCCGACGCCAGGTGCCGATCTTCGTCCGGAACGGCACGGCCAGCCCGGGCGCGCGCAGTCCCCGCACGGCGGCCAGCGGTGCGGGGACGACCGAGACATCCCGGACCGCCGACAGCGGCATCCGCAGGTTTCCGTGCAGGCTCCAGATCTTCTCCCCCAGGGTGAGCTCCAGGACCAGGTCCTGACCGTCCGTTCGGAGTACCGCCATCTCCCCTCCCACTGTTATCGATTTTGAGAACGATATCATCTATGAGAATATTTGGTCGAGGTGAGGTGATGGCGACCGCGGATCTCCTGCTGCACCCGGTGCGGCTGCGCATCCTCAAGACCCTGCTCGACGGCCGCGATCGGACCACGTCCGAGCTGCGCGCCGAGCTGCCCGACATCGCGTCGGCGACGCTCTACCGGCATGTCGCCCTACTCGCCGAGGCCGGCGTGCTGGCGGTCGTGGCGCAGCACCGGGTCCGAGGGGCGGTGGAACGGACCTACCGGTTGCGCCAGGGCGCGGCCGAGATCGACGACGACGCGCTCGCCGCCATGACTCCGGACGATCACCGGCGCGCCTTCACCGCGTTCGTCGCCGGACTGCTCGCCGACTTCGATCGTTACCTCGACCGCGACGAGGTGGATCTGCGTCGCGACGGGGTGGGCTACCGGCAGGCGACGCTGTGGCTCACCGACGGTGAGCTGGACGCGCTGCTCACCGAGCTGCGCGCGGTCATCGCCGCCCGCCTGCCCAACCCCCCGGCCCCGGGCCGCGTCCAGCGCCTGCTGTCCACCGTGCTGCTGCCCGGCGGGCGCCGCGCCGGGACCGATGCGCCTGGCGAGACGCGAGAGGTCCGGTGAGCGACGCCGTGCGGCGGGTTGCACGATGGGGGTAGGCGTCCCGGCGCCAGAGCCGCGCTGACGCCCGCCACCCACGAGAACGGGGACAACGCGATGCACCTGCCCGGCCGGATCGGACCCATCCGCCACGCCGTACTCAGGTTGCTCGTCCTCTGTGTGGTCGCCGGAACGGTGCTCGCCGGCCTGCTCGCCCCCGTCGTCGTGGGGGCGGGCCTGGTGTCGAACGGGGTGAGCCGATCGGCCGGCGAGGTGTCGGCCCGGCACGTCGGCCCGCAGCTCGACCGGACCAGGTTGCCTCTGGTGTCCACCGTGCTCGACCGGACCGGAGCGCCGATGGCGCTGCTGTTCGACCAGTACCGGCTCCCGGTGTCCTACCAGCAGATCTCTCCCGAGATGGACGCCGCCATCATCGCGATCGAGGACCGGCGGTTCTTCTCCGACTCCGGCGTGGACCCGCGCTCGATCCTGCGGGCACTGCTGGCCGACAGCGTCGGTGACAGCACCCAGGGCGCATCCACGATCACCCAGCAGTACGTGAAGAACTATCTGATCAACGTCATCGACCGCGGCGACCCGGTCGCGCAGCAGGCCGACCGCGCCGACACGATAGGACGCAAGCTGCGCGAGGCCGAGATCGCGATGCAGGTGGCACGGACCATGCCGAAAACGGACGTTCTCGCCGGATACCTGAATGTCGTCGAGTTCGCCGGCAACATCTACGGCGTCGGCGCGGCGGCGAAGGCCTACTTCAACACCACGCCCGATCGGCTGACGATCCCGCAGGCGGCCCTGCTCGCCGGAATGGTCAACAACCCGAACCGCTACAACCCCTACACCCATCCGCGGCAGGCCCTCGACCGGCGCAACACCGTCATCGACGCGATGGTGCAGGACCGGTCGCTGCCGGTGGCCGACGCGGCGACCGCAAAGGCCGCCCCGCTCGGGGTGGTGCCCGACGGTCCGGTGATCCCGGGTGGCAGCTGCCTGGCCGCCGCGCCGGACGCCGGGTTCTTCTGCTCCTACGTGGTCAGCTACCTGGCACAGGCCGGACTGTCCGCCGACCAGATCACGACCGGGGGCTACACGATCACAACCACGATGGACCCGGTGGCCAGCCGGGCGATCAAGGAGGCGGTCGACCGGAACGTACCGACCGCACAAGACGGCGTCGCGAACACGTTCGCACTGATCCGGACGGGAACCGACACGCACCAGGTGCTGGCCATGGCCGCCAATCGCAACCTCGGCACGCATGGCGACCGGGGCGAGCGCGCGACGAACATCGTCGCCGACCCGAGCAATGTGTTCGGCGCCGGCTCGGCGTTCAAGATCTTCACCACCGCCGCCGCGTTGGAGGCGGGCACGGTCGGCTTCAACTCCACGCTGCCCAACCCGCCGTTCGGCTGTTTCCTGCCGCCGACCGCCCACCGTCATGCCCCCTGCTATCCGGTGCACAACGACGGGACGAACTACCCCGACCCGATCAGCCTCCAGGACGCGCTGGCCACCTCGCCGAACGTGGCGTTCGTCAACCTGGAGTCCCGGGTCGGCGTGCCCGCGGTCGTCCAGATGGCCCAGCGTCTCGGGCTGCGCCATACCTTGCAGGCCAACGACGCGGGCCATCCACCGGTCACCGACCCGGACAATCCGTTGTCGCGCGACCCCCAGTACTCCGAACCGCAGTCCCGGTACTTCCAGGACCTGCTGTCGTTCACCCTCGGCGACAGCCCGGTCAGCACGCTGGAGATGGCCAACGTCTCCGCCACGGTTCTCAGCGACGGCGTGTGGTGCCCACCCACCCCGATCCTGTCGGTCACCGACCGCAACGGCCGACCGGTGCCGATCGCGCAGGAGCCGTGCGAACAGGTCGTCTCACCCGGGCTGGCGCACACCCTCGCGGCCGGGCTGAGCCGGGACACCACGGCCGGCACCTCGGCGGCCGCGGCGGCCGCCGCCGGCTGGCACCGCCCGGACATCGGCAAGACCGGAACCACGAACGAGAGCGAGTCGGTGGCGTTCGTCGGCGGCGTGGACGGCTACGCCGCGGCCTCGATGGTCTTCGCCGACGGCACCCATCCCCGGGAGATCTGCCCGGGGACACCGGTCCACCTCGGCGACTGCGGACACGGCGCGTTCGGCGGCACGGTCGCCGCCCCACCGTACTTCGCGGCGCTGAACCAGATCCTCGCCGGACAACCCGACCAGCCGATCCCCGGACCCGACCCCGCGTACCTGCGCACCGGGGACCGCGGTCCGATCGTCCCGTACGTGGTCGGCGGCCAGGGCGACGCCGCGGTCACGGCCCTGGCGCAGGCCGGATACCCGGCGACCGTCCGCGAGGTCACCTCGACCGCACCGAAGGGCCAGGTCGTCGGGCAGACCCCGCAAGGGAACACACCGACCGGGACGCCGATCACCCTGTACGTCAGCGGGGGGACGACATAGGGCCGGCTCCGTTCCCGCGCTCACGGGCACCGCGCGGCGGCCCGCCCCTGCGGTCAGGCGCCCGGGCCGCCGGAGTTGTCCCGCCGGACCTCGCCCTCCTTGCCGAGCTCGCCCGGCCGTTGCGGGTCATCGTGCAGGCCCGCGGTCTCGGCCCGGAGAATACGAAGGGACCGCCCCATCCCCCGGGCCGCATCCGGGAGCCGCTTGGCCCCGAACAGCACGACGAGGACGCCGATCACGATCAGCCAGTGCGTTGGACTCAGCGCGCCCATACCTGACCTTCCGCTCGTAGGTGCTGGGCTAGGTTAGTCACCGGCGCACCGGCGCCGATCGGTCGGGTTGTCGGCGCTCGTGAAGAGGCCGGAGGACGGGATGCTCGGACAGCGCGCCCGGGCCGGTGTCTGGCATCGGCCGGCCATCCGCTGGTGGCGCATCGTGCTGGCGTCGCTGTCCGCGCTGACGTTGGTCGTCACGGGCTACGGCTGGTCGCTCTACCGGCAGCTCGACGGCGCGATGGTGACCAGCGATGTGCTCGGCGGTGTGCGCGGAGCCGATGGGGCGACCGACATACTTCTCGTCGGGTTGGACAGCCGCACCGACGCCCGGGGCAACCCGCTACCGGCCGACGTCCTCGACGCGCTGCATGCGGGGGCGGACACCGGGGAGCTCAACACCGACACTCTCATCCTGGTGCGCATCCCGAACGATCCGACACGCACGGCGACCGCGGTGTCGATCCCCCGCGACTCGTACGTCGACATCCCCGGCTATGGCACCCACAAGATCAACTCAGCGTATCCGCGGGCGGCGAACACCGAGCGCGGCCGGCTACAGGCGGAGGGCGTCACCGGAGCCGACCTGGTCCGGCGTTCCAGCCTGGCCGGCAGGCGCGCCCTGATCGCGACCGTCGAGCAGCTCACCGGCGCCTCGATCGATCATTACGCCGAGGTCAACCTGGCCGGGTTCGCCGAGATCACCGCGGCCGTCGGCGGCGTTCCGGTCTGTCTCACCGCGCCCGCGAACGACCCGTTCTCGGGGGCGGACTTCCCGGCCGGCCCGCAGACCCTCCAGGGTCCCGCGGCCCTGGCCTTCGTCCGCCAGCGCCACGGCCTGCCCCGCGGCGACCTGGACCGGGTGGTGCGCCAACAGGCATTCCTGGCGAGCCTGGCCCATCAGGTGCTGTCCACCGGCACCTTGACCAACCCGGCCGCGCTCAGCGGCCTGATCGGGGCGGCGAGCCGGTATGTGGTGCTCGACCAGGGCTGGGATCTGATGGCCTTCGCTGCGCAGCTCCAGGGGCTGGCCACCGAGCGCATCCAGTTCCGCACCATGCCCACCGGCCGCCCCGATCTACGCACCCCCGCCGACGGGGTCGCCGTCCAGGTCGACCCGGCCCTGGTGCACGCCTTCTTCGCCGATCTGGGCGGCGTCGGCGACGCCGCCGACTCCGGCCGGCGAGACTCCGGCGGACCCGCGACGAGCCGGGTCACCGTCGACGTCCGCAACGGGACCCAGCGAACCGGGCTCGCCGCGGCCACCCAGGACTTCCTCGACAACTCCGGCTACGTGCCCGGGGTCCTGGGCAACGCCGCTCCCCGCACGCGCTCCGCCGTGCGTGCCACCGCTGCGGACCAGCAGGCCGCGCACCGGATCGCACAGCTTCTCGGCGGCCTGCCGGTCCAGCGCGAGGACAGTCTGGCGACCGGACGGGTCGAGGTCCTGCTCGGCCGCGACTATGTCGGACCCGGCACGTCCGACCGCCCTCGCATCCCCGCCCCACCGCCCGGCGATGACGCCCCACATGCCCAGCCCGACCCCGGACGGGTCATCACCGCGAACGGCGTGCCCTGCGTCAACTGAGGCGAACAGCCGTACCCGACGATGACCTCGGGGCGGTGCAGGCGCTCAGGGGCCGCTACCTGCGGCGGATCCGCGGCACCTGGTCATGAGCCCTGGTCGGGGGGAGCGGCACCGAGGAGGCGCCACGACGCGGTGGCCGCGCCAGCCGGCCGGGTCCGAGCAGCCAGCCCAGGGATCCACCGCGCAGCCGAGCCACGGTGCGGCCGAGCAGCAGCCGGGACGGCAGTGCGACCACCAGCGCGCAGGCCATGCCGACGAGGAGCCCGGCGATCACATCGTGCGGGTAGTGGGCACCGAGGTAGACCCGCGAGAACCCCATGAGCAGCGCGAGACCGACCGCGATCCAGCCCAGCCTCCGGTGCACGACCAACACCGCCACCGCCAGCGCCGCCGCCGCCGCACTGTGGTTGCTGGGAAAGGCGAAGTCGGTCGGCGGAGCGCAGGGCAGCACGGTGACCGGGACCGCCAGGACGTCACACGGCCGGACCTCCGCGACCATGTCCTTGATCACGAGGTTGACGCCGATGGCCAGTGCCAGCGCGAGCGGGGCCGTCAGTGCCGCGGCGGCGGTCGCCGCGCTGGCGTGCCGAGCCCGCAGCCCACCCGCGAGGAGCAACACGGCAAGCAGCACGAAACCGACAGACGTATATATCAGGACAATGGAATGGAGCCACGGGGTGATCTCGGCGAAACGGACGATTTCCAGATACCAACCAGAATCAATGTAGTCAATCGACTGAACCACCGGGGAACGTCCTTTCGCGAGTCCGGCGCCGAGCATACTGCCAACCGCTGCTGCCACACTTGCGACGAAGCAGTACCAGCCGCCCCACAAACCGCTTCCACCAGCGGCGAAGGGCAGACATACGCCATGTAGAAGGGCGACAAAAGGACGGAACCCGACGAGCTCGTACAACCGTCCAGAATAGTTCCACCGACCACCGGCAATTACCCCGGGGCGGCCGTTTCGGGCGTTACCCGCGGACCATTCGACGGGCGGCTTCGTTTGCCCTGCGGACCCCTGCGACGACATGCACAACCACACAGTGGCCACGGGCGACGCGTGGGTTCGGGAGGATGCGCGATGGCATGCTGCGATCCGGATCGACGGCGTCCGTCTGCCCGGTCGCCGGGGCCACCGCACCGCCGGTGAGCGGCGGCCGGTACCGAATAATCTGCCGACGGCTGACGCGACCGGTCCGACGGCTCGGCGACCCGGTCACCGACGATCAAGGTCCGCTCGGCGGCCGGATGTCGGATGCCGCATCCTGGCGATCGCTCCCGCGTTGTCCGAGATGACCGGGGCCGGCGGAACGGGGAGCCTCCGCCGGCGCCGGTTTACCTCTTCGGACGTTACGCATCGGGCCGGTCCGGACGGTCCCGCCCGGCGGTCGCGTCGTCGTGCTGCCCGACGTGCGCGGCTTGCATCCCTACTACCGCGATCTCACCGTCCGTTTCGCCGAGGCCGGATTCGACACCGTCGCGATCGACTACTTCGGGCGCACCGCCGACACCGATGACCGCGGCGACGACTTCGACTGGCAGCCCCATGTCCACACGGTCGTGCCGGGCGACGTCGCCGCCGACGTCGCGGCCGCCCTCGCGCATCTCGACGCGGAGGGGTCCCTCGGTCCGGCATTCACGGTCGGGTTCTGCTTCGGCGCCAGCCAGTCATGGCGGCTCTCGGCGAGCGACCTCGACCTGGCCGGGGTGATCGGGTTCTACGGCCAGCCGCAGCGGGTGAACGACGTCATCGACGACATGCGGATCCCGCTCCTGCTGCTCATCGCGGGCGACGATGCGGCGACCCCGCCCGAGGAGTCCGCCGCGTTCACGGCTCGGCTCGAGGCGGCCGGTGTCCCCTACGAGGCGTGGACCTACGACGGGGCCCCGCACTCGTTCTTCGACCGCGCCTTCGCCGAGTGGGCCGACGCCTGCGCCGACGCGTGGCGGCGGATCCTGGACTTCACGTCGAGCCGCTCCGCACCGGTCGGCTGAGCGGGCGACTCAGGACTCGATGAGCACGAGGTCGAACGCGACGTCGCCGATCCACACCCGCAGCCCGTCGCCGTCGTCGGTGATGTAGCCGTCCTCCTCCTCCCCCAGCTCCCGGGAGGCGCCGAGAGCGAGCCGGTTCAGCTCGACGCGGCCGTCGCCGAGGTCGCGCGGGCGGTACTCGGAGGCCAGTCGCGCCGTGCGACTCTCGGTGGCCAGCCAGTGGGCATTCTCAGGACCGACCTCGGCGACCCAGCGCTGCGTCCGCATGTCGCACAGTATGCGGGAAAGATCAGCTGCACGCGTCCGGACGCGGCGGTGCTCACCAGCCGACCGCCGGGCACGAACCGGGCGCCGATCGCGACCTCGACCGAGACGATGTCGATCTGCGCCGCGGATGCAACCGAAGGCGTGGCCGGCTGACCCCGGAACGGGCGCGTTCAGCCGGCCGCGCCGACCGAGCCGGCCGGCAGCCGGGACCGTAGCGCGGCGACGAGCTGGGCGCGATTGACCGCGCCCAGCTTCTGGCGCAGCCGCGCGACGTGCTGTTCCACCGTCTTGGGCGAGATGAACAACCGCGCGCCGATCTCCTTCTGGGTGAGCCCGTCGAGCACGAGGGCACCCACCTCGCGCTCCCGCTCGGACAGTCCCCCGGCGGGTTCCCGGTCCTCCGCCGACGGCTTGCCCACCAGAGCGCGGGAGCGCCCGAGCAGGTCCCGGGCGGCGGCGGGCTCGGCGGCCCGCTCGGCCGCGGCACGGCAGAGGGCCGCCGCCTCCCGCGGACGTCCGGCGTCGGCGAGCCCGCGAGCCGCGGCGGTCACTGCGGGCGGGTCGATGTTCCCGGCCAGCACCGTCGCCCAGGTCCGCGCGGCCGCGGCCAGCGCCGCCAGGGTCCCGGAACCGGGGTCGGCCAGCGCGCCGAGCCGCTCCGCGGCCGACGCGACCATGTCCCGGTCACCGTCGGCGACGCCCCGCTGCAGCCGCCACCACTGCTCGCTCGCCACACACCACGTCGGCGCGCCTGCCCGGCCGGCCGCGGCGGCAATCGCGTCGGAAAGGGAGTCGCCGTCCCGGGGCGACACCCTGGCGGCCGCGGCCGCCAGCTCGCCCCAGACGTCGAGCAGGAGCGGCTCCACGTCGGCGCCGACCACCACCGGCACCACGCGGTGCCAGGTCGCGGCCAGCGCGGCCTCGTCGCCGCAGCGCCGGGCCAGCCCGACGCTGACGGCCGCCGCGAGGACGGCGTTGCGCCGCAGGACCGGCGTCTCGGCCGCGGCCGCGAGCCCCGCCCGGGCCTCCGCCAGCCGACCCGCCCGCAGGTCCAGCCAGGCGGTGAGCAGCCGGTGCCGCGGGGTCGAGGGCCGATGGTGGTCGTGCGCCGCGAGCATCGCACGCGCCGTGCGGTCGTCACCGGCGGCGGCGAGAACGGTGACGGCGAGCTCGTCCCAGCGTTCGACGGTCAGCGGATCGGCGGGCACCGTCGCCGCCGCCAACCCGGCCAGGCGGCGCGCGGCCCTTACCGGGTTGCCGCGCTGGGCCTCCAGGGTGGCGTCGACACCGTCGAGCAGCACGGTGAGCCCACGGGGCGCCGGATCGGGCAGGGCCTCGCGCGCGGCGGCGAGGTCGGCGTCGGCGGCCTCCAGGTCACCGGCGAGCGCGGCGGCGAGCGCGGCGCGACCAAGGGCCCAGGCCCCCCGGCTGTCCGGCAGCGCGGCCGCGACACCCCGCCAGCGGACGGCGGCGTCGCGCAGGGCGCCGTCGGCTGCGGCGGCCGCGGCGACCACACCCGCGGCGCGGCAGTCGATGTCGGCGCCGCCGGCGAGGACCTGATCCGCGACGTGGATGGCCTCGATGACCGCACCGTCTCGCCAGAGCCGCTCGACACCCAGGCCGGCGGGTTCCACCGCCGCATCGTCGTGAACCTCGTGCACCCGAGCTGTCGTGATCGGCATGTCCCTCACCGTGCCCCCCGATCGGCTCATCGTCGCGCCCCCATGGTCTGCCATGCCGGCACGACGGCGTGTGTCCGCGCGTACGACCGGCGCTCGATGCTCCCGGTCACGAACCGCGGTGTTCGCAGGCATCTCCGAGACTCCCCCGTCCCGGTGCACCGAAGCGGTCGGCGCATCCGCCACGACCATGGTGGCGCCGGGATCCGGCGCGGGCGAGGGTGAGCGCCCCCGGGCGAGCGGGGGTTATCCCCCGCTCTCTGCGCGTCATGGAGCCATGATGCGCGGGAGCGGGGCAGGTTGTGCGCGTTATGGAGCCATGATGCGCGGGAGCGGGGCAGGTTGTGCGCGTTGTGGAGCCATGACGTTCAGGGGGGTCATGGGGTCAGCGGGGGGTGAGTGCGGCGAGCATCCCCTCACAGCTTCGGATGACCACGCGGCACGCCTCCGTCGCGGCGCGGCCGAACATCGGGTTGACCGCATGGTTCTGCCATCGGTGCAGCGTGGCGAGCGCGGCGTTACGCACCTCGAGCGCCCCGCAGCCCGCGGGCAACCCCAGGCGCTGTCGCGGGGCCGGACCGGCGGCCCCGAGCAGCCGCTCGGCCTCCCCGGCCATCTCCCGCGGCAGCGTGACCGCACCCGAGCGCAACGCGCTGAGCAGCCGCAGCTCGGTGAACTCGTGCGCGTTCGCGAGGATCCGCTCGACCTGCGCGGCCAGCGGGCCGTCGGTGCGGCCGTCGGCCCGCAGCACGCGCTCCAGCGCCAGCAGCGCCGAGCGGGCCTTGAGCAGGTCGCGCCGCTGGGTGAACTGGGTGTGCAACACCCGCTGCAGATCGGGCAGGCCGCTGCGGGCGACCAGCTCCGCGGCCAGCGTCGGGCTGTCGGTCGTGCCCTGCCGGATGAGGGTGGTCGCCAACCGGATGCCGAACAGGCCGAACCGGCGCAGCAGGGCGTCGCGGTCCTCCCCGATCTCGACCGCATCGGCCACGGCCCCCTCGGCGCGGCGGAACCGGTCGACGGACAGCAGCGCGGCCTCCAGCTCGGTGCGCGGCACCCCGGCCAGCCGCGCCATGGTGACGAACTCCGCGTGCCGCAGGGTACGCCCGGTCTCGGCGAGCAGCCCCGCGACGGCGACCACGTCCTGGCAGAGCCCGCGCACGGTCGGCTCGGCCCGGTAGCGATGGGCGATCGCCCTGGCCGAGATCATCGCGTCCACCCGTCCGGCACCGATCTCGTCGGCCCGCGAGATCACCGCGATCGCATTGACGGCCCCGGCGCTGGCCACTCCCTGGTCCCGGAAGGCCTCGAGCAGGTCGATATCGGCGGTGTGCAGGTGGCGCATGAGGTAGACGACCGCGTCGGCCTCGGTGGGGGTGTCGGCTTCCTCGGGGTCGATGAAGGTCAGGGTGCGCCGCGCGGTCTGGGTGGACATCGACGCGATCCCCGGGGTGTCGATCAACGTGGTGCCGCGCAGCCCCTGCGAGGGCCAGTCGACCACCAAGCGGTCCAGGTCCTCGGCCGCGGCGCCCTTCAGCTCGATGACGAGCGCCCCGTCCCGGCGGACGACCGGCAGCGGCACCGGCGCGCCCGAGCGCGGGTACATGACCACCCGTGGGCTGTGCCCATCGCGGTACCAGGTGACCACGCGGGTGCACTCCCCCGCGTCGGTCGGCGCGACCGGCTCCCCGACCAGCGCGTTGAGCAGCGTCGACTTGCCGGCCTTGACCTTGCCTGCGATCGCGACGCGCAGCGGCTCGTCGAGCCGGTCCAGCTGGTCGCGCAGCAGGGCGGCGGTGCGCGGGCGGTCCCGGTAGAGGTGCGTCGCCTGTCGGAGAACCTCGCGCACGGCGTCGGACAGCGCCCCGTACGGTCGGCCGTTCATCCCGCCTGCACCCGCTCCGGTGCCGGGGAACCGGCGTCCTGCGCCGCGGGCGCCGCGGCGGGTTGCGCGGCCGGTTGCGCGGCGGTGGCCGGCTGGAGCAGGGCCTTGGCGGCCCGCCGCACCTCCTCCAGCTTCGCCAGCTCGGCCGGGATCTCGCGCAGCCGCCGCTCCTGGTCGGCCTTCGAGGCCTTCACCGAACTTTCGGCGGCCCGCACCGCCTCCTGCAGCGAGCGTTTGGCCTGTTCGGCCTGCTCGGTGAAGTGGTCGCGCAACTCGCGCTGCAACGCGCGCAACCGGTCGCGGGAGTCCTTGCCCACCTGGAAGATCACGTCGTCGATGTGGCGGCGCACGGCGGTCTTCGCCTCGTTCTGGCGGCGCGTGACCAGACGCTTGCGCTCCTCGCCGATGGCCTTGCCGCCCAGCACGATCCCGGCGCCGATGGAGAGCGGGTTGACGACCGACGTCAGCCCGACGAGGGTGCCGAGCATCCCGAACATGAGCATCCCGGTGTAGCTGCCCCGCAGCCCGGTCAACGCCTTCTGCCCGATACCCCACGGCTGGACCTCGCGCAGGGTCAGCGGCTGTACCGTCCGCTGCGCGACGATGGCCTCGGAGCGCAGCGTGGGCACCAGCTGGTCGCTGTCCTCCGAGAAATGCTCGGCGACCCGGCGGGCCAGCCACCGGGCCCGCTGCGTCGCCCAGACGAAGTTCGCCGACGCGGCGGCCGCCACCTCCTGCTGCACCCAGCGCGAGAACTCGTCCCACGTCTTGGTCGGATCGCCGCCCTCGGTGAGCGTGTCCTCGGCGACCCGGGCGATCTCGCGCATGCGCTCGCGCAGGTCGTGGTCGATATCGGCGTTGAGATCGGCGACGCCGTCGCCGAGAGTCTGCTGCCAGCGCGCGGACCGCTCCCGCAGCTCGGTGGCCCGCTGCTGGGCCTCGGTCAGCCGGACGACGAGCTCGTGGACGGACTCCGGGTCGCGCCGGGCGGCCTGCTCGGCCCGCAGGCCCTCGGCGAGCTGCCCGGTGACCGCCAGCACGTCCTGGGCCGTCGACCGGCGTCCCAGCCGGTCGGCCTGACCGAGGACCCGGCGGCGCAGATAACGCACGAGCGCCGGATAGCCGGACTCCTCGTTGAGCGCGGAGTCGTTGTCGAGCACGGCCTGCCAGCGCAGCGTGGAGGAGACCGGGAACAGCGGGGCGCCGATCCCGATCGCGGCCAGATGGCCTTCGTCCAGCTCCGCGACGCGCCGCCACTCGGGGTAGAGGTCGTTCTTCGTCAGCACGCAGGCCACGTTCGGGCAGACCGCGACCGCCTGGCGCAGGAACGTCAGCTCGGGCTCGGTGTACTCCTGCGAGGCGTCCGAGACGAGCAGGATCGCATCCGCCGAGGGGAGCGCCGCCATCGTCGCCGACCCGTGCACCGAGGACAGCCCGCCGACCCCGGGGGTGTCGACCAGCTCCAGCCCGCCGGCCAGGATCGGCCGGGGCACCCCCACCTCGACGCAGGCGAGCCCTCTCCGGTTGCCGGGGTTGCCCCCCTCGCCGACGTGGTCGGCCAGTTCCTCCGCGGGCACCTCGACCCGCTCGGTGCGCTGCTCGGCAGGGTCGGCCTCGGGGTTGAGCACCCGCACGGCGGTCACCGTGACCGTCTCGGCGTGCCGGACGACCGTGGGGACCGCGGTGGCCACGTCGTCGGCGACCGGGCAGACCGGGGCGCCGACCAGGCCGTTGACCAGCATGCTCTTGCCCTGCTTGAACTCGCCGACGACCAGGACCCGGACGCTGTCGTCGGTCAGCCGGGCACGCGCCTGCCGCAACCGCGCCTCCAGGTCCGGCCGGTCGTAGCGGGCGACCGCGGCGAGGGCGGAGTCCACGACCTCGACCGGAGCGGTGGGTGCCACTGCTGCCCCTCCCGGATCAGACGGTGGTCTCGACGGTGTCGTCGGTGGCCACGACCTCGTTACCGGCCGGTTCGCCGCCGAGGTCCTCGGCCGTCGTCGTGGCCGCGGT